>JBKPAK010000071.1:0-10257 GCA_046726415.1 Candidatus Methylomirabilota bacterium
ACGGGCCTGACCAGCATCGCGGTGGCCGCGCTGTTCCTGCTGGCCCCCTTCTTCAGCCCGATCATCGCAATGGTCGGGAGCTATCCGCCAATTACCGCGCCCGCGCTCGTCATCGTCGGCGCGATGATGGCCCAGAACGTCAGGGGGCCCTGGGCTGGCCTCGATTTCCACCACGCGCACCACGCCCGGGACTTTGAGGGCCTCCGCGGCGTCATAGCTGCCGAGCTTGCCGCCGTACACCGGAGGACGGGCCACCACCGCGTAGAGCATGCCGTGAAGCCGCGTGTCGATGCCGTACTGGGCCTTGCCGGTGACGATGTCGCGGCCGTCGACCAGCTTCAATTCACCCTTGCCGATGTAGCGGAACTGCGCCGGCGTCTTGAGGCGCAGCGTGTCCCGCTGAGGGACGGGTTGATTGGCCGCGGCCTTGGCCAGCGACCCGTATCCGAGGCGCCGGCCGGTCCGGTGATGCACGACCTCGTGGTTCTTCGCCTCGACTTCGGCCACGGGCACCTTCCAGCGCGCCGCGGCGGCGGCCTCGAGCATGGTGCGCGCGGCCGCCCCGCAGCGGCGCATCGGGTCAAAGAAATGCCGGGTGCTGCGCGAGCCGTCGGTGTCCTGATTGCCGAAGCGCTGCTCGTCACCGGTCGCCTGCACGACCCTCACGCGCTTCCAGTCGGCCTCCAGCTCGTCGGCGACGATCATCGGCATGCCGGTCCGCACGCCCTGCCCCATCTCGGCCCGGTGGCACACGATCGTGACGGTGCCGTCCTCGGCGATGGCCACGAACACCAGCGGGTCGTCGACCCAACCATGCGCCATGCCGTCGGCGCCGTACTTCTTGGGGGGATCCTGGGCGCCCAGGTCGGACCGAAGTCCGGCGGCGATGACAAGCCCGCCGAGCGCAGTAGCTCCCTGAAGAAAGCGCCGCCGGCTCACGTTGGCCAGCACCAGCCCTCGCGCGAGCGGGGCATCTCCCACCGTCGGTGGCCTCAGATCGCGCGGCGCGTTCATGCTGCGCCTCCCTGGCGGCTCGCCGCCCGCTTGATGGCGGTCCGAATGCGCATGTACGTGCCACAGCGGCAGATATTGCCGCTCAGGGCGTCGTCGATATCGGCATCGGTGGGCTTTGGATTGCGCTTGAGCAGCGCCGTCGCCGACATGATCTGCCCGGACTGACAGTAGCCGCACTGCGGCACGCCCATCTCGACCCACGCCGCCTGCAGCGCATGGCCGACCTTGTCCGCGCCGATTCCCTCGATGGTGGTGACCTTCTTGGTCGCCACCGCGGAAATCGGCGTCAGACAGGAGCGCACCGGCTGGCCGTCGACATGCACGGTACAGGCGCCACACAGCGCCATGCCACAGCCGAACTTGGTCCCCGTGAGCCCCAGCTGGTCGCGCAGCGCCCATAAGAGGGGGGTCTCGTCTGGCAGGTCGACATCGTAGCGCTTTCCGTTGATGGTGACGGGGGTCATCGCGAGTCTCCTCCCATCGTCGAGGTTGCCAGGACGGACTCACGCGCTGAGGGAACGTCCGCCCGACTACTATCTCACCCCGCGCGGCCTGGGCAAGGCCTCGAGAGAATGGCGCCTTCCCTAACCCTTCACGCCGCCGGCGCCCCAGCCCTGGATGAGGTAGCGCTGGACGGCCACGAAGAAGGCCACGGTGGGCGCCGTGATCATGACGCCGGCCGCCATGATCATGCCCCAGTCCACGATGGTGGCGTTGAAGAGGTCATTGACCCCGACGGGCAAGGTCTTCAGCTCCTCCGAAGTGATCAGCACCAGCGCGAAAAGAAAGTCGTTCCAGGCCAGGATGAACGTGAAGATGCCGGCGGCGATGAGGCCGGGCAGGGCCAACGGCAGCACCACGTACCAGACGGCCTTGCCGCGGTGGGCGCCGTCCACGAGCGCGGCCTCCTCCAGCTCGAGCGGGATGCTCTGAAAGAAGGCGCGGAGAAGCCAGAGGCAAAAGGGCAAACAGAACGTCGTGTAGGAGAGGACGAGGGCCAGGTGCGTGTTGGCGATGCCGAGCTGTTTCACTAGGATGTAGAAGGGGATGATGATCATGATCGGCGCGAACATGTAGGTGAGCAGAATGAGCCCGGCGATCTTCTCGCGGCCGGCGAACGAGTAGCGCGTCAGCGCATAGGAGCCCAGGGCCGACACGGTCAAGGTCAACAGCACTGTGGTCAGCGACACGGCCAGGCTGTTCTGGAAGAAAAGGAGGAAGTTCGTTTCCGCCATCAGCCGCGTGAAGTTCGTGGCCGTGGGACGCGCGGGGACGAGCGTCGGCGGGGTGGCGAAGATCTCTCCGGAGGGTTTCAGCGCCGTGGAGAGCATCCACAGGAGCGGGAAGGCGCCCACCAGCAGCAACAAGGCGCCCGCGGCGTACAGCCCGATGACCCGACCGACGACCGGGCCTCTCACGGCGACCCTTCCCCGCCTCTCACGACCGCAACTCTTCGTCGCGGAAGACCCGGAAGTACGCGGCGGTAGCGGCCAGGAGCATGCCGAACATCACAACCGCTAGGGCCGCCCCCATGCCGGCCTGCAGGTAAGTGAAGCTTCGCGCGTAGGCGTAGACGGGCAAGGTGCGGATGTAGCGGCTCACCGCGCCGTCGCCCGCCATGAGCCAGACCGTGTCGAACTTGGTGAACATCCAGATGCTGCGGAGCAGGATGATCACGAAGAGCACCGTGCGCGTGGCCGGCAAGGTGACGTGCAGGAAGCGCCGCCACGCGGTGGCTCCGTCCACGCGCGCCGCCTCGTACAGCTCGGGAGGAATGGTCTGCAGCCGCGCCAGGTAGGTCACCACCACGAACGGGAAGAACTGCCAGACGCTGGTGATGATCAAAGACGACATGATGTAGTCCTTGCCCAGCCAGGCCACCGGGGCGTGGACGAGGCCGACCACCAGCAGCAGGTGATTCACGAGACCGAAGGAATCGTTGAGGAGCCACTTCCAGAGGATTACCGCCACGATGGTGGGAATGAGGTACGGGAAGAGCACCACCCCGCGCAGCAGATTGCGCCCGCGGAAGGCCTCGTTGAGGAGCAGCGCCGCGGCCACCCCGAGAACGAGCTGCAACGCCATGGTCACCGCAGCGTAGATGACACCGTAGTAGAAGCTCGACCAGAACTCCGGATCGGTGGCGAAGTAGCGGTAGTGCCGGAGCCCCACGAACGCCTGCACGGGCATGAAGGCGTGCTTGTCGAAAAGGCTCAGCCAGAGGTTGTAGAGGATCGGGTAGAGGATCAGGCCCCCGATCAGCAGCAGCGAGGGGGCCAGGAGGAGCCACCCGGCGAGGGCGTTCTTCCTCACTGGCCTCGCTCCGGCGCGCGGTCTACGACCAGCGCTTGAAGTTCAGCTGGGTCAGGAGCTCCTCGGCGCGCTTCTGCGCGCGGTCGGCCTCCGCCTTCGGGTTCTTGCCGCCCACCATCACCTCTACCACCATGTCTGCCACGATCCCTGAGCCGTCCAGCTCGGCCAGGAAGGGCAGCGCGTTGTCCTCGGGGCGGCTGAAGCCGATGGGCAGGAAGCGTTTGTCGCGCAGCCCCGTCACCATCACGTCGTGCCACGGTCGCCATTTCTTGATGCGCTCGTTGGCCAGGTAGGCGGGGTCGCTGATCATCGACTTGAAGATCGGCGTCAGATGGATGGGCACGGAGTGGCAATAGGCGAGGTAATAGTCCTTCCGGTAGAAGAGGCGCAGGAACTCGAGGGCCTCATTCGGGTACTTCGACTGGGTGAACACCGCCCAGTTCTCGCCGTCCATCGCGGAAATCCCCCGCTGGCCCGAGGGGCCACGCGGGCGCAGCATGGGCGCGAAGTGCTCGGGGTCGCGCATGCCCTCCGGCGCGTACTTCTCGATGTAGCCGATGGTCCGCGCGCCGCTCAGATGGGCCATGGCGATCTTGCCGTTGGCGAGGGCGGCCAAGGTGTCGAGGTACTTCTGGCCGGACCAGCCGGCCGGCATGAACTTGTTCAGCTTCTGGGCGTACTCCAGCGACTCGACCATGGACTTGCTATTGAGCTGGGGCCGCCAGCTCATGGCATCCACCCAGGCGCCACCGTTGCCGGCCAGCCACTCCGCCGGGTGCACGAAGCCCATGTAGAGTTTCTCGCCCGGCATCTGGACGGCGAAGCGCCCGCTCTCCGTCAGGGCCTCGGCCAGCTTGAGCATGTCGGCGTAGGTCTCGGGCGGCTTGATGCCCTTCTTCTCGCGCAGGTCGCGGCGCTCGGCGAAGTACGTCGCCCCCAGGGCATGGGTGACGCCGTAGTACTTCCCGTCGAAGTACTGCAGCTTGAGCGTCGCCTCCTGGATGTCGCTCTCGCCGAGAGCCCGGACCAGTTCGTCCATCGGCCGCAGCAACCCCTTGCTGTAGAGCGACGCCGTCATGAACGGATTGAGATGCGTGAGATCGGGAGGACTGCCGGCGGCGAGCGAGGCAAGCAGCTTCGTGTTGAGGTCGCCCCAGCCCAGCGCCTGCTGCTTGACCTTGAAGCCGGAGAACTTCTTCTCGAACTCTGCGATGGAGGTGTCCTGGATCACCTTGACCGTCTGCGGCTCGACCTCCGTGTGCCAGACCTGGAGTTCCCGCACCTGCTGGCCGAGCGCCGCCGGCGCCCGGCCGAGCATGGCTGCGGTGGCGCCGGCCGCGGTCCCGGCAAGGAAGGTGCGACGCGAGACAGGGTGTGGACTGTGCGAGGGCTTCATTGCCATGGCCTCCTCCGTGATCGTCGCGGCGGCGTCCGGTGAAGCGGGGTCGGTCCATGCGGACGGGCGAAAGTCTAGGCGCAGGCCTGGCGAGTGTCAACGCGAGCGCAAGACGATGACGTCGGCCAGTTGAAAGTCGCGGATCGTCGAGAAGTGCCGCGGGCGCTGGCTCTCGACGCGCGATCCCCGCCTCATGCCGAGGTTACCGGCCATTCTGCGACCGCTAGGTTGAGGCCGCGCCCGAGCCAACCGCCTGTCAATTGGCGACGCGCTCCGGCCGCCGTGCCCTCAGCGCGTGCTCCACGCCGGGATCGGCCACACGGGCCTCGCCGTCGCCGCCTCAGGCGGGAACACGATCTTCGGCTGGCGATCGAGAATCTGGGCGACCATCGCCTTGGCCAGCACGTTGTCGTGCTTGTCGTCGAATTTCACCCCGTGGACGAGCAGCACCTGATCGGCCTTGAGATCCGTGTTCACCATCGCTTTCTGGATCGTCGGGGGGTCCGCCGAACGGGCGCGGTTGACGGCATCCGCGATCACCTGGACGTTGGTGAAATAGCGGACGGAGTTGTCGTTCATGTCCCGCCCGTTGCGCCGCTTGAACTCGTCGTTGATGGCCTTGAGGATCGGCTTGGTCGACGAGAGGGCCGGGCTCCAGAGCTGCCGCTTGGAGCCATAGTTGGCATCGTCACCCATCGCCTCGTAGAACTTCGGATCGTCGTCGAACCCGCCCTGGCTGAAGATCAGGGCTGGAGTGTAGTCGAGCTTGCGCATGGTCCGCCTGATGATGATGCCGTCCGAGGTGTACGACGTCTGCACGAGCACGTCGATGCCGGCGGCTTTCAGCTTCAGGATCTCGCTGTCCATGTTCGCCTGCTCGCGGCTGTAGGGCACGCGCAGCACCACGGGGATCGCCCGCGCCTTGGCCATCTCCTCGATGGCGTTGGCGAAGTTCACCCCCGCCGCGGTGTCCTCGTGGAGTTGGCCGAGCTTGCTCCACTTCTTGCCGTCCCTGCCGATCCAGTCTAGATACTGGAACAGCACCTCCCCCCCCTGGTGCGCGTTGACGCCTACGCGGAAGAGGTATTGGAAGCCGCGCTGGGTCAGCTCGGTGGCCGTCGACACGGTCGTGTGCGGGATGCGGTAGCGCTCGATGACCGGCGCAATGGCCACGGTCACGCCGCTGTGCCAGGCGCCCATGGTGGCCGACGGCTTGGCGCTGGTGATGAGGCGCTCGGCCTCGGCCCGGCCCACTTCTGGGCTCGCCTGACTATCCGCGAAGACGAGCTTGAGCTTGGCCCCGCCGAGGGAAGGGATGCCGGTCCAGGTCGCCCCGAGCAGCGCGCTGCCTGCCGCCGCCTTCACGCCACCATTGATCATATCGGCGGCGAACTCCGCCCCGAGCTTGCAGTCCTGCCCCGTGCCCGGGGCCGGCCCCGTGAGCGGGATGATCACCCCGACCACGACCTCCTTCGGCGCCTGGGCGTGGATCGCACCCGCCCCGAGCGCGAGCACGCCGATGACCGCCACCACCATGCTCAGCACACTTCGTCTCATCGCTTCCTCCCTCGAGCGCTCGGGCTCCCCGCGTCTTGGAGTTGAGCATCACCGGCCCTCACCGGCCCCACAAGCCTTTGGGTCGCATAAATAGCACAGCGAGGAAGACCAGGTAGACCAGCGCGAGCTTTATCTTGGGCATGGTGAGCGTGCCGCCTGTGACGTTCACGACCCCGATCACCAGGCCGCCGGCGAAGGCGCCATACACGTTGCCGAAGCCACCGAGGGCCACCGCGGCGAACCCCGGCAGCAGAAACACGTCGCCCACGAGCGGGTTCACATACATGAAAGACGAGACGAGACTGCCTGCCACACCCGCCGCCGCCGCGCTGATCCCCCAGGCGATGGCGTAGAGCCGGTCGGGCTCGATCCCGAGGGCGAGCGCCGCCTCGCGGTCCTGTGCAACGGCGCGCAAGGCCTTGCCCGTCTTGGTCGACTTGAGGAACCAGAAGAGCGCGCTGGTGGCGAGCACGCTGCCCGCGAAGGCCACCAGCTCGCCCGCGCTCACCCGGAGCGGCCCAAGCTTCACGATGGCGCTGGCAAGCACGCTTTGCGCTTGCCGGTCGTCCGGCCGGAACAGGAGCCACGCCGTATAGCGCAACAACACGAACAACCCGAAGGTCGACAGGAGTTGGGCAAAGATCGGCCCGCGCAGGACCCGGCGGACCATGAGGCGGTACGTCAGCACGCCGGCCCCGAACAGGATCACGGCATTAATGGGCAGGCTCAGCAGCGGCTCGAGGCCGGCCGTCGCGTAGAGAAAGAAGGTCAGGTACATCGCCCACATCAGATACTCGCCGTACGCGAAGTTGATGAGATCCATGACGCCCCAGATCAGGCTGATCCCGACGGCGACAAGCGCGATCACGCCGCCGAACATGAGGCCGCTGACCACCGACTGCAGCACGATCTCGGCGGTCATCGTCCGGCCGCCCCCGGGCCGAGATAGGCGCGGCGGACCGCCTCACTCGCCAGCAGCTCCTCGCCCCGGCCTTCCACGCGCGTCTGTCCCTGCTCCAGCACGTAGGCACGGTCGCTCACTTCGAGGGCACGCCGCGCGTTCTGCTCGACCATGATCACCGTGGAGCCCGCCGCGCGGACTTCCATAATCTTGTCGAAGATCAGGTCCATGACGAGCGGCGCCAGGCCCATGGTGGGCTCGTCGAGGAGCAAGAGCTTCGGCCGGAGCATGAGCGCCCGCCCGATCTCCAGCATGCGCCGCTCCCCGCCACTCAGTCCGTCGGCCAGCTGCTGGCGGCGCTCGGCGAGCCGCGGGAACAGCGCGAGCACGCGGTCGATGTCCGCGCGGACCTGGTCCGTCGTCTCGCGGGTGTACGCTCCCAGCTCGAGATTTTCCTGGATCGTCAACTTGGGGAAGAGGCTGCTCCGCTGCATGACGTAGGCAATCCCCCGGGCCAGGAGCGCGGGAGGCCGGAGGGCGCCGATCTCTTCGCCGTCGAGCCGGATCGACCCCTGGTGCGGGGGCAGGAAGCCCGCGATAGTCTTGAGCAAGGTGGACTTGCCCGCTCCGTTCGGGCCGAGGACAGCAACCAGCTCACCGGAGGTCACGCGCAGCGACACCCCGCGCAGCACGTCAAACTTCCCGTACGTCGCATGCACGTCATCGACGAGGAGGAGCGGCGTCACCGGAGCCGCGACTCGCGTGGCGCCCCGAAGTACGACTCGAGGACAGCCGGATTGCTCCGGAGCGAGGCCGGCGGGCCTTCGGCGATCGTCCGCCCCATTGCCAGCGCGTACATGCGGCTGGACAGGCCCATCACCGCGTCCATGTTGTGCTCGATGAGCACGATGGTCGTGCCGCCCCGGTTGATTTCGCGCAGCCTCGCGAGCAATCGCTCTACGAGTACGGGATTCACCCCGGCGGTGGGCTCGTCGAGAAGGATCAGCTCCGGCTCGCCCATGAGCACGGTGGCCAGCTCGAGCAACCGCTGCTGCCCGTACGAGAGCTCGCTCGCGGGCGCGGTGACCTGGTCTGCGAGGCCCATGAACTCCAGGAAGCCCAGGGCGCGCCGCCGCACCTCCGGCGCGCTCGCGCCCGCGAAGGCGGCCAGCACGCCCTCGCCGTGGTGCGACTGGCCGGCCAGCACGTTCTCAAGCACCGAGAGCTGGGGAAAGATCCGCACGAGCTGGAACGTGCGGCCCACGCCGCGCGCACTAATGGCATGAGGAAGCAGGCCCACCACACTCCGACCGCGCAGTCGGACATCGCCGCCGTCCGGGGTCAGCGCGCCAGCGATGCAGTGGAACAGCGTGGTCTTACCCGAACCGTTCGGTCCGATCAGCCCAACGATCTCCCCGGCCTCGACGGCAATGTCCACCCCGGCCAGCGCGGTCAGCCCACCGAAATACTTCGTCACGCCGCTGACCTCGAGCAGGCTCATGCTGGCCGCGGGACGAGCCGGGCCCGCCGCCGACGTCTCCAGAGCGCGACCACGCCGCCGGGCGTCCACAGGGTGAGCCAGACGATGATGGCGCCGTAGACCACCTGATCGATGCCGATCCCGCGGCCGCCCCAGAAGACGCGCGTGGCCTCGGAGAGCGGAATCAGCACGAAGGCGCCGACGATGGGCCCGGCCACGGTGCCCAAGCCACCGAAGACGGGCACGAGCACCATCCGGACCGAGAGCGTTGTTGACATGACGCTGAAGGGATCGATGTAGGTGGTGTACTGCGCGTAGAACGTCCCCGTCATCCCGGTGACGAAGGCGCTGCCAGTGAGAGCGGCGAGTTTGTAGCGCCGCGGGTCGATGCCGAGCCGCGCCGCCGCCTCCTCGTCCTGGTTGATGGCGCGCAGGTAGATTCCCAGGCGTGAGCGCTCGACCTGTGCGACCGCGAGGGTCATGGCCACGGCCATGACCAAGATGATGACGAGATAGGGCACCTTGCTTGCCCAGAGCATGTCAAGCGAGGAGGGAATCCGCTGGACGGGGAGCACGAGCCCGTTGGCGCCGCCCGTCCAGTCGAAGGCCAGGAACAGCACGCGCAACGTCTCGCCGATGGCGAGGGTGGCCATGGCGAAGTAGTGCGTGCGTAGCTTGAAGCACGGAAAGGCGAGAGCGCAGGCCACCGCAGCGGCCACGAGGCCGCCCGCGAGCATGCCGAGCCAGGGCGTGACGTTCAGGCGCAGCAGGAGCAAGGTGGACGTGTAGGCCCCGAGCCCGAAGAACGCGGCGTGGCCAAGCGACCACTGCCCGGCATAGCCGCCAACCAGGTTCCAGGCCTGGCCGAGCACCACGTACACGAGGCAGATGATCAGGACGTGCTGGTAGTAGACGTCCACGCGGGGACCGTTCGCGCGTCGCTCATCCGGCGCGGGATTTGCGGCAGGTAGACGCCTTTGTTATGGTGCCGGCACCGGCCCAGCCCGCGGCCGACGGGAGAGGGAGACCATGGCGAAGAACGGCTTCAGGATGATCGACGCCGAGATGCACGTGATGGAGCCCGTGGACCTCTGGGAGCGGTACATCGCCTCCGAGTTCAAGGCGCGCGCGCCTCGCCGACTCAGCGAGCGCCGCTGGGACATCCGCACGATGGTCGAGGGCGAGGTCATGGCGGCCATGCCGCGCGGCGACTGGCCGGCCCTCTCGGACGCGGAAGAGAAGGCGCTGAGCGATCGGTACTCCGAGGAGATCGCGCGGGACTTCGATCCGGCCTCCCAGGTGCGGGCGATGGACAAAGAGGGGCTCGACCTGGCGATCCTCTATCCGACCTCGGCGATGTACATCACGGCCTTCGAGACCATGGACGCGCGCTTCGCGGCTGCGGCGTGCCGGGCCTACAACGACTGGCTCCACGACTACATCGCCGCTGCCGACCCCAAGCGCCTCTTCGGTGCCGCCGCCATCTCGCCGCACGACGTGACGAGCGCCGTCGCCGAGACGCGCCGCGCGGTGAAGGAGCTCGGGATGAAGGCCATCTTCCTCCGCCCCAACATCTTCAATGACCGGCCGTGGCAC
>JBKPAK010000072.1:0-11452 GCA_046726415.1 Candidatus Methylomirabilota bacterium
GATGCCGACCAACTGGAGATCGTCGGTCACGGGCAGGGCGCCGATCTTCCTGTCGAGCATCGCACGGGCGGCTTCGGTCAGCGGCGTCTCCGCCGAAACGGTGACAGGAGACTCGGTCATGACCCGTGCGACCGGCGACCGCGCGATGTCGCCCGAAGGGTCGAGCACGTGCACCCCGAGATCGCGAGTCGAAGCGATCCCGATGAGGGCGTCGTCATCGACCACGAGCACATGGCGGATGTTTTGCGTCCGCATGAGGCGCGCCACCTCGCCCACTGGCGCCTCGGGCGACACAACTGTCGGATTCGGCGTCATCCAATCACCGACGGTGCCGATGCGCTCGTTCCATCCGCTCATGGTTCCCTCACATCCCTGCGTCGACGATCCAGAGAGCCAATCGGTCGGCGATGGTTCGGATCATACTCGCGCTGAAAGCCGAAAGCACCGCGAGGAGGGCGATCGGACGATGCTGGCCGCCGCATCCGTGGCATGCTCGAGACGAGGTGTGCTAGCTCGTGCCTGGCCCGGATACGACAGCGCCGGCAGGAGGCGACGATGAAGAAACGCGCAGCGAAGTCCGAGAGGCGCCCGGCAAAATCGCGGAAGCGCTCGGCGCGGCCGAACAAGGGGACGGCGAAATCGCAAACGCGCCCGGCGAAGGCGCGCGCGCGTCCAGAGTTGGCGAAGAAGCGCTCGCCCGCGGCGACCAAGCGTTCGACCAACTCCCGGCCCCGCCCGGCCTCACGGCGGAAGTCGGCAACGGGGATCGGTGAGGCTGGTCAGGTCACCCAGCTCCCCGAGGCACTGGTGCGTCATCACGAGACCAGTCCGGCCCTCAGCGGTGGCGACCTCGACGCCGACTGGATGGGTGCCGAAACGTCTGGTGAGGAAGCGGTCGGCGGCAGTGTGGCCACTCCCGACCAGGACACCGTCGACGAGATCGGTCGGGCCCTGGGCATCGAGCAGCGGCCAGACGAACAAGTCAGGACCTCGGACGAGATCCTTCGCGAGCGCGCGCGGCACCGCTGGGACATCGAAGGCGACGCCGCCGATGAGGCGGAGCGAAAGGAGCGTTAGGAGCATGGCCGAGTATGGAGGAACGCCGCGGGTGCCCCGGACCCCGACGAGCGCCGGGGGCTTCACGGGTTGGCGGGGGCAGCCCGAGCGGTTGGGAGGCTTGGGGGGAACGAGGGGGGCCACGGCTTGGCCGGGGTCCCCCGAGCGTGCGGGGGGCTTGGGGGGCCATTTCGGGGCCCCCCATCTCAATAGGCCCGCGGAGTGACCACACACCGTCGCAGGACTCGTTGGCGCCGCGGAACCCTGCAACTGCTCACCCTGCTCTGTGCGGTGGCGGCGAGCGCACCGGAGGTGAGGGCGGCGCCACGCATCGTTCTCCAATCCGTGCTCGCGAACCTCGAAGACCCCCTGTACATCACGCATGCGCGCGACGGCACCGAGCGCCTCTTCGTCGTCGAGCGGGGAGGGCGCATCAAGGTTCTGTCCCCCGGAGCGCCCGCGTCGAGGGTGTTCCTCGATATCTCTTCACGAGTGCTGGCCGGCGGCGAGCGCGGTCTGCTGGGGCTGGCCTTTCATCCTCAGTACGCGGCGAACGGCCGATTCTTCGTGAACTACACGCGCCGGCCAGACGGTGCCACTGTCATCGCGGAATACCGCGTGTCCTCGACCGACCCCAGCGCCGCCGCGACAGATGAGCTGACGCTCCTGGTGATCCCGCAGCCGTTCGCCAATCACAACGGCGGGATGGTGGAGTTCGGCCCCGACGGCTTCCTCTACATCGGAATGGGCGACGGCGGAGCGTCCTTCGACCCCGACCGCCGAGCCCAAGATCTACAGGACCTTCTGGGCAAAATCCTCAGGATTGACGTGAACACACCCGTGGGACCGGCAGCCGCCTACTCGTCGCCCTCGGACAATCCGTTCACCGGCCCCCATCCCGGCCGGGACGAGATCTTTGCCCTCGGCTTCCGGAACCCGTGGCGGTTCTCGTTCGACCGCGCGACGGGCGAGCTGTACGTCGGCGACGTGGGACAGCAAGCACGCGAGGAGATCGATCTGGTGACGATCGGTGGCAACTACGGCTGGCGAATCCTCGAGGGCCACGAGTGTACGGACACCGAGCCAGATCGATGCGGCGAGCCGACGTTCATCGCGCCGGTCACCGAGTATGCCCATGCCGGCGCCCGCTGCTCGGTGACCGGAGGATACGCGTACCGGGGGAACGCGGGGACGCTCCCAGCCGGCGCCTATGTCTTCGGTGATTTCTGCAGCGGAGAGATCTTCCTGCTCGAGGGTGACACCCACCGCGTGTTGGTGACCACGGATCTCTCGATTGCGTCGTTCGGGGAAGACGAGGCCGGTGAAATCTACGTCGCGAGCCTCAGCGGAACGGTACATCGCCTCGTGAATCCCGACGCCCCGACAATGACCCTGGGACTGAACCAGCGGACTCTGCGGCGGGGCGACATCATCCGCGTCGGCGTGGGGGCGCGCGCCGGGGAGATCCCTGTGGCGGCCGACGGGTATTTCGGAATCATTCATCCCGATGGGCAGACCACAACCTTCGTGACAAGCCTGGTGCCCCTGGCCGGGTCGGTGACGAGCCTGGCCGGCGACGCACGGAGGTTTCCCGCGCTGATGCCGGGCCTGGTGATCACGGCCGGGACGAACGCGACCCTCGACGACTTCTTCGCGTATACCCTCACCGGGGCCGAGCAAGCGGGCACGTACGTCATCTTTGCCGCCCTTGTGCGCCCCGGATTTCTCGAGGACGGCACGGTCGATCCAGGGGACCTCCTCGCGCTCGCGCTGGAGACCGTCGTCGTCAGCCCTTGAGCGGTCTTGAGAGGGCGCAGAACCCTGCGCTAAGCTCTTGTCTCATCGACGAGGTCTAGCGGTCGAGGGTCACGCATTCGGAAGGAGATGATCCATGGCAAATCTCAAGGGCATCGATGCGATGTTTGGCCACGCCGTTGAATCAAAAGCCATGCCGGGCATCGTGGCCGTGGCGGCGACGGACCGGGGGATCGTCTACGAGGGCGCGTTCGGCAAGCGGGAGCTCGGCAAGGACGCGCCGATGACCCTCGACACAATCGTTTGGATCGCGTCAATGACCAAGGCGATCACCGCGACCGCCGCCATGCAGCTGATCGAGCGCAGCAAGCTCAGTCTTGAGCGTCCCGCCAGCGAGGTGGTCCCGGACCTGGCCGCGGCAAAGGTGCTGGACGGTTTCGACTCCGCCGGCAAGCCGCGTCTTCGGGGTCCCAAGCGGCCGATTACCCTCCGCCATCTCTTGACCCACACCGCGGGATTCGGCTACGAGATCTGGAGCCCGGCGGTAGTCCAGTACCAAACGGCCACCGGCACGCCGGGAATCACCACCTGCACCAATGCCGCGCTCACCACTCCGTTGCTCTTCGATCCCGGCGATCGGTGGGAATACGGGATCAGCATCGACTGGGCCGGGAAGATGGTGGAGGCCGTGAGCGGCCAAAGGCTCGACCGTTACTTCCAGGAGAATATCTTCGGCCCGCTCGGGATGAAGGACACGTCGTTCAAGATCTCGCCGTCACAGCGAGCCCGGCTGGCCAGCGTGCATCAGCGGGGTGCCGATGGTGCGCTCACTCCGATCGAATTCGAGATCCCGCAGGAGCCCGAATTTCTGATGGGGGGCGGGGGGCTGTACGGCACCGCCCACGACTACCTGGCCTTCGCGCGGATGATCATGCAGGACGGCCGCGCCAACGGTGCTCACGTCCTGCGCCCCGAAACCGTCGCGCTCATGGCGCAGAATCACATCGGGCCGATCGAGATCGGCGCAATGAAGAGCGCGATTCCGGGCTTGTCCAACGACGTCGAGCTCTTCCCGGGAATGTCCAAGAAGTGGGGCCTGAGCTTCCTGATCAATACTCAGCAAGCGTCCACCGGTCGGTCCGCCGGGAGCCTGGCCTGGGCAGGACTCGCGAACACCTACTTCTGGATCGACCGCGCCAAGCGCGTCGCGGGCGTGTTCGCCTCGCAGGTGCTTCCCTTCTACGATCACACCGCGATCGATCTGCTCGGCACATTCGAGGCCGAAGTGTACCGAGAGGCGGGGCGCGCCTGAGTTGGCCGCGGCTCCCGGAGCAAGGTCAATTGCGCCAGCTGAATGGCGCGTAGTGCCCGTTGTTGCGGCCGCTCGTATCCTCCCAACGAAGATCGAAGGCCGAGAGGTGGCTCCGGCTGGCCCGGGCGAGGGCCAGGCGCGAATTGGCCGGGTGCAAGGTGTTGTCGACGTAGATCGGCTCGCCCGGCTTGACCCCGCTCTCGACCCCGGTCAGCTCCTGCTCGAGAAGACCGGGGATCACAACCGAGCGCTGTAGCCCCGTCTTCGTGAAGCGAATCGGCGCGCGTTGGACCCCGAGGAATGTCCCGACGAGCGGCCCCAGCGCAGCCATGGGGCCGCCGACCTGACCACTCGCGATGGCGGTCAGCGCCTGCGATTGCTCGACGGTGGCTCGCTCGTCGACGATGACGCCGACGGACCAGTCGCCGTTCAGCATGATCCCGGGGGTGCGACCCACGACGGCGAACTTCAGCCCATCCAACCCTACGCCGCCGTAGCGCCCCTGGGAGATGTCGAACCCGAACAGGAAAAAGCACTCGCCCCGCGTCGGCGTGGCCGCGAGGTTGCTCGGCAGGCAGGGACACAGGAAGTCGCAGCTGCAGGTCTCGCAATACTCGCCGCTGAGCTGCCAGGCGATGGCCATCCTCGTCTCCTTTCAGCCTCGTGGTGCGTAGGTCATCACGAGGGCGCCCGCCACGATGAGCGCCGCGCCCGCCACCGGGCTCAGGCGTTCTGCACCGGGGAGGGCTTTCTCCACCAGGACGAAGATCGCGATGGCAGCGACCCAGATGAGATTCATCACGCCGGCCACGAACAGAAGCGCCATCAGGACCCAGCAGCAGCCGACGCAGTAGACCCCGTGGCGAATCCCCATGACGAGCGCGCCCCGCGCGCCGGCACGCCATTCGCTCATGATGAATCCGAGCGGCGAGCGGCAGGCGGTGAGGCAGGTCCGCTTGAGGGGCGTCCACTGGAAGATGCCGGCCGCGATCAGCAGGCCGCCGCCGAGATACGGGCTCGTGCTGACCATCATCGGCGAGAGCAACGCCACGCCGTGGAGGATCCACTGGGCCAGGGCGGCCAGGGCGCTGTACGTCGCCCACACCATCAGGTAGCCCAGCAGGAAGATACCGGTCCGCACCACGGGACCGTGCTCCGCGCGACGGCGGTTCATGGCGGTGAACATGAGGAGCATCGGAGTGGCGGACGGCGTCATCATGGCGATCATCATCACAACCCACATGACGAACAGCAGGAGCAGTTCCACACCGCTCCACGGCCGCGTTTGGGGCATCATGCCCATGGCGGCGTGCATCGCCATCTCCGACATGGCGCGCGCGGCGTGGACGAGGTACAGCCACGCGACCACGACGAGGGCGAACAACCCGGCGAGCACGATCGCGCGGTCGCGCTTGAGGATGGATTCGAGCGCCAGAGTCACCGCGTCCTCGCGGCGGCCTCGGGGGTTGCCCGGCCGCAGTGTAGCCGGTGTCCATTCCCGTCGACGGTGGGGTGACTCAAGCCATCGCTCGCATCTTGGCGGTGGTGAGGTGGCCGTTACTTTTCACCGGACATCCCCTGAAAGCGAGAGCCACGACCTTATCGCCTGAACGCTAGTCCCCGCCGGCCGAGGAGTCAAGGTCGGCCCCGCGTCGCGTAGGCGACCGGCATGACGCCGCCACGGCGACTGACGTATGCTCTCCGAGACCACCAGGCATCGCCGCGATCGAGAACTGGCGTGACCGATTCCACGCCCGCACAGGGAGACTGCGATGAAGCTTGGACTGAGCATCGGTTACTCCGGCGCCCAATTACACCTGCCCGTCGACCGCGTGCAACTCGCCGAGAGGCTCGGCTTCGACTCCGTGTGGACGGCGGAAGCGTACGGCTCGGATGCCATCACCCCCCTCGCCTACCTCGCCGCCGTCACCCAGCGGATCCGCCTGGGCACCGGGATCATGCAGCTTGCCGCGCGCACCCCAGCCGCAGCCGCCATGGCCATCGGCACGCTCGACGCGCTCGCCGGCGGAGGGCGAGTGATCGCTGGCCTCGGCGTGTCGGGTCCCCAGATCGTCGAGGGGTGGTACGGCCAGCCGTGGGGCCGCCCATACTGGAGACTGCGCGACTACGTCGCCATCATGCGAAAGATCTTCGCCCGCAAGGGCCCGGTGCAGCATGACGGGCAAGAAATCGCACTGCCGTACACCGGGCCCGGCGCGGTCGGCCTGGCCAAGCCGCTCACGTCCATCCTCCACATGAACCCGCACATCCCGATCTGGCTCGGCACCGGTGGGCAGTCCACGGTGAAGCTCACCGCTGAAGTGGCAGACGGCTGGCTCCCGCTGGGCTTTACGCCAAACCGCATGAAGCAGTTCCTGCCCTGGCTAGAGGAGGGACTGCGCCGGGCCGGCGGCGGCAAGTCTCTTCGCGATCTGGAGATCCAGCCTGCCGTCGCCGTCCTCCTGACCGACGACGTGCGCGCCGCCCTCCAGACGCTCAAGCCGCGCGTGGCGCTCTACGTCGGCGGCATGGGGCACCGATCCAAAAATTTCCACACGCAGGCGATGATCGCGCGCGGGTTCGGCGAGGCCGCGGAGCGTATCCAGGAGCTGTATCTCGCCGGGCGAAAGGACGAGGCGATGGCGGCGGTTCCGGACGACTTCATCGACGAGGGCGCATTGGTAGGGCCGGCCAGCCGCGTGCGCGAACGCTACCGCGCCTGGGCCGACAGCGGCGTCACGGGACTCACCGTTGCCACGCAACAGGTCGAGGCGATGGAGTTGATGGCCGACCTCGCCGGGACTCGCCGGTCGTGAGCTCTAGCAGCCCCGGGGACTCTTCGGTGCGCCGACCCGCTCCTGGCGCCGCCGCCGCTCGTCAGGCGGACGCGGGCACCTCGGCGGGCGCGGGATGCTGGAGGCTCACGGGCGCCTTGGCCTCGAAGGGGTCGAGCAGTCCCAGCTCGTCGCCAATCTCCCGCACCGCGGGCAGGACTTCCTCTCCCAGGAGGCGAATACAGGTACGCGTGTCGGCGTCGCTGACGAAACCGTCGCTGGCCCAGAAGCCGACGATGGATGGCCTCGTTTCCTCCAGCAGGCGCCGGAGCTTTGGGATGACCGTCTTCGGCGTCCCCGCGATGATCATCTGATCCGCGATCTGCGACTCGAAGGTGACACCCCGGGGATTTGGACGGCGGCCTACGGAGTACTCGACGAACGCGGTGCGATTGGTCGGAGAGAAGTACCCCGACGGACTCGACCAGACCGGATGCGCGAGGCCGGTGAACTCGCCCTGCATCCACATGAACTGCCGGGCGTTGGCCATGGCCCGTTCCTCGCTCTCGGCGACATGGATGCGCTGAAGGTAGCCGCGGTTCTCGGGGCCGGCGACGTAGCCGGCCTCGACGGCCGCCTCGTCGTAGAGCTGCCAGATCTTTTTGGTCGCCGGGATGGACGTCGAGAGCGCAATGTATGGGTAGCGGTGCTGGGCCGCCCAGATCACCGTCTCCTTGCTGAGCACGCCCGGGATCCACACGCGGGGATGAGGGGTCTGCAGGGGGAGGGCCCATGGGTTGATGACGCGGTGGTGATAGTGGTTGCCCTCCCAGCGAAAGGGCCCGCGCTGGGTCCACGTCTTGACGATGACGTCGTGGGCCTCCTCGAAGCGCTCGCGGTTGAAGGCGGGGTTGACCCCGGCGGCCAGCTGCTCCTGGCCGCCGCCGCGCACGAAGCCCGAGACCAGACGGCCCCGGGAGACCATGTCGATCATGGCCAGCTCCTCGGCCAGCCGGAGGGGATCCTCGGCGAGCGGCAGCGGATTGCCGAGCAGCACGATTTTCACGCGCTCGGTCACGGCGGCCAGGATCGAGGCGAACACATTCGTCTTGGCCTGCATGCAGAACGGGGCGTTGTGGTGCTCGTTGAGCATGATGCCGTCGAAGCCGGCGCCCTCGGCCAGGCGGTAATGCTCGATGTACTGGTTGTAGAGACGGCTGCCGGCCACCGGGTCGAAGAAGCGGTTCGAGAACAGGAGTGCCGTGGCGCCGAAACGCCGCCCTTCGTCCTCGGGGTAGGCCGACATCGGTTGCTCGGTGAAGTACATGAAGTGCATGCTCGCGCTCCCTGTCAGGTCTGTGCCACGAAGTCGATGACGGCGCGGGCCAGTTCGGCCGGCCGCTCCAGGTCTACGAAATGCCCCGCGCCCTCGATCACCGCCAGCCGGGCCCGGGGCAGGGCCTTGGCGTAGCGCTCGCCGCACTCGAGGGGGACGATGCGATCGTCCCGTCCCCACACGACGAGCGCCGGTGCCTGCACCCCCCCGAGCAAATGGGGAAGCGTCGGATTGTACATGTAGGGCCGCCACGCGATGCGGAAGGTCATCTCGCGATTGATATCCCACTGCTCGAGCAGTGGCGTGGGAAGTTCGGCCCCAAAGGTGCGCTCGAACGCGGCGGGGTCGCTGAACCCGGCCCGGATGTAGTCGACGTAGCTCAGGAGGGCCTGATCCAGAATCTCGCCGCGCTCGGGCTTGATGCCCATCGCGCCCACCAGAATGATGCGACTGAAGTCGCGCGGGGCCATGGTCGCCATTTCGGCGGCGATCCAGCCTCCAAAGCCGAGGCCGAGCAGGGACGTCCCCCGGAGTCCCCGATCGGCGAGCACGCTCTGATACATCACCGCCACGTCGCGCACGCCGCGCAACCAGCCTGGACGGGCGGAGCGATCGTAGCCCGGGTGCGACGGCGCCAGCACCGTGAAGCGCTCGGCGAGCGCGTCGAGGAGCGGCGCGCGCTCAGGGCTTCCGATGTCGTGGTGTAGGACCAGGAGCGGTTCTCCCCGACCGGCAGTGCTCACGTGGAGAGCAATTCCCGCCACCATCGCGGTCTCGTCGATCCAGGTCGTCATGGTGTCCATACTAGCTCACGACGCCCGCGCGTGCCGCTGGCACCGCGATTGCGCTTGACTTGCCGATGACCCTGCGTCATCTTCGCCACACTCGGCGCGGGGGAAAGACCGCACGCGTCGCATTCGCTCGGGCGGTTGCCTTCACACCGACTGTGAAGAGGAGAGCAAGGATGCCGATCGATAGCCCCGGCCCTGTCGTCTTCCACCGGCGAGTGAACCGACGGGAATTTCTCCGGCATGCGGGATGGAGCGGCGCCGCCGCCACCGCCCTCGTCGTCGCCGGACGCGGACGCGCGTTCGCTCAGGCGTCGTCCCCGTATCCCGACTGGATTCCTCCCAGCACGAAGCCGGTGAAGCGTGGCGGAACGCTCGCGCGGGCCACGGCCTGGGATCCCCCGGTGCTGGATCCGCGGCTGACCAACTCCGTGGGCCTGTTCCAGATCGCCTCGCTGGTCTGCAACCGACTGGTGCGTTATCCCTTCGCCGACGAGGCGAACGGGACCGCCGATCTCACGCTCAAGGGCGATCTCGCGGAGTCGTGGCAGAACAGCACGGACTACCGGGTGTGGAGCTTCAAGCTGCGCCAAGGGGTCAAGTGGCACAACGTGCCGCCGCTCAACGGGCGCGAGTTCGTGGCGGCCGACGTCAAGTACTGCTACGAGCAGTACGCGAAGGAAGGCGTGCAGGCCTTCACCTTCCAGGAAATCGAGGGCATCGAGACCCCCGACAAGTACACCGTCCGCATCCACCTGAAGTCACCCAACGTGATGTTTCCGCAGAACCTCGCCGAGGCGGTCACGGTCATCTTCGCGCGTGAGGTCCTGGAGGAGGACGGCGACCTCAAGAAGCGCATGATCGGCACCGGGCCGTACGTCTTGAAGGAGAACACCCGCAAGGTGAAGGCGGTGCTCGCCCGGCATCCCGACTATTTCGACAAGGGGCGCCCCTACGTCGACGAGTACACGATCTTCTCTACGCCCGATGCGGCCACCCGGACGGCGGCCTTCCGCACCGGGCAGAGCGACATCCTCCACGTGTCGAGCCTCGCCGACGTGGAGACCATTCGCAAGACCAACCCCGCCGCCGTCGTCGAAGAGTTCAAGTTCCTCCAGACGCCCTTCGGCCTGGCCCTCGCCCAGGGCAAGCCGCCCTTCAACGACGTGCGCGTGCGCCGCGCCATCTCCATGGCCATCGATCGCCAGAAGCAGGTGGACACGATCTACGAACGGCACGCCATCCTGGGGTGGGGGATCCCGTACATCTACTTCCAGGACAAGCCGCCCACCGCGGCCCAGCTCGGCCCCTGGTGGCAGTACAAGCCGGAGGAGGCCAGGAAGCTCCTGGCCGAGGCGGGCCATGCCAAAGGGTTCGAGACCACGCTGTTCTACTACGAATACTTCCCCCAGATGACCTCGCAGATCCAGCTGGTGCAGCAGGATCTCAAGCGGAATCTGAACATCGACATCAAGATCAACAAGCTCGACTACACCACGTACTACGGCCGCTACGCGGAGGGCAAGTGGGACGGGATGGCGTGGGGCTTCAAGACGGGCTACGCGGTGAGTCTGGACGAGCAGACCTATCACTACATGCATTCCAAGTCCACCAAGAACTACTTCCGCTTTGCCGATCCCGTCATCGACGAGCTGACCACCAAGCTCCGCCAGACTCCGGATCGCGCGGACCAGCGCGCCATCACCAAGAAGATTTTCGAGCGAGAGCATGACCAGGTGCTCCGGATGTGGATGCCGTTCGACGGCGGCTTCCTGATCTGGCAGCCGCACCTGCGGAACATTGGCGCCCTGGCCATCCGGCGGAGCGATGGCTACGGATCGTCGACGCTCGCTCGTCTGTGGATCGATAAGTAGCGGGAGGTCCGAGGGGCGGCCACCATCCACGGGGCGAGAGCGCGGGCATGCACAAGTACGTGATCCGCCGGCTCCTGCTGGCCATCCCCGTCCTGCTGCTTTCGTCGGTGATCGTCTTCGGGCTGATGCGCGTGATGCCGGGCGACGCCCTCACCGCCTTGATGGCCGAGTCCGGCAATGTCGGTGAGCGGGAGCTCAAGAAACTCCGCATGGACCTCGGCCTCGACCGGCCGTACTACGAGCAATACGCGATCTGGATCTGGCAGATGGTGAGCCTCCGCCCGGGCCACTCCATCTTCACCAACGAGCCCATCGCGGTCGCGCTGAAGAAATCCATTCCGGTCACGATCGAGCTGGCCACGCTGGCCATGATCCTGGGACTGATCATCGCCATTCCCGTCGGCGTGCTGTCTGCCACCCGGCAGGACAAGACCTCGGACTACGTGGGGCGCGTGGTGGCCGTCTCCGGCCTGTCCTTGCCCGACTTCTGGCTGGGCACCCTGGTCATCACCTTTGCCGCCATCTGGTTCCACTGGATTCCTCCGCTGGGCTACGCC
>JBKPAK010000073.1:0-10260 GCA_046726415.1 Candidatus Methylomirabilota bacterium
GAGTAAGGCAAGGCAGCCGAATCCCTCTCCAAAGGCATCGAACTAGCCCTTCCGCGCCGGGTTCGCTGCCCAAAATGTGGCCATCCTTCGACGGTGGCATTGAGTATCCGTCGTACGGTCTACCGATGAAGGCTGGCTAGCCGCCCACTGGTTCGCCGGGCCAGCAGCTCCAGCGGTGTGCGGCGCACCTTCTCGACGATTTTCGTGAAGCTGGTGCCCGCCCGACTACGGCCACCGCAACTCCACGGGCGCTACCGGGACGACAGGCGAAGGCAGACGGCCTCCCGTCCCACGTACTGCAGGGGTGGCGCGACATCGAAGCTCACGACGTCCGCCGCGTAATACGTGATGGCACGATCAAGGTTTTTGGCGCGAACTGCCGCGGCCCAGTCAGCGACATCTCGAGGACCCGGGCTTCGTCGTTCGGCTGGCCGGCGATGCCATCGTACTCGTCGTGGCGTCGCAGCCATGCCATAAACGGGCCATCGCTGCGTCCGCGTGGCTCCTCCCAGTCTTCCTGTCGCCGGAGCGCCGTCATGTCGAGGTAGTTGTACGTGCCGACGAGGAGATCGGTCCCGCGCGCGTAGGCCGAGTAGGTGTGGAACACGCTGTCGCCGTCACGCCAGAAAAACGCTCAGGCCGTGTGATTCACCGTCGGTGAAGTAACTCTCACCCTTCTCTAGCAGCACTGCCTTGTCCGTGTAGTTGTACTCGACGGGCGCGACCGTTTCGTCAAGCGTGACGTGGAAGTCGTAGTTGAAGTCGCTGCCGAAGGACGAGTACCAGGGAATCGTCCACCCCATGCGCTTCCTGTACGCCTCGATCTTCTTGAGCGGCGCCCCTGGACACGAGGGCGAGCGTGTCCTCCGTGCATGCAGATGGGCGAGATGGCCCATGTTGTCGGCGAGGAACGAGCAGCTCGGGCAGCCCGCGTCCCAGCTCGGGTCGAACATGCGGGTCCGACCAGTGTTCTCGCGATAGACGAGGAAAATGAAGTAGAAGCCGATTGCCACGAGGACGTCGCCCAGCACGACGCCCCAGACGGGAACGGCGGACCACCCGAAGCGATGATCGAGGGCGGGCACGACGAGGAGCGCGATGAATCCAAGTGACGTGAACACCATGATGATCCGCTGCGTGCCTTCCTTTTCGAACATCGGCCCACCCCGCATCCGACGCGCGTGCACCGCCCGGTCCCTCTTCATGAGATAGAGGGTGGTCAGAACGGACGCACCGAGGAAGATCGAGACGTAGATCCACGCATGCCAGTAGTGAGTCGTCCCTGCTGTGCCGAAGAGCAGAGCGCACATCACGACGGCGACGATGGCGAGGGCCAGCCATGCGCGTGTGTCGAGTGTCATGACCGCTGAAGCGCTCGCAATGCCGCGAAGAAACCGAGGATCCCAAGTCCCGTACGAATCCAATGCCAGGTTGCCCAGCGATCGAGCAGGGATCGCACCGCAGAATCCGAAAGGCCGCCGCGCACGAAAGACTCGTTCGTTCCCGCGAAAAAGATCGGATACGTCGCCATCACACCGATCGCCGAGAGAGTCGCGATGATCAGCCAGCCACGACGTGTCGCCGGGCCCGACCAGCAGGCGACGAGTGTCGCCACCGTGGTCACGACACTCCCGGCGCCCACCGGGATCATCAGCCGGCCGATGAGGTGCGAATGGTCCGCGAACCACACCTGAAAGTCGCTCGGTGAGAGGCTCTTCCAAAAGCTGACGAACGAGACCCCGATCACCAGCATGCCGCCGGCCAGCAAACCGAGTACGAGGCAGGCCAGCACCATCAGTGTCGATGCGACGACCGATCGGTCGCGCGAGTCAGTCATCACCGGCAACCGGGCGCCGAGCTGGCGTCCACCCAGAACGTGTAGACCTCACAGTCATCGGCCGCCAGAGGCCGCGCACGGTGTGCGGCGCGCGGCGGCCGCGGGGCCCGGCGACCATGAAGCCCACCACACTCGCCACGAGCACGACCACTGCGCGCACGACCGCTCGCGAGCTAGGCGGCCCGGCCGCCCGCCCGCTCCAGAAACTCGACCAGCGCCGGGGTGTCGAAATAGAACATCTGCGCCCGCGCGAGCCGTCCATCGCGGATCATGTAAAGAGCGAGCACGGGTCCGTCGAAGCGCTCGCCACTCGGGCTGCGGCCCCTCTGGCGCCAGAGGACCACGACCTCGTCCCCGCTCGATCCGACGACCCGCGGCTCCATGCTGCGCTCCGCCTCGGTTGGCTGCAGAGGCGCCCACGTGTGGATCCAGGTTCGGGGGTCGGTCCCGAGGCCGCGAGTCGTCCCCCCGTAGGGCAGCGCCGCCGGCCAGGACTGCTCGACGTCGGGCTGGCACAGCTCGGCCAGCCGCTGGGAATCGCGCCGTTCGATCGCGCTGAAGATGTCGAGCATCACGGTCGCATTTGCCTTCTCGGTCGGGGTCATCATGGCTCTTGCCTTCCTCACATCGGCCACCCGAGGCGGCTCACCTTCACTTGAGCAGTGTCAGGGCAGCGTTGTATGTGACGCGGATCAGGTCGTCCACGGTGGGGGGCGGGCGCTCGTTCGCGGCAACGTGACGCCGAACCGCCGCGAAGGGCGCCTCCACCACCGCGAACGCGACGACCCGGACGGTTCGCACGTCGGCATGGCCCGTGAGGCGGCGACTGAAGTCACGCAGCTCAGCTTCGATCTGCCGGCCGAGGGCTCGAGCCTGGCGGCTGAGCTCCGCCGGCCATCCCCGATCGACAAAATCCTCACGGCGGTGGAAAAGAAGCAGCCGTGCCTCCTGTGGGTGCTCGCGCACCCGTTGCGCCATATAGAGCGCCGCCGCGAGCCCGGCTCGCCGCGGTGGGGACCCGGCCAGGCGACGGAAAAACTCGGTCTGGAACGCCGTGGCCGCCCGCAGCCAGACGTGGGCGAGCAGGACGTCCCGAGAAGGGAACCGGTGATAGATCGAGCCGGTGGGTGCGTCCACGGCCCGGGCGATCGCACCGATGGTCGCGGTCCCGGGGCCGCTGGCAGCGATGAGGCGGCCAGCCGCCGTCACGATCTGATCTGCGTCGTACTCCGGCGTCCTTGGCATGCTATTAGAATAGTAATTCTAAATAAACTCGTGTCAAGGCGGGCGGGCATCCGGCCGGGTGCCCAGGGCCACGAAACGCCGTGCGCGAATTCGCCTGAGGGATGTGCCACTCAAACTAGTGTGTCTAGCCTCGGGTCGGTGCAGGCTCGCTCGCAGAGCGCGGGGTATCCGGAGATCGGCTTCAGATCGAACACCGCACAACCTACTCCTTCGCGAGCCGAGCGCTACTTCGCATAGTGGTCGGCGCCCACGAAGTGGAGCGAGACATACGGCTCGTCCCGGATGACCCAGCTGTCATGCGGGACGCCCGGGATGTAGAACAACTCCCCGGCCCGCAGCTCGGTTACTCGGCCATCGGCGAACGCCGCGGTCGCCGTTCCGGAGAGGACGAGGCCCACATGCTCCACCGTGCAATGAGAAGCGCCGACACTGGGCCCGATATGGCTCGACCACTTCCAGCCCGGTTCGTACGTGGCGCAGCCGATCGTCATGCCGCCCCGCCGGACGATCTCGTACTTGCCCTTCGTGAGGACACGGGTTTCGTCGGGCGCTTCGAAGCGCTTCAGAATGACATCCATCATGGCAAGTCCTTCCGTGCGTGTTGCAGGGTGAACGACGTACTTGCGGCATGTGTACTCACGCTGCTGTCTTCTTCCGGCCGCACGCTCCCCTTCTCCCCTCGCACGGGATGCGAGCAGGGCATCGAGGCTCCATCGGTACGAGCGCTCCGTGGCGAGGGCGAGCGCGCCGGCCGAGGCGGCGAACACCGAGTAGTTGAGTGCCGACTTGAGACCGGTGCCGACGGCCAATCCCAGCGCGAACAGGCCAAGGAGCACGTCGCTCGCCAGCGCCACATCACGCGTGCGCAGTCCGAGGAGAAGCGCAATTCCGAAGACTATCTCGGCGACGGTGACGAACCCACGCGAGGGGCGGGATGAGTACTGCCGGTGCCCACGGGTTGAGTTGGCCAGTGTAGGCGGCGAATTGTTGGAAGCTTCCCCAGGCAACGTTCGCTGTTCCCGATGGCCCCCAGAGGCCGAAGCGGTCGGACACGGACGTGAGAAACCCAGGGGCGAGGGCAAGTCTCAGATAGATCGCGACGTGACCCCGGAGCGTGTAGGCCACATGCCGTCACCTCCATCAAGATCGGTGGCCAGCGGCGGCGAGAAGCTTTTCGGCCTCCTGTCGCCGGCGCGCAGCGAGCACCTGCTCGGCCATCTCGCGAGGCTGGCCGTCCAAGCCCGGCTTGGGCGGCCAGGCAAGCTCGTAGATGTCCGCGAGCCTGAAGATTCCTTCCCGCTCCGCCCCACCAGCCTTCCGGGACCTCCTATCGCTGGAAAGCGAAGTATGCCGGCCTCGAGGTGAACGAGGCCCGGCGGCTACGCACCCTCGAGCACGAAAACACTCGGCTGAAGCGCCTGGTTGCCGACCTCACGCTCGATAACCAGGCTCGGGTCGCTACCGGGGAGGCGGGAGGGATGACCCAAGCACCCTTGCTCTGCCGACGGCGTACTCACACCCTCTCCACGATGAAGACCTCCATGTCAACGTTAGCCTGGCGCAACTGTTTCAGCGGAGCATAGTCCGGGTCGTCGTGCCATGCTTGAGCCTGCTCGAGAGAAGGAAACTCCAGAATGACGACGGCGAGGGGCGGCTGCTCAGCCCCTTCCAGGGCCAGAAGCCGCGGCGTGGAGTTGCCCCCGATCAACACTTTGCCGCCGTGTTTTGCTACCAGGGCGACCGTCTTGGGGAGATATTCCTTTAACCATGCCGTCCCCCGAGGTGCTGATCGAAGTAGGCCAATGATGTAGGCCGCCATGTCTCTCGCCTCCTACTGTCCGCGGGCCGGGATATGCGGCCAGGCGCCACCCTCTGCCTCGGCCACGGCCTGTGTCATCGCCGCGGTCACCGCGGCACGACGCTCGTCGTCATACTGGCCTTCGGGGACCTGACAGATGAAGCGAACCCCACCTGGGGCCGGCGCCGGATTCAGGCCGAACTCCGCTTCCTCGGCTACGAAGTCGCCGCCCTCACCGTCGCCAAGTACATGCGCCGTGCCTCCCGTCACCCGTCGCCTCCCTGGCGGGCCCTCCTGGCTGCTCACCGTCACGACATCGCGGCCATCGACTTCTTCGTCGTACCGACCCTCACCTTTCGCCTGCTCTTCGGCTGTGTGATACTCCGCCACCACCACCGCCGCGAACTCCTTCCCATCGGCGTCACCGACCAGCCCACCGCCGCCTGGGCGGCTCAACAGATCGTCCACGCGTTCACGGACGAGACCCGCCCCGCCTACCTGCTCCGCGATCGCGATGCCAGCTACGGCGCTGATTTCCAGCGCCGGGTCGAGCGCCTGGGCATTCCCCAGGTCCTCACCGCACCTCGCGCGCCCTGGCAGAATCCCTTCGCCGAGCGCGTCATCGGCTCGATTCGCCGCCAATGCCTCGATCTCCTCATCGTGCTCAACGAACACCACCTCCGACGCGTGCTTCGCACGTACCTCCCCTACTCCAACGTTACGCGGCCTCACCAGAGTCTCGGTAACGATAGCCCGCGCCGGCGCGCGGTACGGCCCGTCTCATCCGGGCATATCGTCACCGTCTCCGAGGTCGGCGGGCTTCATCACCGCTATCAGCGCGCGGCCTGACCGTCCGCGATCTCCGCCTGCCGCCGCACCGCGACCATCTGCCCCGAGACAAGTCTGTCGTGCGTCGATACCGTGAGCCTGCGCTGCAGCCGGTGTGAGCGCTGTGGAGGCTTTCGGCGCGAACGTTCTCGGAGTCTATGCGAAACGCTTCGCCTGCGACAGAGGTCCGGAGATTCGGGGAGTCGATCCCTGGCCCTGCTCGGCCTTTCTCCCCGGCCGTCTGAGTTCGATCGACCACGCTGCCACAGCTAGGTCGCTCTGCAGAGGTTTCTCACCGGCACACCGTCGCCTGAACGACGACGAAGTCGCCTTCGGCGAGCAGTCGGTGCACCCGGATCGTGTTACCGCGCGCGAGCCGCATGCTGAGCGGCCGCAGCAGGTCAGCCATGACCGAGGCCTTGCCGACGTACGTCTTCGACCTGGCCCGCTCTTCGTCCATGTCACGCACCGGCGCCGCACAGGCGCTGCCGCGGATCGCCACGCGCTGCTCGTTGAACTCGATCACCTCGACGACGTACTTGTGCCCGACGCTGCAATAGTGAATCGCGACGGTGTTCACGCCGGCGTACGCGTCGAGGAGCTCGAACTTCAGCGGCGGCTTCGCGGCGGCAAGGCCGCCGCCCCTAGGGACGGATCGCGGCTTTGCCGCGGAGCACGCCGGTCCGGCGAGAAGCCGCGTTCGGCGATCAGCGGCGAGCGCATCTCGAAATCGTCGGCGTAGTGCGACAGGATCCGCTCGAGGTCGCCGTTGTTCCACGCGGCGATCCACTCGGTGGCGAACTCACGAGCGAACGCTCTGTTCGATGATCGCGGACATGTCGCTCCCTCCCGTCGAACGCTGAGACCCCTCAGAGCTTGTGACCATCATAGCTGTTATACTGGTCTCGCATCCCGTCTGCCACCAGCATGAACGCCCCCGACAAGCGACGAATTGGCGAGCAGGTCGAGCCCGGCGGCCGACGCAAGGCGCCGGGCCGGCTCGAGCTTCTCCAGCGGTTCGTGAACACCTGGAACGACGATCTGCCCGTGGAATGGGACCGCCTCGGCACGCCGGAGAGGACAGGGTCGTGGCTCGGTGCCAGGAGACTCGTCTCGAAAGGGACGCGGATCAGTGCTCGGGACGCCGCCGGGCTCCGCGAGCTTCGCGAAGCATTCCGCGAGCTGGCCCTCGCGAACCAGGGAATCGCCCCGCGTGCCGGCGCGCTCGGTGTTCTCCGCGGCGCTTCGGCGCAGGCGACACTGCGCGTCGATGTCGACCCGACCGGTCGAACGACACTCGAGCCGCCGCCGGGCGGTATCGACCGGGCGGTCGCGACGTTTCTCGCCATCCTCCACGAGGCGCAAGTGACCGGCATCTGGTCGCGGTTCAAAGGATGTCGACAGTGCGGCTATGGGTTCTACGACCGCTCGAGAAACCGCTCTGCCGCGTGGTGCGCGATGTCGATTTGCGGTAACCGGCTGAAGAACCGGGCGTACCGACGGCGCCGTAAGGCGCGGTGACCAGGGAGGAGAGCATGTCCAATCGGCAGCCGACCATCGCCCGCATCTGGCGCGGCCGCACGACCCGCGAGAAGGCGGATGCCTACGCGGCCTATCACCATGCAAATCTCAGATCGCTCATCGACGCCTCGCTTGGCGTGGAGCAGTTGCGCGAGGACCGCGAGCACGAGAGCGAGTTCGTGACGATTTCCTACTGGGAATCCGTCGAGGCGATGGCGCGCTTCGCGGGGCCGGATCCGCGGCGCATCCATCACCTGCCGCGCGACGCGGAGTTCCTCATCGAGCTGCCGGACAGCGTGCAGGTGCTGCGCATCGTCGAGTGCCACGGTTGCGCCGCCGGTGCCGCGCAGGACGGTCTATGAACAAAAATCTGACTGCAAAAGCATCAGTCGTGATCGAGGCGCCAATTTCTGTCGTCTGGGATGCGTTGACCAAGCCCGAACTCATCAAGCGGTACATGTTCGGCACGAACGTCGTGGCCGACTGGCAGGTCGGGAGTCCTATCGTCTGGAAGGGCGAATGGCAGGGGAAAACTTACGAAGACAAGGGAAAGTCCTCAGAGTCGACGAAGAACGCGGGCTCTCATACAGTCACTTCAGTCCGCTATCGGGCAAGCCCGATGAACCGGGAAACTACCATACGGTGACGATCGAACTCGAACGCACGGGGGATCGTACGGTCGTCGCACTGACGCAAGACAACAACGCCACAGCAGAAGCTCGCGACCATTCGCAGAAGAACGGGGAAATGATGCTGGACGGACTGAAGACATTGTTGGAGCGCGCTACCTCACGGTGAGCAGCTCGGCGCCATCCGTGGCGTAGCGTGCAAAGCGGAAGTCCCGGATGCCGGCGACGCGGCCGTCGCGCCAATCCAGTAGGATGAAATAGCCCGGCGTTCGTTCCTCGCCATTCACCGGATCTTCTTGGGCAGCCCGCGGTGCAGGTTGCGGGCATCGGTCATGACATGCGCCTCGCTAGTGCCGCGCGCGGCCTCGCCGACATCGATCGCCGACGGCGGGGGTACATCGAGCAGCTCCGCGCGGACGCGGGCATCCCACCGCAGCGCGCGGCCACGCGAGCGCAAGTCCTGTACTGGACCTACCTCGGTGCCGCACTGAGCCGGAGCAGGCTCACCGGCGAGCGACTCGATCGGTCGGATCGTGGCTGAACTGAAATGGATCGGACTGAGCGGGCGCCCTCGAAGAAGCGTCTCCGGGCCTGCGTGAACGTCGTGCCCGGCGGTCTGTCAGGTATCGGCGCCGGCGCCGAGCTCCACGGACACCGGCGTGCCGAACAGCACCGCGGTTCCGCTCGGAGTGTCGTAGGCCTGATCGTCGGTCAGGACGTTCGTGTTCACGCCGGGATGCGCCTTCGCGACCGTCAGCCGTAATTCCTCGACGTCGTGTCCCCAGCCGTGAGGAAGACTGACGACACCGGGCATCAGATCGTCGGTGACTTCCGCCGGCGCCACGACGCTGCCGACACGACTGGTGACGCGGACCAGGCTGCCGTTCTTCGCTCCGATCTCACCGGCGTCCCGCGTCGAGATCTGCAGCGTGCAGCGGTTCGGTCCCTTCACCAGTGCCGGCAGGTTGTGCATGAACGAATTGCTCGTGCGGAGGTCGCGCCGTCCGATCAGCACCATGGTCCGCGCGGGTTCGCTCATCCGTTTTCGCAGACGCGCCAGATCACCGAGCAGCATCGACGGCGCGAGCTCGATCATCCCGCCGACGGTGTTGATGACGTCAGGCAGTCGCGGTTGCAGCGGCCCCAGATCGATGCCGTGCGTCGCCGCTTGCACCTTGGCCAGAGTCAGTCCCTCGGGCGCGCGGCCGAACCCGTCGCCGTGCGGTCCGACGCGCAGCAGCAGGTCGACGATACGCTCGGGGCCGATCCGTCGGCCCAGCGTGCCGACGATCTCGTCCACGCTGAGCCCGGGCCAGCGGGCGTCTTCGCGGACTACGCCCTCGGCGAGACGGCGAAAGATGAAGTCGTCTACGTTCTACGTCCTTCTGGGAGCCGCCGTTAAGACCCATCAGTCGCGCGCTCAACGTGGCCAGCACCTGCCACGTCTGTGGTGCGTCCGGCGGCGGGGAGACCACGGCCGGAGACCACTTCGCCACGTTGCGAACCGAGAGGTGGTAGAACGCCAGCTTCAAGGGTCTCCCAGACGTCCACTACAGCGATGATCGACACTGGGTCACTGGCAATCTGGGCGTTTCCGAGTGGCTTCTGACTGGCACGACGCCAGAGGGACGTCGAGTTCGAGTGCGGGGATGCGACCACTGGGAGTTTCGCGACGGGAAGGTCCTCAGGAAGGACTCGTACTGGAAGATCGTCGAGAAACCGGTGTAACATGCCCGCTCTAGCTCCGGGCTCGAGCCGACGCGCTCCCGCGTGCGGCTCAGCCCAGCGTTAGCCATCCGGGTGCAGACATGAAGACAGTGGTGAAAGAGTTGGTGTCCCGCGACCGTACGCTGAAAGTTCAGATCTATCGTCGCGAAGCAGGAACGTTCGGCTTCGAGCAGTGGCGATTCAGCGATGACCCTTGCGAACACCGCTGGATCCCGTACGGTCGATTCCCCGAGTGCATCGCTCCGGACGAGCAGACGGCGAAGCACGAAGCCCGCGACCGGGTAGAGTGGTTGCGGCTCGAAGCCTCCGCGACCGATGGCTAACCGGCCGTTGCAGCGGCCGAACGCCCTTTGTCTTCCGTTCGGTCTCTGGTGCCGCAACGCCGCGGGCAGTGCCCGCGGCTTCTCGCGGTCCTGGTACGCTCGTGGCGACCGGTCGGCATTCGCCGCTGAACGGCAGCATCGCTCCGCGCACGGCGGAGTCATCAAAACGATGGCAGCCGTCATTGATCGTCACCGCGACGAAGCTCTAGGCCAAGAAGGCTACAGGCCAAGCGAGGCCCTTCACGCAGACGGAGGGTCACGATGACGCCAGACGAGGGCCGCTACTATGCTAGCCACAGCGTCGAGTCTGATCCAAAAGAGCTTGGCGAACTCCTCGACGCGTTGCCGAAG
>JBKPAK010000074.1:0-14190 GCA_046726415.1 Candidatus Methylomirabilota bacterium
TGCAGGAGGCGCGGCGCCGCGTGCGCGCGGCCGAGGCGGCCGTGCGTGAAGCGCGCACGCGCAAGCGCGCGGCCGAGGCCGCCGTCGATCAGGGCGTGGCCACTCGTCAGGAGGCCGGCCACGCCATGGAGCAATCGCGCCACGACCTGTCCCGTGCCCGCGATCTCCTGGCCCAGTTCGGTGAGCTCAACGCTCGCCTGCAGGCCGCTGAGGCCACGGTGCGTGCGGCCGAGCTCGACGTCGGCTATTGCCGCGTGAGCGCTCCCTTCGATGCCTACGTCACCAACTTAAACATCGCCGTCGGCGAGTACGCGCGGCAGGGGCAGCAGATCTTCGCGCTCGTCGACAACCGCGCCTGGTATGTGCTGGCGAACTTTCGCGAGACGTACATGCCGTCCATCAAGCCCGGCATGGAAGCCGAGGTCTACCTCCTCACCTACCCCGGCCGCCCCTTTCGCGGCGTGGTGCAGGGCATAGGCTGGGCCAATCACCCCGCCGACGGCGCCACGGTGGGGGTGCTGCCCGATGTCCGGAAAACCCTGAACTGGGTGCGCCTGGCCAACCGCTTCCCCGTGCGCATACTCCTCGAGGATCGCGATGCCGAGCACCCCTTCCGGATGGGCACCACGGCTGTCGTCACGATCCGGGGTTTCCCACGCGGCACGTCGCCGGCCCCGCCGCCGCGCTGAGCGTGGCCAAGGGCGCGGCGGTCCAATGGAGCGCCCCGGCGCGGCTCCTCGCGTTCCTGAGGGCCGAGCTCGCGCCGACGCCGGGGCGGTCCAAGGTCACTCTGCGCATCGTCGCCACGTGCCTGGCGGGCACCGGGCTCGTCATGAGCCTCCACGCGCCCCACGGCAACTGGATCGTCTGGACCATCTTTCACGTGAACAGCGAGGATGCGGGCGCATCGCTCATCCACGGTGTTCAGCGCGTCATCAGCACGCTGGCCGGCGCCGCGATCGGCATGCTGATCGGCATCGCCTTCGCCAACGAGCCCCAGTTCATGTTCGTGGGCGTCGGGGTGGCGGTGGCGGTGTTCATGTTCCTGTCCCGCACCACCAGCGCGCGCGACAGCAGCGTGCTGGCCGCCTTCACCATGCTGCTCGTGGTGACCTCGCATCTCGACGCCCCAGACGCCCAGATCGAGACCGGCCTCTGGCGGGCCCTCATGGTCTTGGTCGGCGTCATCCTCGGAACCGGGGCTCAGCTCGTCCTGTGGCCCCAGGATCCGGAGCAGCGACTGCTCGACGACGTCGCCCAGCGCCTGGCCCGGATCGAAGCCTTGCTGGGCCGCGCGGCGGCGTCGCCCCCTGACGCGCCGGGCACGCCGGCCAGACCCGACCTCGTCGCAGTCAGCGGACTGACCCGCGAGCTCGACCTTCTGGCCAACGCCGAGGCCCGCTACCCATCGCTCCGTCGACGCCACACGGAGCAGATCGCCCTCATCACAGAGACCGAGCGGCTTCTGACGAACGCGGTCTGGCTGGTGGAGCTCGTCGAAGACCCGCCGCGGCTCTATCGTCTCGACGAGGGGCTGCGCTCGCGCCTGAGGGTGCTGGGCGCGGCGTGCGCGCGGCTGCGCAGCGACCTCGCCGCGCGACGACCGACGGCTGCCGAAGACGTCCCGTACCCGTCCACGGGGCCGGTCGATCCCGGGGTCGGCCTGGAAAGCCTGCTCGCCTACATGGAGGGTACGATGGCGCGCATGGCGGCGGCCACGGGCTTTCTCAACCCTTCAGAAACCGCGGCCCCACAACTGGCGCCCCGCCGCTCCCCGCTCGATTCACCGGCCCGCGCGCCGTTCTTCAGTCCGGCCTTCGCGCTGGCCAACACCGCGGACATGAAGTTCGCCCTGAAGTGCGCGCTCGCCGTCGAGATCTGCCTGCTGATCGCGCTCGGTCTGGACTGGCCCGGACTGCTGCAGGCCACCGCGACCTGCGCGATCGTCGCCCAGAGCACCCTCGGGGCCAGTGTCTTCAAGGCCTTCCTGCGGCTGTTGGGCGCGGCCGTCGGGGGCCTGCTCGGCCTGCTCGTGATCCTGGTCGTCATGCCCAACGCGGAAAGCCTGGCCTGGCTGATGTTGCCGTTCGCGGCCGCCTTCTGGATCGCGGGCTGGCTGGAGGCGGGAAGCTCGCGGATCGCGTACGCCGGCCTGCAGGCGGGCATGGGCTTCGGCGTCTCCGTGCTCGGCGTGTTCGGTCCGGCCACCGACCTCGTCCCCCCGCGCGATCGCGTCCTCAGCATTGTCCTGGGCATCGCCGTGATGGGAATGGTCTATCAGTGGATCTGGCCCGTCCGGGCCAGCCGCGCCATGCGGCCGGCCCTGGCGGCAACGCTGCGAGCCATGGCCATGCTCGCGGAGTGGAAGCGAGCCGCCGGCGGCTACGCGTCGGAAGTCGCCGCCGCCGCCCGTCACCGGACCGCGGTCTACCGAGGCCTGGGGACGGTCCTTCGCCTGCGAGAGGAAGCGGCGCTGGAACCCGGTGCCGATAGGCCGGCAGCCCGCGCAGAGCGAGACCGTGTCCTTGCCCTGGCCGCCGATGTGCAGGGCGTCTTTCTCTCGCTCCTGTCCCTGGCCCGCCATAGGCTCCAGACCGACGCCACCGCCGTCCCCCGTGAGGCCACGCCGCCGCTCGACGAGTTCGATCGCGGCGTTCGGCAGACGCTGGAGGCTATCGCCGACGCCGTCGAGGGCAAGGCGACGAGACCACTTCCCGACATGCGCGGTGCGCTGGAGGAACTAGCGCGTGTGGACGCCGAGCTGTCGGCCCCCACCGCGCGAGTGGACGTCGCGAGGCTCACGCACTTCAAGCGGGAAGTGACGATCCGCCGCCACGTCCTCGCTCACGTCGAGCGCCTCGCTCGGCTATGACGAGGGGGGCCCGATAGGTGCCTTGGCGGCGCCTGAACCCCACTGGTTCAGACCGCTTCGGCGGCTATGCGAGCAACTAGGCTGGTGGGAAGCAGCGCGGGAACGCCTGCGACATCGCGCAGGATCGCCCCCATCCCCTGCGTGTAGCCCATGCAGCTCATGGCGATGAAGCTGACCCCGGCGCGTTTCAGCTCCTCGGCCGCCCCCACCAGCGCCTGGGCCCCCGCGTAGGGCGAGGCCACGGCGATGGCGGCGCGCGCGTCGATCGGCGCCCAGCGCGGGGCCATGCTCTCGCGTTGCTCCTCGAGGGGAATGAGCACACCCAACCGGCCGCCCGCGAAGACGGCCTGGGTGACGGCGAAGAGGATGCGGTCGGGTTCCAGGACCGGGCGTGAGAAGCGGAAGGCCGGAAAGGCGCCCGTGCACATGATGACCGCGGCGTCGACCTGCGCCTCGAGGCGGTCGAGGCAGGCCTGGAGGCGGTCGAGGATCGCGTGCTTGGCCACGATGACCTGACGGCCATCGCGCAGCCGCGTCACGAGATGTTCGTGCCCGGCTCGCGGCGCCAGCGCGGTAACCTCGGCGTGCGACAGCCCGTCCAGGGCGCCGGCTTGCTGCACGTGGATCTCCGGCCCCAGCAGCTTCTCCATCTCAGGCACTGTGTCGTGGCGCGGTGACTGGCCGATGGTGATCATGCCGATCGTCTTCATGGGCGACCTCCGCCGGACTTGGCGAGCTGCTCCTTGGCGGCGGCGAGGACACGGTCGGGCGTGAAGCCAAACTTCTTTTGCAGATCCTTCAGCGGCGCCGAGGCGCCGAACGTATGCATGCCGATGGCCTCGCCGGTGGTCCCGACGAAGCGATGCCAACCGAACGTGGACGCCTGCTCCACGGAGACGCGCGCGGTGACGTCCGTCGGCAGCACGCTCTCCCGATACTCCGGGCTCTGGCGATCGAACAACTCCCACGACGGCATGCTGACCACGCGCGCCCGGATCCCCTCGGCAGTCAGCTTCTCGTACGCCCCCACGCAGAGCGAGACCTCGCTACCCGTGCCCAGGAGCAGGACGTCCGGTTTTCCGCCGGGAGCGTCGGCCAGCACGTAGGCGCCCCGGGCTACGCCCGAGGCTGGGGCGTACCGCGTGCGGTCCAAGGTGGGCAGGGCTTGGCGGCTGAGGATCAGGGCCACCGGATCGTGGCGGAGTTGCATGATCACGCGCCAGGCCTCCGTGACCTCGTTGGCATCGCCGGGCCGGATCGTGATGAGACCTGGAATGGCGCGCAGGGAAGCGAGATGCTCGACGGGCTGATGGGTGGGGCCGTCCTCCCCGACTCCGATCGAATCGTGGGTGAACACGTAGATGACCGGGATCTCCATGATGGCGCCCAGCCGCAGCGAGCCTCGCCCGTAATCGCTGAAGATCAGAAAGCCCGAGCCGAAGGCGCGAACTTTCGACAGTGCCAAACCGTTGATGACGGCGCCCATGGCGTGCTCGCGGATCCCGAAGTGGAAGTTTCGACCGGCCGGCGTGTCCGCTGCGAAATCCCCCGCCGCGGCGAAAGTCAGGCGGGTCTTGGTGGAGGGCGAAAGATCGGCGGCGCCACCGATCAGCCACGGCACCCGCTGCGCGAGGGCGTTGAGCACCTGGCCCGAGGAGTCGCGGCTGGCGATGCCTTTGGCGTCGGCGGGGAAGACGGGGAGGTCACGGTCCCAACCGTCCGGAAGCTCGCGACGCTGCATCCGCTGAAGCTGGTCCGCCATCTCCGGATACTGGCGCTGATAGTCGGTGAATTTGGCCATCCAGGCATCCCGCAGCGCTTGGCCACGCCGGCCGAGCTCCGCCTGGAAGTGCTCGCGCACACCGTCGGGAACGAGGAACTGCGCATTCTCCGGCCAGCCGTAGGCCCGCTTGGTGAGGCGCACCTCCTCGTCGCCCAAGGGCTCCCCGTGGGCGGCACTGGTGTCCTCCTTGTGCGGGGCGCCGTACCCGATGTGGCTTTCGACGATGACGAGGGTAGGCCGGTCAGTCGTGCGCTTAAAGCCCGTGAGGGCGCGCTCGATAGCGGCGTCGTCGTTGGCGTCGCTCACGCGCGTCACGTTCCAGTCGTAGCCGAGGAAGCGGGTGGCCACGTCTTCGGTGAAGGCGAGGTCGGTGTGCCCTTCGATGGTGACCTTGTTGCGATCGTAGATCCAGCAGAGGTTGGCCAGCCTCAGGTGGCCGGCCAGGGAGGCCGCCTCGCTGGCGATGCCTTCCATCATGCAGCCGTCGCCGCAGAGAGCATACACGTCGTAGTCGAACATCGTGAACCCCGGCCGGTTGAAGTACTGCGCCATCCAGTGGCCGGCGATGGCCATGCCCACGCTCGTGGCGACCCCCTGTCCGAGCGGGCCGGTCGTCGTCTCGATGCCCGAGGTCCAGCGATACTCGGGATGGCCCGGACACTTGCTCCCGAGCTGGCGGAACGTCTTGATGTCGTCGAGGGACACGCTCGCCTCGCCGAGGACTTCGTACTTGGGATTGACCGACTTGACGCCGGTCAGGTGCAGCAGCGCATAGAGCAACATGGACGCGTGGCCGGCCGACAGGACGAAGCGATCGCGATTGGGCCAGATGGGATGGGCGGGATCGAAGCGGAGGAAGCGTTGCCACAGGGTGTACGCCACCGGGGCCACCCCCATCGGGGTTCCGGGATGCCCGGAGCGCGCTTTCTGGATGGCATCGATGGCCAGGGTGCGAATGGTGTTGATGCAGAGCTGGTCCATGCTGGCCTGGTCGGTCATGGCTCAAACCTTTCGCGTGAGGTGACGAACGCCGGCGTCGCCGGCAACGATGACGTCAGTGGCGAGTCCAACGAACAGTCCGTGCTCCACGATGCCGGCGCGGGCATCCAGACGCGCGGCCAGCTCGTGAGGCGCCGCGATGGGGCCGAACGCGCAGTCCACGATGAGGTTGCCTTCGTCCGTCGTGAAGGGCTGGCCATCCGCGCGCTGACGGGGGGTGACGCGGGCGCCCAGCGACTCGAGAAATCGGACCTGCGAATGCCAGCAAAACGCCACGACCTCCACTGGCACCGCCCACCGCGTGCCGAGCCGCGGTGACAGCTTCTCATCGTCCACGACGATAACCTCGCGCCGGCTGGCCTGGGCGACGATTTTCTCGTGAAACAGCGCCCCCCCGCCGCCCTTGATCAGATCGAGGCTTGGGTCGACCTCGTCAGCACCGTCGATGGTCACATCGATGTCGCCCGCGGCATCCAGCGCCACCGGGATCCCGAGCCGCCGCGCCTCGGAGTCGATGGCACTCGAGGTGGGCACTCCCACGATGTCGCGCAGCCGCCCCGTGCGCAGCAGCTCACCGATCCGCTGCACCGCGAAGATGGCCGTACTCCCGGTGCCGAGTCCCACCACCATGCCGGACGCCACCAACTCCACCGCGCGCTCCGCCGCCCCCTGCTTGTGGCGCGCGCGAGCTTCGCTGTCCGCGCTCACCGCGGGCTCCCCAGTCGGGCGGCCGCAGCGGCGTCGACCAGCCATCGGAGCTCGCCCGGTGAGGGCTTGATGGCCTGTGCCGGCAGCACCTCGGTCTCAAGAGGTCCTTCGAGGACCTGCCGCAACCGGTCGGCCTTGTCGCCACCCGCTACAAGGAACGTCACGCGGTCGGCGGCGTTGATCACCGGCGGGGTCAGGGTGATGCGCCACATCGAGACCACCTCCACGTACTGCGCCAGCACCCAGCGCGTCGGCTCGGTCACGGCGGGCAGCCCGGGAAAGATCGACGCCGTATGTCCGTTGTCGCCCATGCCGAGCAGCACGAGATCGAAGCCCGCGCCGGCGAGGACGCGGCGCAGCAGCGCTTCGTAGGCGGCGGCAGAGCGTTTGGGATCGTCTTCACCGCGAATCCGATGGACATTGGCCTCCGGCACCGGCACCTTCGCCAGCAGGGTGTCGCGCGCCATGCGGTAATTGCTCTGCGGGTGCTCGGGCGGCACGCAGCGTTCGTCACCCCAGAAAACCTGCACGCGCGACCACTCGAGCCGCCGCGCGAAAGCCTCGGTGGCGAGCAGGGCGTAGAACGCGGCGGGAGTCGAGCCGCCAGACAGCGCGACCGTAAATCGCCCGCGCCGCTCGAGGGCCCGGCTGGCTACCTCGACCACATGCTCGGCGGCGGCCTGCATCAAGCGCGGGCGATCAGGCAGGACGTCGACAGGCGGCATCAAGCCCCTCCCTTCGCAAACGGCCGTTTGAGATACGCCCAACCCTGGCAGCAATCCCGTCGCCAGGCCGTGAGGCGTCCAGTCTTCGCCGGTCCAAGGTAGCAGAACTCGACGTCGGAAAGGCCTCGCCGTGGTGACGGCGCCTTGACCGATCTGGGTCGACGTGGTGGCGCCTTGACCGATCTGGGTCGGTGTGGATAATCGAGCATCCGCCCGCCACCAGATGGGAACGGAGACGCTCGTCGTGTCCAACGACGCGCTGGCCCTGTGCGTCCTGGGCATTGCGGCGGGCCGCCTGCTGCTGGGACTGAGAGGGTAGTCGTGCAGCGGGGCGCCCGGACTGTTCGGCAACGACCTTCATTCGCCCGCAACGTCCTGAGGCGGAAGATGCCGGCGGGGCTCGGGTCAGCCCCCGACCCCGCCGGATCAGGTGGAGCGGGCGACCGGATTCGAACCGGCGACGTCAGGCTTGGGAAGCCTGCATTCTGCCACTGAATTACGCCCGCCCGATGGGGCGCATTGTACTACGAGCCCTGCTTGAGCGACATGTCGTAAGCCTTGATCAGCTCGTCGCTGCGCGCCTTCCAGTTGAGCCGCTTGCTGGCCCCGTAGAGATCGAGCTGTTGGTAGAGCGGTACCGCCGGCACTTCCTCCACCCACAGCTTGTTGATCCGCCCGTACTCTTCCCGCCGCTTCTTCTCATCCATGATCGTCTGGGCCTCGTCCACCATCCGGTTGAAATCCTCGTTGTGCCAGTTGACGAAGATGTTCCCGGATCGGAAGAGGGGCACGTACACGGTCTCGGCGTCCAGGGTGGGCGTACCCCAACCGATGAGCCACACCGGCCCCGCCTTGTGCACGTAGACCATGTTGTTGAGGTAGTTCACGAATTCGAAGGTCTTGAGCGTGGTCCGGATTCCCGCCTTGTTGAGTTGCCCGGTGACCGCCTCGGCCACCTCTTTGTCGCGGACGTAGCGTCCCTGCGGTCCGTTCAGCACGATGTCGACGCCGTTGGGAAAACCTGCCTCGGACAAGAGCTTCTTGGTCCTGGCCAGGTCCTGTTTGATGGGCTTCAGATTCGGGTCGAAGCCGAAGTGCATGCTGGTGAGCATGGTGGCCACGCGCATGGCCTTGCCGTCCAGCACGCCTTTGATGATCTCGTCGGCGTCGACCGCAGAGGCGATGGCTTGCCGGACCCGCTTGTCAGCGGTGGGGCCGGCGTACGGTCCCTGGACCTTGTGCTGGGCGTCCATCTGATGCGTGTAGATCATCAGCTGAATGGTGCGGATGCTCGGCGCGGTGGAGAGAAATAGCTTGGGGTGATTGCCGATAATCCCGGCCAGATGCGGCGGGATGTTGACCGCCACGTCGATCTCGCCGTTCTGGAGGGCGGCCACCCGGACCGCGTCGTCGGGGATCGGCCGGAACACGATGGTCTTGATCTTCGGCTCCCCTCGCCAGTGCCTGGGGAACGCTTCCATCACGATCTCCTCGTCCTTCGACCACCGGACAAACTTATAGGGGCCAGTGCCCACAGGGTTCTTCGAGAGGGCCGCGGTGTCCTTGCCCGCGTACTCCTTGGCGGGATACATGGCGGCCTGCCGGAAGGTGAGGGCGTTCACGAAGATCGGCCACGGTTTCTTCGTGTGGACCCGCGCGGTGGAGGGATCGACGACCTCCACGCGATCGATGGGAGCGAAGGCGGAACTGCCGCGAAGCTTGTTGGCGGGGTTGGCCACGCGCTCCAGGCTGAATTTCACCGACTCCGCTGTGAACTCCTCGCCATTGTGGAACTTGACGCCCTTGCGCAGCTTGATCTCCCACACGGTGGGGGACACCAGCTTGGGCAGTTCGGCGGCGAGGGCGGGAACGATCTTCAGGGTGGCATCGCGTTCGACCAGCGTATCGAACATCTGGGCCCCCACGTTGGAGGCCGGGGTTTCCTGCTGGTTCATCATGTCGAGCGTGGTGGGATCGACGCCCTGCGCGATGACCACCTTACCGGCGGGAGCCGCGCTCGCGACCACCGGAAGGACCAGGAGGGCCAGGGCAGATACGGCGGTTCGCCACAGTGTCATTGCGAAACCTCCTCGAATATGAGGGGATCGTTGCCGAACCACATCGCCGTGCGGCGGAGTGCCCGCTACTTTAGGGACGCCGACCCGACGAGTCAAGGAACGCCAACGCCTCCTCGCGGGTTCCCACCAGCCCCAACGCCTGCGCCTCACGGGCCCGGGCCAGGAGTTGTCCGACCGTGGGCCCCGGCGGGATGCCGAAGTGGTCCATCACGTCCTCACCGCGAAGAAGGCGGGGCGCGGCACTGACCGCTCGCTCCTCGTCCCAGCCTTCGAAGAGGTCGCGAACCAGGGGGGAGCGGCGCCATGTCGCGAAGGGCGACTCGCCTCGCACGGCGGCCCCGTCGGCGAGGGCCAGCAAGAGCAGATCGCTGGCCTCGTCCCCGAGGTCTCGGAAGAAGCGATAGCGGGCCCGCCGGGTCACTGTCCCGGCCTGGGCCAGATGCATGGGGCGCAGGTGATGGCGCACCAGCCGCTCGAGGACGCCGGCGACGCGCCCGGGCAGGCGCAGCCGTGTGGCGATGGTCCAGGCGCGCTCGGCCCCGAGGACGTCGTGCTCGAAGAAGCGGATCCGACCCTGGACCAACCGTCGGGTCTCGGGCTTGGCCACATCGTGCAGCAGTGCAGCCAGCTTCAGCGTCTGGCTGCGAGCGACCCCTCCACCCAGCTCGACTTGCATGTGAGCCACCAACCCCGCGCCGACTGGCCGCAGCGCCGGGAGACGCCCCAGGAGGCGATCGGCCGCGGCGAGCGCGCGTAGGGAGTGCTCGAGCACGGGGAACCGATGCGGTGCGGGCTGGACCGTTCGCCGCATGGGTTCCACCTCGGGCAAGATCGCCGTCAAGAGCCCCAGCGCGTCCATCCGCCGCACCGCGGGGGCGGCGCGGGCGAGCCCGAGGATGGCCAGCAGCTCGTCCCGCACGCGTTCCATCGACACCCTGGCGAGGTCGGAGGCATGGACGCGGATGAGTCGACGAGTCGCCGGCACGAGCCTCAGCCCGAGCGCCGCCTCCAGACGCACACCGCGCAGGCCGCGCAGCGGATCATCGCGCAGGGCCGGTTCTCCGGTGAGGCGTAGGCGCCGTGCCCGCAGGTCCGCGAGCCCGCCGGTGGGATCGATCACGGGGGCGCGGCCTTCCGAGAGCAGATCACCCAGAGCAACGCCGAGGGCATTGGCGGTGTAGTCGCGTTCCGCGAGATCCCCGGCCACGGTGGAAGCGCGGAAGTCTGAGAGGTCGAGCCGGTGGCCACGGGCGAGGAGCCGCACCACTCCACGCTCGGGATCGAGCGGAACGACGGCCGCGTTGAGCCGCGCACGGACCCGCTCGGCGAGGGCGAATGCTCCGCGCGCGACGGCGACGTCCAGATCCACGCTGGCCCGACCGAGAAAGGCGTCGCGCACGGTGCCCCCAACCAGCACCGGCGCCGCGCGGCGGCCGCTGGCGCGCACGAAGTCGCGCAGCAGGGCCGTCGCGGGCGCACTCAGTCGCTCGACCCGCAGAATCGCCGTGATACGCTCATTGTAATGAAATCGGGCCTCGACCTGGTCGCCGTGCCCCCGACATCCGGAACGCGCTGGCACCGCTGAAGCGCTCCTCGACTCACCGGCCGAGTCTCGCCCTCAATCGGTGCGCTGCTTCGACGCTCACGTCCACCTGCACCCTCCGCGGCTCGCCGCCGCCATCGAGCGGTGGTTTGCCCGTGATCGATGGCACAGCGCGCACTCCTTCGAGGCAGAGGCCGTGGTCCAGACCTTGAGCGGCCGCGGGGTCGAGCGCTTCTGCTTCTTCACCTACGCGCACAAGCCCGGCATCGCCCGGGCGCTCAACGAGTGGGTGGCCGAGACGGCTGCCCGCTACCCGCAGGCGGTGGCCCTCGGGACCTTGCACGCCGACGATCCCGATCTTGCGCACATCGCGGCCAACGCCATCGACGACCTGGGGCTCCGTGGCTTCAAGTTCCACTTTTCGGTTCAGCGCTTTCCCGTCGACGACCCGCGGCTCTTTCCCGTGTACGAGCGGGGCGAGGCGGAAGGCTTCTACTTCACCCTCCACGTAGGGACCATGCCGTACCGCGATCCCTTCACCGGCGTGGAGGGTTTCGCGCGCGTGATGGAGCGTTTCCCGCGGCTCAGAGTGTGCGTGGCCCACATGGGCGCCTTCGACACCGACCGCTTCCTGGCCCTCACCACTCACTACCCGTCGCTCTACGTCGATACGACGATGGCGATGACCCCCTTGGCCACGCCGTATGTGGGGGCAGATCCAGCGAGCATCTCGAACGAGGCCATTGTCCGCCACCAGGATCGCATCATGTTCGGGTCGGACTTCCCGCTGATTCCCTACGACTATGACGAGGAGCGGGCGTGGGCCGATGCGCGCAGACTGCCCGAGGTCGTGCGGGAGAAGATCTTCTTCGCCAACGCCGCTCGATTCTTCGCGCGCGATTGACCCCGGGCTCGAGCGGACGGGGCCGGCCCTCGCCTACCGGATCTCGAGGCCGGCGGGACCGATCCGGTACTCGACGATCTCGTCGCTCATGGCGCTGCCCCGGTGTTTAATCACGCATAGCATGCGCGCCAGCCGCGCCCCTACCCGCTCGCTCCCCATGACCATGATGGTGTTGGCGGTGGCGCCGATATCCCCGGTGGCTACCTTGCGGGCTAGGAGGTCCTCCAGCCGGGTCTCCTCGGTGGTGACCAGGAGGAGCGTGGTGATCTGCGTGTGGTCGTAGCGATGCGCGTCGATGAACGCGCGGTGCTTCCAGACGGGGAGGCAGATTTCCATGCCCAGGGTCTCGGCGTCGCGGTGGATGGTCTTCCGATACAGCTCGTCGAAGATGAAGAACTGGATCGAGTCGGCGGGGGAGTCCATGGGCTCGACGCCGTCCACGACCACCCGGCGCGCACCCTCGGCGAAGTGGAAGTAGAAAAACGGACGCACCGTATAGAGCGCGTGATTGTAGGTCGCCTTCCAGTTCCAGTCGAATTCCCAGCCACCGTCGGCGGTGGGGAGTTGGAAATCACGCACACGCCCCACCCAGGGCAGCGCGTTCGAGTAGGAGGCGGCCATGGCGTCCGGCGGTGGATATGGATCGGTCATGGGCGGCACGGCATGCGTCCACGGGCGCAAGGTCCAGCCGAAGAGGCGCGCCGCATATTCGCCGTGTCGCTGCGAGTCGCCCCGGCCATTCTGGTCGAGGATGATGCCGCGCGCGCCCTCGGCAGCCAGGCCTTGATGGGCGAAGGTAAGGCCGACGTGCGTCTTGCCGATGCCGGTGGCGCCGTAGACCACGGCGAGCGTGCCGGGAAGGAGGCCGCCGCCAAGCATCGCGTCGAGCTTGGAGATGCCGGTGGAAACGCGGTGAGTCACGAGCGGCAATTCTAGCATTGCCAGGAGCGCGCCCGCCTCGAGCCGCGGGCGGCCTGTCCACGGTGCGCCTGACTAGATAGACTTGCCCTTCGTCTGGAACTGGCGCTCGTAGAGGGCCCGCATCTCGGCCAGCGTGGTGGCCTGGGCCGGCCCTTTGTCATCGCGGACCCTCGTGATGCGCGCGAAGCGCAGGGCGAGGCCGGAGGCGTAGGTGGGACTCTTCTGGATTTCGTTGTACTCGACTTCCACCACGATCTCCGGCCGCACGCGCACGGTGTAGCCGTCGTCGCCGACGGCCAGTCGGCGCAGGCGTTCCGTCATCTCGCCGAACTGCAGATCGGTCAGCCCCTTGAACGTCTTGCCGACGTCGGCAAAGCGCTCACCCTCCACCACGGCGAGATGATAGTTGGAGAGCCAACCCACACGCCGACCCGAGCCGCGATCGGCGGCCACGATGACACAGTCGATGGTGTCAGGGGTCTTGAGCTTGAACCATCGCTTGCCGCGACCCCCGGGGGCGTAGGGACTGCTGAGGTCTTTGGCCATGACGCCCTCGTGCCCGGCGGCGAGAGACTGGTCGCGAAAGCGCCGGGCGGCGTCCAGCCCAGAGACGATCTCTCGCTCGGCCAGGTAGGCCCCATTGGTCAGGCGTGCCAGTGCTTCCCAGCGGGTCGCGTACGCCTCGTCGATGAGGGAGCGGCCCTCGGCCATCAGGCAGTCGAAGAGGTGGAGAGCCAGCGGCATCTCGCCGACCAGCGATTCCACTCCATGGATTCGCCGAAAGCGCCGCATCAGCTCCTGGAATGGCAACGGCCGGCCCCGGGCGTCGAGGGCCACCACCTCCCCGTCGACGACCAGCGGCGCGCCCCGCAGGTCGCGCCGGACGAGAGCCACGATGTCGGGCAGGCTCGCCGTCACATCCGAAAGTCGCCGGGTCCACACGGCGACACGTTGACCGTCGCTGTGGAGCTGGACGCGTGCGCCATCGTACTTGTACTCGAGCGCCGAACGACCCCCATGCGCGGCGAGGACCTCGTCGAAATCGGTGGCGATCTCCGCCAGCATCGGAAGGAGCGGGACAAAGAGCTTCGGCCCGACGCCGGCCAGCGCCGCCGCTCCTCCGCGACGGGCCAGCGCGGCCACCGCCGAGAGGTCGCCGAGAAAGAGCGCGGCACGGCGCACCGCAGACAGGTCGCTGCCCGCCGCCTCGGCGATGGCCTCGAGGACGATCCCGTCGGACGCGCCGGTGCGCATCTCGCCGCCGATGATGCGGGCAATCACCTCTCGTTCGTCCGGCGACGCGCGTCCGGCCAAGGCGGCCAGCCGTTCCTCGCGCGCCCGGCGGGAGCCCGCGCCCGTTGCGTCGGCCACGGCCGCCAGGGCTTCCGCCACATCGCCGATGGCCAGAGGTTCCGGGGACGCGGCGGCGGCCGAGGGCGGCAGGCCTCGCACGCCGAGCACGCGTGGATCGGAGGCGGGGAACGGGCGTCCGGTGAGGAAGGCCACCGCGTGCTCGACTTCATCATCCGCCAGCCGCCCCAAGAACTCGGCCACCAGCCGTCGTTTCTCGAGGCGGCCGCGATTCTCCACGAGTCGCTGGCACAGGGCGACGAATTCTCGGAACGGAGTCACCCGCCCATTATGCGAGGCGACCGCG
>JBKPAK010000075.1:0-6294 GCA_046726415.1 Candidatus Methylomirabilota bacterium
AAGCGGATTTGCGCTATACAGTCTGTAGCCATCGAGCCTCCGTCTTGTCGTGTGCGAACGTGCTTCGACACCACTGTTCTCGCACACTTGATGGACTCGATGGCTCTTCTCTTTCATCCTTCGCGAATTTTCCGGGCTAGCACAGCGACCCCCCGACACCAACGACCGACGCCGTGAGCGACGCACTCACAGCGAATGTTTTTCACGCGACCCGACGTGGGGCGATGGCGAAGGTATGACCGCGCTTAACCCTGCGCTTATACTCGGGAATGGCGATGCGGCGCGGCCGGCTCGTGCTCTTCGTCTTCGGAGGCTTCGTAGCCCTGGTAACGGTGTTGCTCGTCGCCGTCTTCCTGGGCCTGCCGACCCTCGTGAAGTTGGTGGCCATCAACCAGGGCCGAACCCTGCTCGGCCGCGACGTCAGCATCCAGCACATCGAGCTAGACGTGTGGAACGGCTGGTACAGGATCAAGGGTCTGCGCATCGCCGGCCGTCCTGGCGAGGCGCCTCTCCTCGAGATTCCCGAGGCACATCTGCGGGTCCGCTACCGCCCCCTGTTCAGGGAGGGGCAGCTCCGCACGAGTCAATTCGCGCTGGTCTCGCCGACCGTCCGCCTGGCCCGCCTCGGACCGAACCAGTTCAGCATCTCGGACATCATTGAGCGCTTCGCCCCCGAGGAGAAGAAGGTGACCACCGGGGAAGCGACCTTCGAGATCCTCGCCGACCTCATCACGGTCTCCAACGGGACGATCCTCGTGGAGGATCGGGCCGTCTCGCCCGCGCGCATGTTCGAGATCAAGAACCTCGTGGTGAATCTCAAAGACATCTCGACCCGTCTCCACACCGAGCGTGGGACGGGCATCATCGCCCTCGTGCTCAACGGGTCCCCGATGGCCGTCGTCGCCGAGGCCATCCGCATCCGACCGGCCCACGTCAAGGCCACGGTGAACGTCGTCGACTTCGACGTCGATGAAGTCTGGGCGTACGTACCCCTGGCCGCGCTCGCCGTCCGCCCCGCGCGGGGTCGGTTCTCGACGAACGTGAAGCTCCTCTACGACGCCACCGAGGGCGCCCGGATCGACGCCGAGACGAAGGTGGCCGATCTCTCCCTCGTCCGGGAAGGTCAGGACGAGCCGCTCCTGTGGCTGCCCGAAGTCACGGTGACGGCGCGCGACATCGTCTCGAAGGATGGGACGGTCAGCCTCGGTCGCCTCGAGGTCGACACGGACCTGTCGGTCGTCGATCAGACCATATCCCCTCCCCGCCAGTACAACATCGACGACATTCGTCTCGTGGTGGAGAATGTCGCCTACCCCACGGGGCCCCCCGCAAATCTCGGGCTGACGATGACGCTGCCGGAAAACGCGACGTTGGACGTCCGCGGCACCGTCGCTCCTCAACCTCTGGCCGCGAATCTGAACGTCACCCTCGCCGACCTCGACCTCACCCTCGCCAATCCGTACATACCCCCGGTGGCGCCCTTCACCATCGCCCGCGGCCGTCTCGGCGCCGCGCTGACCGTCGCGGTGGCAGAAGGGCCGAATCTTCGCGTCAACGGCGACGTGACGACGGGCTACGCACTCCTCCGGCGCGAGCAGGCCGAGCCGCTCATCGACCATCCCCGCGTGCACATGAAGATCACCGATCTCACCTGGCAACCCGGCGCCTTCGCCCTCCAGCGGCTGAACGTCGCGGGCCCCGCCACCATCGTGGATGCCAGCGTCTCTCCCCCCAACCGCGTCGAGTTCACGACGCTCACGCTCCAGGCGGACGATGCGACCTGGCCCGTGCAGCGACCCGTTCGCCTGAAGTCGGTCGCTGCGGTCGGTAGCAGCGGCACCGCCAGGATCGAGGGAACGTTCAACCCAGCCACCTTGGCTGCCGACGTGCGCGCGACGTTTGCCGACGTCGACGTCACTCGCGCTGGCGCGTACGTGCCGCGCGACCTGCCCGTCACCATCAAGAGCGGTCGCCTCGGTGCCACGCTCGCCATCAAGAACGATCGAGCCGCCGGCGTCGCCATCAACGCCGACGGGGCGGTGAGCGATCTCGGAGTCGCCTACGGCAGTGGCCCGCAGATTGCGGTCACCGACCGGAAGCTCGGCTTCACCGTGGCCGACGTCCGCGTGCGCGATAGCGCGCTCTCCATTGCCCGGGCCGGCCTCACGGGCGCCCCCAGCATCGCGGACGACAGTGTCACGCCACCGCGCCGGCTCGATCTTCGAGGAGTGAAAGCGTCCGTGCGGGATGTCGCGTGGCCGGCGACGCGCCCGCTGCCCCTGGAGCTGCTCGTCGATTTGCCCCAGGCGGGAACCCTCACCGTGGCTGGCTCAGCCCAGCTCGATGCGCGCGCGGTGACCCTCAACGCCGAGGTGAAGGACGCAGCGCTCGCCGGCTACCAGAGCTTCCTTCCGTTCGAGGCGGCCATCGGCGGCGAGGCCAGCGCGGCCATGATCATAGCCGTGAGGGCCGCGGCTGGCGTCACCGCCACCGTGAAGGGCCAGGCGGAGGTGCGCAACTTCGCCCTGGGCGCGGCCGACAGTCCCGCCGTCCAGGCCGAGCGCGTGGAGACGACGGGCATCGACGTGCAGTGGCCGGAGGCGGTGCGCGTGGACCTCGTGAAGCTCGTGAAGCCCAGCGCCGTGCTGGAGCGCGAGAAGGACGGGAGCTTCCCGTTGCGCACCATGCTGACGCCGCGGGGCGCGACAGAGGCCCCCGCCACCCCTCCGGTCGCGCCCCCGGCTCCGCCGGCCGACGCGCCGGCCGCCACCAAGGCTCCGCTCGCGGTGTCGATCCACGAGGTCCTCATCGAGGACGGCAACTTCCGATTCATCGATCGATCGACGACGCCCCTGCTCTCCGAGGAGATCTCCCGCGTGGCCCTAAAGGTGGCGAACGTGACGACCGCACCGGGCGAGCGAGCCGACATGACCATGCAAGCGGTCGTGGGGGCCACCGGGGCACTGGACCTCACAGGCCAGATCGCGCCGACGGCCAATCCCTTCTATCTCGATGTGCAGGGGGAGCTGCGCGAGTTTCCGCTGTCCAACACCAATCCCTACTTCCGGCGCGTGTTCGACTGGTTCGTCAAGCGCGGCTCGATCAGCAACAAGATCCACTACCGGGTCGTGGGCGACCAGGTCACCGCCGAGAATCAGGTCCGCGTCCGCCGCCTCGGCGTCGAGCGCGATACCTCGCCGGTGGCATCGGACCGCAAGATCGGCCTCCCTCTGGGTCTCATCGTGGCCATGGTCACCGACAGCCGTGGCGACATCGAATTCTCGCTGCCCGTGAGCGGCAATCTCCGGGAGCCGGGATTCACCCTGGGCGGAGCGATCTGGTCGGCCCTGAAAAACGTGCTCGCCAACATGGTCACTGGCCCCTTTCGGGCGGTCGGCAAGCTCTTCAGCAAGGGCGACGACGTCGAGGAGCTGAAGGTCGACCCCGTGACCTTCGCCCCCGGGAGCGCGAGCGTCAGCCCGGACGGTGACCAGCACCTGCTGCGCGTGGCCGACTTCCTGCGCGCTTCGCCCAACATCAACCTCCGGTTGCGCCCCGTGGTGACCGCCGCCGATGTGGCCACCCTCAAGACCGCTGAAGTCACCGCGCGGATCCAGCGCATGCAGCGCGAGGAGCGACTCGCGGATTTCCGCGCGGCCGCGGCCAAGCTCTTCGCGCAGACGTTCCCTAGCCAGGCCGTACCGGACACCTCCGAGAAGATCGTCGAACGCCTCCGCGATCAGCTCCCCTTGCCCGACGGCGTGGCGCTCGAGCTGGCGACCAAGCGAGCGGAGGCGACACGGCAGGCGCTCGTGCAGCGGGGCGGAGTGGACGGCCGGCGCCTCGGCCCGGCCGGGTCGCCGTCGGTGGGCGCCGAGGGACAAGGCCGGGTGGAGTTCGAACTCAATCCCGTCGAGGGCTGACCCGCCGCGGCTGCGGAAGCGACAATTGCCGGCCGATCACCTCCGCGCATCAGCGACAATGAAGGGTGCGACCGAAGGGGGAGCTCTGCCGGGATCATGGGGATCTCGGACGGGCCGGCGGCGATGATGAAGGGTTCCTGAAAGGAGGCGCGGATGAATCACCGAGGGAGGGCGCTCGCGACGATGGCTCTGGTCATGGCTCTGGTGGTCCCGCTGGCCGGCTGCGGAGGTAAAGCCAAGGTCAGGAAGACCTCCAAGCAGATGTGCGAGGCTCACGGCGGGACGTACAATGCCCAGACTCAGCAGTGCGCCCACACCGCCCCCAAGACGGTCTCGGCCCAGCAGGCCTGCCAGCAGCAGGGCGGTGTGTACTGGCCGCAGGAGCAATACTGCGACTTCGAGGAGTAAGTCAAAGGGATCCCCTGCTGAACCGCTGCGCGTCGGAGGTCTCGCTCTCGCGGCGCGCGGCGGTTGAAGGATCCCGCCGCGAACGGGCGGGATCGCGGTAAGATCATCCCGCCATGAGCACACTACCTCTCGACTCGTACACCGTCATCGATCTCACTCGGGCGCGCTCCGGACCGACCTGCGTGCGTCAGCTGGCCGACATGGGAGCGCGCGTCATCAAAATCGAGGCCCGCGCCGACATCGACGGCGATGCGCCCCGTCATGGCTTCGACTTCCAGAACCTCCACCGCAACAAGCGATCCATGACCCTCGATCTCAAGGCCCCGCGGGGACGAGAGATCCTCGAGCGCCTGGCCCAGCGAGCCGACGTCCTGGTCGAGAACTTCCGTCCGGACGTGAAGCACCGGCTCGGCATCGACTACGAGCGCCTCAGCGCCATCAACCCGAGGCTGGTCTACGCCTCGATCTCCGGGTTCGGTCAGGACGGGCCATATCGCGACCGCCCCGGCTACGACCAGATCGCGCAGGGCATGGGCGGACTCATGTCCGTCACGGGTCTGCCTGGCCAGGGACCGGTGCGGGTGGGCATCCCGGTCGCCGACCTCACGGCCGGCCTCTATCTGGCGCAGGGCGTCCTGGTGGCCCTACTGGAGCGCGAGCGCTCCGGCCGAGGCCAATGGGTGCACACCTCGCTGCTCCAGGCCATGGTGACCATGCTCGACTTCCAGGCCACCCGCTGGCTGATCGGCGGCGAGATTCCCCCGCAGGCTGGCAACGACCATCCGACCGGCATCCCCACGGGCGTTTTCAAGACGAAGGACGGCCACATCAACATCGCTGCCTCCGGGCAGGCGATGTACCGCCGCCTCTGCGGCGCTCTGGGCGTGGAAGCCCTCGCCGACGATCCACGGTTCCGGACGCTGGACGACCGCTCGCGCAACCGGCGCGAGCTCAACATAGAGCTCGAAAAGACGCTCAGCGGCCGGACCAGCGCGGAGTGGATCCAGCGCCTCAACGACGCCGGGGTGCCTTCCGGCCCCATCCTGAACGTCAAGGAGGTCTTCGAGAACGAGCAGGTCCGTCACCTCGAACTCGCCCAGCCGGTAATCCACCCCAAGCTCGGCGAGCTGCGCGTGCAGGCTTCCGGGGTGAAGCTTACGCGGACCCCGGCGACCATCCGCACCTCAGCGCCGGAGCTGGGCGAGCACACTGACGAAATCCTCGGGGAGCTGGGTTATACGCCCGCCGACATCGAGGCGTTGCGGCGCGACGCCGTCGTCTGACCGATGAAGAGCGCCATGCTCCTGGCGGTGCTGTGCCTGGCGTGGCCGGCGCCGGCCGATGCTCAGGAGCTACGCGGGACGCTCAAGAAAATCAAGGACAGTGACACCATCAATCTCGGTTTCCGCGAGGGCGCACGACCGTTCTCGTTCGCGGGCCCCGACGGCAGGCCAGCCGGCTACTCCGTCGATCTGTGCGTCCGCGTCATCGAGGACGTGCGGGTGCAGCTGGGGCTGGCCGTGCTCAAGACGCAGTGGTTTCCGGTGACGCCGGAGACGAGGATTCCCCTGCTGGTGAACGGGACGATCGATTTGGAGTGCGGATCGACCACCAACACGCTGAGCCGGCAGGCCGTAGTGGACTTCAGCGCCCTCATCTTCGTGGACGGTGGGAGTCTCCTCACCCGGGTCGGATCCAACATCAGTACGGTGGCCGATCTCGCGAACAAGCGGGTGGCGGTCATCCCGGGAACTACGACCGAGAAGGCCCTCGTCGAGGCGCTGAAAAAGAACTGGGTCACCAGCGCTCGCATCGTGCCGGTGAAGGAACACGCTGAAGGACTGGTCGCCGTCGAGCAGGGAAAGGCCGACGCGTTCGCGTCCGATCGGATCGTGCTGGTAGGACTCCGGGAGGGAGCCAAGGACCCGAAAGGGCTTCGTGTCGGCGGGCAGTACTTCTCGTA
>JBKPAK010000076.1:0-7338 GCA_046726415.1 Candidatus Methylomirabilota bacterium
GGACATCACCCCCTGACGGGTGGCTACCGCATCAACCTGACGTTCCGACGAGCGGCCTGACTCGGCCGACTTCGGATGGACAGACGACAACTTCTGAAGCGCCTGGACACGGCGTGGGTGGCGTTCAACGAGTCGTACGCCGGTCTGTCGGAGGTGCAGCTGATGGAGCCTGGGGCCACCGGTGCCTGGTCGGTACGCGACATCCTCGCCCACGTGAGCACGTGGGAAGAGGAGGCGCTGAAGCACCTGCCGCTCATCCTGAAGGGCGGCACGCCGCCGCGGTACTCCGTACGGTACGGGGGCATCGACGCCTTCAACGCCCGCATGACGGAACAGAAACGCAGCCTGTCGCTGTCCGAGGTCCGCGCGCAATGGGCGGTGACGCGCGGCCGACTCGTCGACTTCATTCAGAACGCCCCCGAACATCAACTCATCGGTGAATCGCGCTTCCGTCGTCGACTACGGCTCGATACGTATGGCCATTACCCGCTCCACGCACAGGCGATTCGGCAATGGCGAGGGCGGACCGAGGCCGCGTAGGTGAGTCCACGGCCCTTCGAAGAGCTGGTCGCCGAGCACGGACCGACCGTGCTGCGCGTGTGCCGGGCTGTTCTGGGCCCGGCGGACGCCGAGGACGCGTGGTCGGAAACGTTCCTGGCCGCGCTGGACGCCTACCCGCGCCTGCGCCCGGACAGCAACATCGAAGCGTGGCTCGTGACGATCGCGCACCGCAAAGCGCTCGATCATGTGCGCGCGAGATCGCGCCGTCCGATCCTGATCGACAAGCTGCCGGAGCCCCGCGCGTACGAGGGCAGTCCCGGGGGGTGGGAGTCCGACCTGTGGGAGGCGCTCGAGGCCCTTCCCCTGAAGCAACGACAGACAATCGCCTACCACTACCTCGTGGGGATGCCCTACGGGCAAGTCGCCCAGATCGTCGGCGGCAGTCAGGACGCCGCCCGACGAGCGGCGGCAGACGGTATTGCCTCGTTGCGAAAGACATTCCCGAAAGGAGACTCCCGATGACGAACGAGCGGGATCTGTTCGCCGCGTTGCCCACGATCGACGACGAAGTCAACCGCAGGCTGCATCGGCGCCTGGTGGACGCCGCGAACGCCGCGGGTCTTCTCGACGTCGCGTACCGCACCATCGACACCCCCGTGGGTTCCTTGTTGTTGGCGGCCACCCCGAAGGGCCTGGTACGGGTCGCGTACGCGAGCCAGGACCACGACCTCGTGCTGGAAGGTCTCGCCCGCGACGTGAGCCCTCGTATCCTGCGCGCGCCCGCGCGCCTGGACGACGTCGTGCGGCAGATCGAGGAGTACTTCGCCGGGCGGCGACGCACGTTCGACGTGCCGCTGGACCTGCGGCTCTCGCACGGCTTCCGCCGCACGATTCTTTCGCACCTGCCGAAGATCGGCTACGGGAAGACGGCCAGCTATGCCGCGATCGCAAAGGCGGCGGGCAACCCGAAGGCCGTTCGCGCTGCGGGCAGCGCGTGCGCCAGTAACCCCGTGCCCGTCGTGGTGCCCTGCCACCGCGTCGTGCGGAGCGACGGAACGTTCGGACAGTACGCCGGGGGCGCCGAGGCCAAGCGAGCTCTGCTCACCTTGGAGGGTGCGGCATGACGGCCGGGACATACACGCTGCTGGGCCCGGACCGGCAACCCTACCGGAGCGCAACCTCCGGCGCACTCGGCGGCTACCGGCCGAGCCGCGTGTACGGCAGGCTCGACTGCCCGGCCGCGCTCCGTGCCATCGCGGGGGGCGGGTACGTCGGGAATCGCGTGTTCTTCGCCGACGAGCAGACCGCCGTCGCCGCCGGGTACCGGCCATGCGCCGTGTGCCTGCCCGACGAGCACGCGTAGTGGAAGGCAGGGCGTCGTTCCGAGGTGGGTGCAGCAGATGCTCTCTCTACCGCGAAGCGGCTCCAAGAGACGCCACGCCTTTCGTGGCTTCCTCCGGTGCACTATCCTACGCTCTCGATACTGTCTGAGGAGGATCGCCATGACGGTCTATGAGATGCGGACCTACACGCTTCATGTCGGCAAGATGGCCGAAGCCGTCAAGCTGTACACCGAGTTCGGCTACCCAGCCCTCCAGAAGGGCGGCCAGGACAAGAAACTGATAGGCTACTTCCAGGCCGACACGGGCATGATCAATCAGCTCGTCCATCTGTGGAAGTTCAACGACGATGCCGATCGCCGGGCGCACTGGGCGTCGGTGTTCGCCAACAAGGATTTTGTTGAGGGCTTTGCCGTGAAATTCCGTCCGCTGCTCGCGTCCCAGGAGGTCAAGCTGCTGACCGCGGCCCCGTGGGGGCCGCATCCCTGAGAAGGCCAGCGGCTGATCGGCGTCGGCCGTCCGAGGGCTAATTAGCCGCGCCCGGCGGCAAGCGGCGGCGGTCCGAACGCGCCTCCTGCGGTCATCGGCATCTCCAGCAGCGCTTTGACGAGATCGGCCAGCGCCGTGCGCGACGGCTGATCGGCGAGCTCGCCCTGGCGGAAGTGCGCGGACTCCAGGTAGACGCTGGTCGGCACCACGCGCGCTCCGAACCACGCCAGCACCGCCCGAAGCTGCCAGTCCACGCCCAGGTAGTGATGCGGGGTTGCCCCCATGGCCACGATGCCCACCGGCTTGGCGCGCAGCGCCTCGATGGGCGTCAGGTCGAGCAGATTCTTGAGCGCCCCCGTGAAGGTGCCGCGATAGACGGGGCTGGCCAGCAGCACGCAGTCGGCACCCGCCACTCGCGCCACCACCCCTCCGGTGTCGTCGTCGAACTTCTCGGGTGGGCGGCCGTCGGCGAACGAGACGCGGTGATCGGCCAGATTCAGCAGCGACGCCGACACGCCGGGCCGCGCCGCCGCCATCTCCACCGCCGTGGCAATCGCCGCGCTCAAGCGACCGGGCGGGGTGACGCTGCCCACCACGGCGAGCAGCGTGGTCACGCCCCCACCATGGCCGCGCGATCGCGCAGGGCCACCTCGGCGCGCACCCGCGGGATCAGCTCGCGGCCGTAATCGAGTGCGTCGTTCAGCGGATCGAAGCCGCGGATGAGCAGGGTCGTGCAGCCGATGTCGTAGTAGTCGAGCAGTGATTCCGCGACCTGCTCCGGGGTGCCCACCAGCGCGGTGGTGTTGCCAGCCCCGCCCATGGCCGCGGCGATTGGTGTCCACAGGCGCTTGTCGTGCACCTCGGCCTCGCGCGCGAAATCCACGAGCCGCCGCGCGCCCACGGCCTGCGGGCGCATGCCCGCGCCCTCGCCCACCACGCTCGGTCGAGCCTCCAGCACCTTGGCCAGGATGCGCCGCGCGCGCTCCCAAGCCTGTGTCTCCGTGGGCGCGATGATCGGGCGCAGCGACACGCTGATGCGCGGGCGGCGCCCGAACGCGGCGGCCTTCTCGTAGATGTCGGCGATGCGCTGCTTGACGGCGGCGAGCGGCTCACCCCAGAGCGCGTACACGTCGCAGTGCTTGGCCGCCACCCTGGCCGCCGCGCCCGAGGCGCCGCCGAAGTAGAGCGGGATGCAGCCCGGCTGGAGCGGCTTGACCTCCGAGAACGCCTTGGCGAACCGGTAGAACTCCCCCTCGTGATCGAATGGCTCAGGCGCCGCCCACACGCGGCGCAGCACGTCCAGATATTCGTCGGTTCGGCGATAGCGCGTTTCGTGGTCGAGCCAGTCGCCGTCACGCGTCTGCTCGGCATCGCTGCCGCCCGTGATGATGTGCAGCGCGACGCGGCCGTTCGTCAGGTGGTCCAGCGTGGCCGTGGCGCGGGCGGTCAAGGTGGGTGCTACGAAGCCGGGCCGGTGCGCGATGAGGTAGCTCAGCCGCTCGGTGTGCGCGGCCGCATACCCTGTCACCGCGAAGCCCTCGGCCGACGTCGAGGTGTAGCCCACGAGCACGCGGTCGAAGCCGGCCTTCTCGTGAGCCTGGGCGAAGGCACGCAACCACTGCGTGTCAACGGCGCCCCCGATCACGTGCACCGCAGCGCCGTCTGCACCCTCCGGCTTCACGCCGATCATGCCGATGATCTCGACGGGCACGGTGGCGATGCTATACCCGGCGCGGCCGCCCGTTCAACAGCCGGTGGGCGAGGGACGCGCCTTGAATTCCCGGCCGGCCTGCTGAATAGTGTCCGCGGTGCCGGCGTGATGCCCCCTCACGACGTGCTGCTGCTCGTGCCGGGCGTGATCTTCGCCGCGTACCTGGTATTCGGCATCACGGGGTTCGGCGCCTCGCCGATCACGATTCCCGTTCTCGTCCATCTCCTGCCTGCCCTTTGTGCTTCCCTTGGCCGCGCTTCTCGATCTCGGCTCGGCGCTGGCGCTCAGCTTCCACACACGCCGGGAGGCCGACTCCCGAGAGCTCGTGAGGCTCGTGCCCTTCACCCTGGTCGGGCTCACCCTGGGCGTCACCTTGCTCCTTCGCCTGCCGCGCGACGCGACCCTGATGGCGCTCGGCCTGTTCGTGTGCGCCTATGCCGTCAACCTAATACTCCGTCGCGAAACCACCCGACGCCGATTGAGTCGATGGTGGGCGGCGCCCGCCGGCATCGTGGGCGGGCTCGTCGGAGCGCTCTTCGGCATGGGCGGGCCCCCGTACGTCATGTACCTCGCCGACCGGACTGCCGAGCCGGATGCGCAACGCGCCACCATCTCGCAGATGGTGATCCTCAACGTCGGACTGCGGGTTGTCGCCTTCGCTCTCGCCGGGCTCCTCGTCTCCCCCGCGCTCTGGCTGGCGGTCGCGGGCTTGCTGCCCGTGGCCTGGGCCGGGGTGTGGGCCGGTCATCGCGCCCACCTTCGCCTGGCGCCTGCCACCGCGGCCCGAATCATCGCCGCCGCACTGTTCATGGCCGGCGCGGCGCTGTTGGGCGAACTCTCTAAGTGGCGGTCATTCCGCCGCGGGCGAATGCCAGGGAGACGGGCGCGCTGTGTTCGGGCTCGTACGTCAGCTAGCGGAGGCGCGGGCCCGGGTCCATGTTCAGGAGGACCCGGCCGCCGATCGGATACCACTCCGGCGCGAGCGCGGCCGTCTGGCCGACGACGTGAAGATCGCGCCAGCACTCCGCCAGGCGGCTCTCGCGCCGGAACGACGTGCTGCCCCCGTGACGGTACATCAGGTCCATCGCCTCGCGAGCGCTGTCGGTGGCGTAGACCGCGGCCAGCCGGCAGCGGGCTCGTTGCACCAGGGTGGTCTCCTCGCCTGCCGCAACGATGTTCCAGAGCTCGGTGATCATCGCGGTGCGGTACGCGCGACCGGCGTTCAGGATCGCGTCAGCCCGACCGACGGCCTCCTGAACTTGAGGATTCTCGCAGAGCCGACCGGTGCGGCCGCGCGGAGTCTTCTCGCCGGCCAACTCGATCAGCGCGTCGATGCCGGCCCGGGCGATTCCGGTGATCACGGCGCTGTGGTGGGGCCCGACCCACGCCTGGGCCGGCAGACTGTATGAGACCCCCGGCCAGCGCTTCCACTGGTTGTCGAGAGGAACGCCGGCGTGCACCATCGTTCGGCGCTCCGGCAGGAAAACATCTTCGACCGTCCAGTCGAAACTGCCCGTCGCACGCAGCCCGGACACGTCCCAGCTCCCTTCGACGATCTGCGCTTCCGAACGCTGGAAGAATCCCCGCCAGTAGACCGAGGCGCCATCCGGGCTGCGGCGCGGCTGGTCGCCGTCGAGAATCTGGAAGCTGCCCAGCATCCAGGAGCTCTCCTGGCAGCCGCTGCCGAAGGGCCAACGACCGGTGACCCGGTAGCCGCCGTCGACGGGCACCGCTCGCCCGCCTCCCATCACGGCGGTGCCGGCGATGACGGTGTCGGCCTGGTGTGCGTAGATCTCGTGGACGCCCTCGTCCGACAACCCGAGCGCGATGAGCTGGCAGATGCTGTTGTTAGCCAGGTTCCAGCCAGCCGCGCCGGCGCCCTCGGCCAGTAGCTCCACGACGCGCACGTAGGTCAGCGGGTCGGCCTGGAGGCCGCCCAGCTCTCGCGGGATGACTAGGCGGTAGAAACCGGCCGCATGAAACTGCTCGACCAGGGCCTTCGGCAAGCGCTGCTCGCGCTCGATCTCGTCGCGATAGCCGCGGATGACCGACCGCAGAGCGGCCGCGTCCCGCACGGGCGGCTCCGCATCGATGTCGGCCGGCAAGAGCTGCTCTTGGGCAATCTGTCGCATTAGCCCGGATGTTCCGCTGGCGAAGCGAAGGTGTCAAGGGGTAGTGTCCCTGATCACGTTCAACCAGGAGACACGATCCCATAGCGGGAGCATCCGATGTTGCAGTGATCTCGACCTCACGCTACAGGGAGGCGAGTCCGATATCTCGATTAGCGCCGCGGCCGCCAATTACCTTCCAGGGAGTTGAGTTCCTCTCACGCCGTGTCGACGATGCCAGCGGAAGAGGACGGCATGGCGCTGGGCGGAGATGGCCTTCATCGTTCCTATCCCCGAAAGAAAGCAGGAATCCGTGAATACACGAGATATTCGCATGCTGTACGAGTACAACCGCTGGGCCAACGCGCGCATCCTCGCCGCGGCGGCGCCCATCAGCAACGCGCAATTCCTCACCCCCGGCGATTTTCCGCACGGCGGTTTGCGCGGCACGCTGGTACACACGTTGTTCGCCGAATTGGCCTGGCGAATGCGCTGGGAAGGATCGGCGTCAACGTTCCGCTTGACGCCGGAAAACTTCCCGACCTTTGCGTCCCTCACAACGCGCTGGCGGGAAGAAGAGATCCTGCTGATGGAATTCGTCGCCGGCCTGTCCGATGAGAGACTCAACGCGGAGTTCGATTACACCTCGACCGAGGGCGGCCAGCATCGTCGCGTGCTGTGGGAGGCGATGGCGCACATGGTCAATCACGGAACGCAGCATCGCTCCGAGGCCGCCGCCATGCTGACCGGCATGGGACATTCCCCTGGCGACATCGATCTCATCGTCTACCTCAACGAAGCTCCGCGCTCGGTTTAGATGCTCGTGCCGAATACGCCTCGAACGTGGCCCCAACGGGGAGAGGTACGCCCAGCAAGCTTCCCGCAATACTCGAGCAGCACTACCGAAGGCGGGGGGGACGACGAATGCGGAAAGCATCCTCAGCGGGCCGCGCGGCGCCAGCGACGGGGCGCGACCAAAAGGACGCGGCGAGGCTAGCGCATGGAGGCGAGGAGAACCTTGGCGATGATGAGATCGGTGGTTCCGAACCTGTGGACGGCCCGCGAAGGTAAGGGATGTCGGTCGGCGAGCGGGCCCGCAGAGGTGTCGGGGCCGCCCGCGGCTGCGCGTCTGGGTCGGCCCCAGCAATCAGGGAGGGGGGCTATAATCCGCCGGTGTGATTCCAATGCA
>JBKPAK010000077.1:0-20970 GCA_046726415.1 Candidatus Methylomirabilota bacterium
GCGAGCGCGTAATAGCCCTCGCTCTCCATCCAGAAGTCGCGCTCGAACCTCTCGCGGAGCCGGCGCGCACGTTCCCGCCACGGCGTCACTCGGTCGCGCCGATCGAGGACGTCGGCGACGTCGGCGGCGCCGACGAGCGCCGCGTACAGATACGCCTGCACCTCGACGAGCGCGATCGGAGAGCCGGCGAGCCGGCCGTCCGCGTGCATCACGGCGTCGAAGCTGTCCTTCCAGCCCTGGTTGGCGAGCCCCCGCGAGGAGCGACACACATATCGAAGGTAATCGTCGTCGCCGAGGCGCCCCGGTCCCGTCATCCACTCGAGCGCGCGCTCAAGGACGGGCCACAGCTCGAGCGCCAGCGCGCAGTCGTGCGTCCACTTCAGATATTCGGCGAGGAGGATCACGAAGAGCGGCGTCGCATCGACGGAGCCGTAGTACGGGATGAAGGCGATCTCCCGGCACGCCGCCAGCTCGCCCCCGCGCAGCTCATGGAGGATCTTGCCCGGCTCCTGGTCAGTGAAGTCGTCGATCTGCCGGCCCTGGTGCGCGGCGAGGAAGCGGAGCGTCCCGCGGGCGATCTCTGGCTCGAACGGCAGGAGCTGGAGCGCCACGATGATGCTGTCGCGCCCGAACGGCGCCACGTACCAGGGGATGCCCGCGTACGTGATCGGGCCCTGCGGCGTGTCGGTCAGCAGCATGTGCAGATCGCTGCGGGATCGCGCGAGCCACTCGTTCACGTACTCGTGATCCGTGCGATCTGCGCTGTTGCCGCCGTGTGCCGTTCGCGTCCCTCGCGCCGGCGGCTCATGACCTCGTGGTGACCGAGCGACGACGGCACGGAGCTCGGGGCGACGACGGCCGAGACGGTCAGGCCAAGGTCGACCCGCGCCCCCGGCCGCAGCGCCAGTCGGTGCACGGCGCGCGTGGGCGACAGCTCGCTCGGCGCGGGGTCGAACAGCAAGTGCGATGTCCGGAGCACGCCGTCGCAGCCGCGATACGACAACCGCACGGCGGAGGTAGTGTGCTCGACGGGGAGCAGCGTGCCGCGCGTCTCGCGGCGGAACCCGCGCACCTCGAAGACGTCGGCGAAGTCCGACTCGAAGTCCCAGCTCAGCACCAGCTCGTGCGGCGTCTCGGCGAAGCTCTCCACCGTGAACGTCTGGTAGAGCTGGTTCTGGTACATGGTCATCCGGCGCGCGAGCCTGACGGTGCGGCCGAGCAACGCGATGCGATCCCCCTCCACGACGTCGGGGTTGGCCAGGTCGACCGCGACCTCCAACGTGTCGGCGGAGAGCGAGGAGTTCAGTACGGCGGGCCACTGGCCCTCCAGACGCAGCTCGAGGCGAGCGAGGAACCGCGTGCCGTCGACGTAGAAGCCGAATTCGCTGCCCGGCAGGTTGGGGAAATCACCTCGCGGATCCGCGACGAAGAAGCTGTCCTGATGCTTCAGGACCAGCTTCGGGAGGTCGGCGGCCACGCCGGCCGCGACGATGTAGTACGGATCGCCGCCGGGAGCTGCCCCTTCCGGATGCTCGATCATCGCGGCGTCACGCGGCGCTCGCGCGCACGAGGAGTCGCCGGTATACCGCCTCATAGTTGAGGGCCATCCGCTCGACCGTGAACCACTCCTCGGCGTGGCGGCGGCATGCGGCACGGCTGATCGTGTCCACGCACTCGACCGCGGCCGCGAGCTCGTCCAGCGTGTCGCCGATCAGCCCCGTCCGCCCCGGGACGATCACCTCGGGGACCGATCCGCACGCGCGAGCGATCACGGGCGTCCCGCACGCCATGGCCTCGATCATCGCGAGGCCGAAGGGCTCGGGCCAGTCGATCGGGAAGAGCAGCGCCCGCGCGCCGCCGAGAAAGCTCGGCGTCTCGTCCTGGCCGATCTCGCCGATGAACTCGATCAGCGGGTGATCGAGAAGTGGCGCGATCTCGCGGTCGAAGTAGTCGCGGTCGACGGCATCCACCTTGGCGGCGATCTTGAGCGGCAACCCGGCCCGCCGGGCGATCGCGATGGCGAGGTCCGGTCGCTTCTCGGGGGAGATGCGGCCGAGGAACGCGAGATAGGGCCCGCCGGCGTGCGAGTACGGATACTCCTCGAGCGGCAGCCCGTGGTGGATGGTGGCGGTCCAGCGAACGCCGAGCCCGTCGAGCGGCCGGCGCTGGGCGTCGCTGATCGACACCATCGGAATGCCGTGGAAGTGCCGGAACAGCGGCGGCAAGCTCGGCAGGTCCAGCCGGCCGTGCAGCGTATGCACCGTCGGTGTTCGCACGAGCCGCGTATAGGGGAACGCAAGGTAATCGACGTGACAGTGGATCGCGGCGAAGTCCGCCGCGTTGCTCGAAGACCCGGGCCAGCGCGAGGACGTGCGCCGCGATGGGATCGCGCGGCTCGGGGTCGAGCCGGAGCGCCCGCGGCGTCACCGCGACCAGCTCGGCGTGCGTGCACGAGTCACCGCTCGCGAAGAGCGTGACCGCATGCCCGCGCCGCGCCAGCTCGTCGCAGAGGTACGCGACGACGCGCTCGGTGCCGCCGTAGCGACGGGGCGGGACCCGCTCGTACAGAGGCGAGACCTGAGCGATCCGCATGAGCCGTGACTCCAGCGTGGTGCCGGGGGGGCCGCAGCGCGGCCTTTGATCTCGTAGTAACACGGAGATCGCGCGCGTCAAGGCGACGCGCGGTAGACTCAGCCTCGTGACCGTCGCCGGCACCGACCGCGCCATCGCCGTCGACGCCATTCCCGAGCGGGTCTCGAGCTGGCGCGCGCCTTCGGCGCCGATGATGCCCTGAACCTGGCCGATCTCACGACACCCGGGGCGCGGGTTTCAGGCGGTGATGGACCTGACAGGAGGCTTCGGCGCGAACGTGGTGGCCGACTTCGTGGGGTACCCGGCGGTCATTCCGGAGGGCCTGCGGATGCTCCGCGCGCCGGCGGCTGCTACCTCGAGGTAGGCAGCACCGCGCCCGGCAACATCTTCTCCTACGATGCGACTGCCATGGTGGGGGGCGCGGTGCGATTCGTGGCGTGCGCGAACTACTCGCCGGGGGCGCTCGCCCAGGCCCTGACCTTCCTGCGCCGGAACCTCACGCGCTTCCCGTTCCAGCGATTGGTCTCTCACGTCTTCCCGCTGGAGCGCATCAGCGAGGGCTTCCGCCATGCCGATTGGATGAATCGCCAGGGTGGCACCGCCCACGTCTCCCGCGCCGCGGTCGGGATGGGCTGAGCGACTGTCTCATGACGTTCCGCCTCATTGGCTCTTGTCATCCGGTGAAGACCCCCATCCGGTCGCTGGCCGGACGGTTCCTACTTACCAGCGAGGCGGGCGACGACGGGCGCGAACGCGTTCACGTATGGCTCGAAGACGACGTAGTAGGAGATGTCCCAGCGCTCGCGGCGCCTCGTGAGATCTTCGACGAGCTCGTCCACGGTCCCGATAAGCACGTAGGGGCTCTGGAGGATTTCGTCGATGCTCAGCTGCTTCCACCGGCCCGCCAGCTCCTCGGCCGCCCGGCGGCGATCGTCCGTCACGATCACCCGTTGCACAAGCGCATTCAGCTCGAGACCGGCGTAGCGGACGCTGGCGGCCTCGCGCACAAGCTGGAAACGCTCGTCGACGGCCGCCATCCGCCACCCGGAGAGATCCGGCTCTTTTCCGCCACGCCGGAACGTGATCCCCGACAGGCCCACAATATCGGCTTCCTTCGCGGCAAGGGTCAGGAGCTGTTGGCCGTTGCCACCGATGAGGATGGGCGGATGCGGTCGCTGGACAGGGAGTGGATAGATCGTGTGGTTCGTCACTCGATAGTGCTGCCCGGTGAAGGTGACCGGCTGACCTTCGAGTAGCCCCTTGATGATGGCCACCGCCTCCGCGAGCCGCTCGACCCTGGTACCTCCGTGATCGAAGGAGAGCCCCGCCTCGTCATACTCGGACTTCATGTGCCCGGCGCCCACGCCGAGCTGAAGCCGACCGTCGGTCAGAAGATCCACCGTCGCCGCCTCGCGCGCGACCAGCACGGGGTGGCGGAAGTCATTGTTCAACACGTTTGTGCCGACCTGGAGGCGCTTCGTCGCCGCGGCGGCGGCGACGAGCGCAGGCATAGGGGCGAAGATGTCAGCGAGGTGATCGGGCACGGTCAGCGCGGAGTAGCCGAGATCCTCGAGCGTGCGGGCCTTGTCTGCCCACTCGGCCCGCGAGGGCGCGCTCCAAACGTTGACGCTGAACCGGAACGGCTTCATCGCCAGGACACTCTAGGCCCTCATACGTCCGCGTTCAACGACGTCGCGAGGGTACGGGGATAGCCACCCGAGCGAGATCGCCGCTCCTCAGCCAAATATGCCGATCGCCGGTCACCGGCGTCGCCGAGCGTCGGGCATAGGTTCGGGGGCGGCCGGCGTGGCGGCGGCTGACGTCGGCGACTCCCCGGGGCTCGCGCCGGAGCTTCTGCGCTGCGCGTTGGCTCGGACTTCGCCCCAGCGATAGCCCGTGGAGCTCGATGACGTGGGCGGTGTGAATGAGCCGGTCGCAGATCGCGTCGGCAAGCGTGGGCTCCCCGATCACGTCATGCCAGGCCTTGACGGGGAGCTGACTGGTGATGAGGCGCGGGGAGAGCTCCTTTCATTGGATTCGCGGGCGGCGGCCCCGCGGCTAGACGGCGTCGCTCGGTGTTCGCCGCGCGAGGAGGACGAACTCAAGCCGGCGATGGGCCTCTCGGAGCGCGGTCTCGACGCGCTCGGGCGACTCAGCGCGGGCGAAGATGAACCCGGGGTAGCTCGCGCCTTCCGGAAGCGGGATGAGGTCCTGGCCCGGATGGGCGGTGATGGCCACCTCGTCGATCCCCGGGACGACCTGGGCCTCTGCCTGGCCGCGGATCTCCTTCAGCACCCCGGCACGCGGGATCGGGATCATCATCACGCCGACGGCCCGACGCTCCCGCTCGAACGAGGGGATCGCCATGCCGAGAGCCTGACGGAGGATCAGCTCCTCGAGCGACAGGCCGGTGCCGAAGCGGAGGGCGCGAGAGCACAGCCCGCCGATGGACCGCGCGGCCACCTCGATCACCCAGGGGCCGAGGCGATTGACCCTCAGTTCGGCGTGCACCGGGCCATCCCGGAGGCCCAGCGCGTGGGCTGCCCGTGCGGTACAGGCGGCGATCTGGGCCTGGACGGTGGACGGAAGGCGCGACGGTGTGATGTAGATGGTTTCCTCGAAGAACGGGCCATCGAGGGGATCCGGCTTGTCGAAGAGGGCGAGCACATGGAGCGCGCCCCTCAGCAAGAGCCCTTCCAAGGCCACCTCCCGCCCGGGGATGAAGCCCTCCACGAGAAGCTGCCGGGCGGCGTCGCCGTCAGCGGCAGCAGCCTCCGGTGTCCGGAGGATGTTCTCGAGCCGACGGACCGCGCCGACGAACTGGGCTTCGTCATCGGCTCGGATTACCCCGCGGCTCGCCGAGAGCGTGAGGGGTTTGACGACGCACAGGAACACCAGCCGCCGCGCCTCGACCACCGGGTCGTCGCCGAAGGAACGCAGGGCGTACGGCGGCACGGGAACGCCGCTCACGCGGAGCAGCGTTCGCATCCGGTACTTGTCGCGAGCGGCCGCGGTCGATCGCACGGCGTTGTGCGGGAGGTCCAGCGCGGTCGACAGTGCGGCGGCCAGGACGGCTGTCGCATCGTCCACGCCCACCACGGCGTCGATCGGGCGCGTCGCGGCGAACGCGAGGACCTGGCGCGCAGCCTGGTCGTGATGGAGGAAGTCGAGCGAGAGGAAACGGCCTGGCTGCGCCTGCTGGAAGACGTGGGCCCGCTCTGAGGCCACGACGACCTCCACCCCGAGCTTCCGGGCCGCGCCGAGGAAGGCCTCCGTGCGGTACGTCGTGGTCGGCAGGAGCAGGAGAAGCCGCGGCATGCTACTTCTTCGAAGCCGCGGAGTACGGGTTCTGCCCAGCAGCGTGGTCGGTCACGTCGAGGATCTCGACGACCTCGGGAACCTCCTCCCGGATCATCGTCTCGATGCCCTGCTTCAGCGTGACGTCCGCCATCCCGCACCCCTGGCAGCCACCCCCCATCTGGAGGTAGACCATCCGCTCTCTCACGTCGAAGAGCGTGACGACGCCGCCGTGCCCAGCCACCGCGGGATTGATCGCGGTGTCGAGGAGCTGCTGCACCTTTTCCCTGATGAGGGCGTCGGGCTCCTTCCGCACGGCCGGCGTGGCGTGTTCCGGCGGGGGCGGAACCGATCCCGCGGCCGCAGAGCCCGCGGCGTGGTCAGCAGGCGCGGGGCTCGTGCCGAACCATCCCCGGACGATACGTAGCATGTGCTCCCCCTCTCGATGGGATCGCCAAGATCGGGTCGGTGCTGAGCTAGAGTTCGAGCTCCACGTCCGTACCGGTCACGCGCACCGGATAGCTCCGCACGCCCCGGGGAGCCGGCGGGCTCAGCGCGGCACCCGTCCTGACGTCGAACGTGGCGCCGTGCCACGGGCAGACGATCTCGGTGCCCTCCAGCTCGCCCTCGCAGAGCGGGCCGCCCCGGTGGCTACAGGTGTTGCTGAGGGCGTAGAAGTCCGCCCCGAGGCGGAAGAGTGCGACTTTTTCGCCGTTGGCTTCGATCAACTTCACCGGGTGCTCCCCGAACTCCTCAATGGTTGCGACCCTCACGAAACCCGCCATGGTCGTTGCCTCCGCGATCCGGTCAGGCGCTGGGAGGCGCCGGGACCGGGATCACTTCATCGTGGTCGGCTTGGCGTCCGGGTTGTCGACGAAGAACTGCCGGTTCAGCTGGATGAAGTGCTTCCACTGCTCCGGCGTCTCATCCTCGACGAAAATTGCCTTCACCGGGCAGACCGGCTCACAGGCGCCGCAGTCGATGCACTCATCGGGGTGGATGAAAAGCTGGTCGGGGCCCTCGTAGATGCAGTCGACCGGGCAGACCTCAACGCAGGCTTTGTCCTTCACGTTGATGCAGGGCTCCGCGATCACGTACGCCATAGTGAACTCCTCCTCCGGAGCCGAAGCCGCCGGAGGTTCGCTGTAGCTGTCCTGAAGCCAGCCCGCGCCGGCGCACGCCGGGAGCGCGACAGTCGCGGCGGCGCCGACGGTCCCGTAGCGCTCCCGGAAGTCGGCGAGAGCCGCCTTGATCGCGTCCTCAGCGAGGACCGAGCAATGGGTCTTGACCGGTGGCAGCTTCAGTTCGGCCACGATGTCAGTGTTCTTGACCTTGCCCGCCTCTTCGATCGTCTTGCCCTTCAGCCCCTCCGTGGCGAGGCTCGGTGACGCGATCGCGCCCCCGCAGCCGAAGGTCTTGAACCGGGTGTCCTCGATCACCCGGTCTCCGGGCTCACCTTGATCGGAAGCTTCATCACGTCCCCGCACTGGGCGCGCCGACGAGCCTCGTCCCGACGCCAGGCGTGTCCGCGCGGAAGGAGCCGCCGTTCCCGGGCTTGTCGTAGTGGTCAACGACCTTGGCGCTGTACGCCATGGCCGGATCTCCTTGTCTGGCGATGCCGACTCCGTCTGAAAATATGGGCGAAATTTCTATCGGCGATAAGCTTCAGTCGCATTGTCTCAGGGGTTAGCGCTGAATCAAGCGGAGACGATGTGCGCGATATTGAAATATATGGCTCGAAAGAAGCTGGAGAAGCGATGTTACCCACGACGCACCGCGTCGTTCAGATCGTCAAACGCGGCCTTGAGCACGGAGCCGAGCGGCATCCGGCAAACCGAGATGGCTATGCCCCGCCGCCCCGGCAGAACGTGTCCTTCGCCTCATCGTCGGTGTCTTTGACGTCGTGACCTTCGTCATCGCACTCCGAGAGGCCAGGGGGCGCAGACGTCTCGAGGCGGTGGACGCCGCGCAGGTCCGCCACAACGTGCGAGCCTGCGCCGAGCCCGAGACGAAACGAACCGGGTCCGAGGGAGATCCCACGTGGTGACACCGGTTGCCGGAAGAGTCGAGCGCGACACCGTCGAACGACGGGTGCTCGAGCTCGTCGAAGGGCTCGTGGCCGAGCTGGACGGGCCGGCGCTCGGAAGGCCAGTGAGACCTCAGGACTCCCTCGATCGAGACCTCGGCATCGGCAGTCTCGAGCGGGTCGAGTTGCTCGTGCGGCTCGAGCAGGAGTTCGGGGTCCGCCTGGCCGATCCCGTGATGGCCGCCGCCGAGAGCCCGCGCGATCTGGTCCAAGCGATCCGGGACGCCGCACCAGCCGAGGCCGAGCGCCCTCCCGAGACGCAGGTCCCGATCGGGCCCGGGGCGTCCGCCCCGGGAGACGCCCGAACGCTCGTGGAGGTCCTCCGCTGGCACGCGGACACTCATCCGGAGCGGGTGCACATCTTCCTCCGCCAGGAGGTCGGGAGCGAGACGCCGATCAGCTACGGGATGCTGTGGGACCGATCAGCGGCCGTGGCCGCGGGACTCCGCGAACGCGGTGTGGCATCGGGCCAAGCGGTGGCCCTCATGCTGAGGACGGAGCCTGCGTTCTTCGATGTGTTCTTTGGGATCCTGCTTGCGGGCGGGGTTCCCGTCCCGATCTACCCGGCGTTTCGTCTCGACCGCATCGAGGAGTATGCGATGCGCCAGGCGGGGATCCTGCGCAGTGCCGAGGCGCAGCTGCTGATCACCTTCGACGAGGCCACCCGTGTCGCCGAGCTGCTGCGCCGGAGCGTGCCCTCGCTCACGGGCGTCACCACCGCGGAGCGCATCGCGCTGCCGGCCCAGTCGGTGTGGACGGCCCGCGACGTCAGCGCCGATCCCGCCCTCATTCAGTACACCTCCGGGAGCACGGGCGCCCCGAAGGGGGTGCTCCTTTCGCACGCGAACCTGCTGGCGAACATTCGCGCGATCGGCGAGGCAATCGCCATCAGCCCAGAGGATGTCGCGGTGAGCTGGCTGCCGCTCTATCACGACATGGGGCTGATTGGGTCCTGGCTCACGTCGCTCCATTTCGGCATCCCGATCGTGATCCTGTCGCCGCTCACCTTCCTTTCCCGCCCCGCGCGGTGGCTCCAGGCGATCCACGCCCACCGAGCGACGCTGTCCCCCGCGCCGAACTTCGCCTTCGACCTGTGCGTGCGCAAGGTGACGGACGCGGAGGTCGAGGGCCTGGACCTCAGTTCCTGGCGGCTCGCCTTGAACGGCTCGGAGCCCGTGAGCCCCGAGACCATGGAGCGCTTCACCCGCCGCTTCGCGGGCTACGGGTTCAGGCTGGAGGCGATGTGCCCGGTCTATGGCCTGGCCGAGTCCTCGGTGGCCCTCACCGTGCCGCCCCTCGGCCGTGGCCCCTGGGTCGACCGGGTCGCCCGCGCCGGCTTCGAGGGCCTGCGTGAGGCGCGGCCGGCGGCGCCCGACGACGAGAATCCCCTGCGTTTCGCTTCGTGCGGCCGTCCGCTGCCGGGCCATTCGGTCCACATCGTGGATGCGGCGGGTCACCCGGTCGGTGAGCGGGTCGAGGGGCGCATCGAGTTCCGCGGCCCCTCGGTCACGAGCGGCTACTTCCAGAATCCCGAGGCGACGCGGGCCGTCCTTCGCAGCGGCTGGATGGACTCCGGTGACCTCGGCTACTGGGCCAGCGGCGAACTGTTCATCACGGGCCGTCAGAAGGACATCATCATCAAGGCTGGCCGCAACCTCTACCCCCACGAAGTGGAGGAGGCCGTCGGAGACATCCCCGGCATCCGCAAGGGCTGCGTCGCCGCCTTCGGCATGGCCGATCCGGAAGCGGGGACGGAAAGGCTCATCATCATCGCGGAGAGTCGCGAGACGCTGCCGGGGAAGGTCGAGGGGCTGAGATCGGCGGTCGTCGATCGCGTGGTGACCGCGATCGGTCTCCCGCCCGACGTCGTGGTGATCGCCCGACCTGGCGCCGTGCTGAAGACGTCGAGCGGCAAGATCCGCCGAAGCGCGACCCGCGAGGCCTACCTGAAGGGTCACCTCGAGCGGCCACCGGCGTCGGCTGCGCACCAATGGGTCCGGCTCATCGCCCGGGATTGGGGCGTGCAAGTCACCCGCCTCGTTGCCCAAGCAGCGGCGCTACTGCGCGGAGCCTACATCGCGGCCCTGCTGGTGGCCACGGTGCCCGGGCTGTGGGGCCTCCTGCTGAAGGCCCCTCGCGGGCGTCCCGCGGATCGGCTCGTCAGGGCCTGGTGCCGCGCCATCATCGCGCTCTCTGGCTGCTCCCTGCGCGTGGAGGGCCTCGAGCACCTGCGCGCCGCGGCGCCAGCCGTGCTCGCCGCCAACCACGCGAGTTATGTCGATCCGGTCGTCCTGCTGGCCGCGCTGCCGATGGAATTCCGGTTCGTGGCCAAGCGCGAGCTCGCGGCGTCACCGGTGGTCGGCACGGTGATCCGGAAGGTCGGCCACCTGACGGTCGAGCGTGCCGATCGCGCTCGGAGCGCGGTCGATGCCGAACACGCCACGGCGCTCCTCCGCGCTGGCACCTCACTCCTCTTTTTCCCCGAGGGAACGTTCCGTCGCCCGCCCGGGATGCTCCCGTTCCGCCTCGGCGCCTTCAAGGCGGCCGTCGAGGGCGGGCGTCCCGTGATCCCCATCGGCCTCAGAGGAACGCGAGACATCCTGCCCGATGGCACCTGGTTACCGACGCCCGGGCCGGTCACCGTCGCGCTCGGCGCGCCGATCGCGCCCAAAGGGACCGGATGGCAGGAACTGGTCAGGCTGAGAGACGTCACCCGGGTGGAAGTCGCGCGCCTCGCGGGCGAGGACATCGTGCGCGACAGGTGACTCGTGTGTGCTTCCTCCGAGAACCATCCCGCGGTGCAGCCGCGCTGACGGTCAAAGAGCCGAACGCCCACCCCGCACGGCGCAGGGAGGTCGCGATGATCGCCCATGGACCCCCCGAAGATCGAGAACGCGCCACCGTGCTCGCCCTGCGCCATCTCTGGGGCATTCTGCTCACCGGCGGAGACGATGAGTCGGGCCGACGGCAATGCCCCACCAGCGGGGGGCCCACTCCTCCTGCCTCGGCAGGATAGGCCCATTCGTGTCTGACTCGACTAGGGAGCACTGCGCCCAATACGGTAGCGTATGCTGACGGGGAGAACCACAAGCTAGTAGTGGAGTTCGCCATCCCAGGAGCGCCAACGGATACCATCGATGTGAAGATCCTGGAAGACAGCATCCACCTGACAGCGCCAGCAAGGGATATCGAGTATGTTTCAGCACTGGCTTTAGCTTGGCAGGTGAAACCTAACAAAGCCGAAGCGACCCACGAGCACGGCCTGCTCCGAATCGAAGTGCCCTTCAAAGATCCGATGGAAGATGCTGTGAAGGTCGCCATCAAAGCACGTGGCGCGGAAACCAAAACCTGCGGGGCCTTTCCCAACGCTACCAGGTGTCCTTGCGGCAAGCCCGGCGATATGTCGACGTAGCTCAGCACCATCCGTAGGGGGTGCCGGTCCCGGAGCCGACCGTGGTGTTCACCGTCAAGCTGCCCGTCGGGCTGGTGCGGCGCGTCCGGACCCACGCCCGCTCGACTGGCAGCAGCTTGAGCGCTCTCGTGGCACGGGCGCTCGAGAACTGGCTGGAGCGGGTCCGGCCAGGCCCCCGGGGTGGGTGAGCGGCGCATCGAGCACAGCTATGTGTTTGATCGTCTGGGGAGCGAGCGCCTCACCCAGGCCTATAGGATTCTGATTCCTCACCGTCGCCGCAGTCTGAAGCCCAGGGCCGCGGTCGGCGCGGAAGGAGGCCCGTCACATGAAGACGGCGGCGATCTACGCGCGCGTCTCCTCGGACCGGCAGAAGGAGGAGCAGACGATCGCCAGCCAGACCAGCGCGCTGCGCGCCTACGCCGCCGCGCACGAGTATCTGGTCCCTGAGGGCCACGTCTTCGAAGACGAGGGCTGGAGCGGGGCGACCCTCGTTCGGCCCGGCCTCGAGCGCCTCCGGGACCTGGCGGCCCAAGGGCAGATGGAAGTGGTGCTCGTCTACAGTCCCGACCGGCTCAGTCGCAAATATGCGTATCAGGTGCTGGTGCTGGAAGAGTTCGCCCGCCATGGGGTGGAGGTGGTGTTCCTCCGGAGCCCCCGGGCCGAAACCCCTGAGGACGTCCTGCTGCTCCAGTTCCAGGGCATGATCGCGGAGTACGAGAAAGCCCAGATCAGCGAGCGCACGCGGCGGGGCAAGCGGCATCGCGCCCAAGCCGGCTTCGTCAACGCCCTCACGGGGGCGCCGTTCGGCTATCGCTACGTGCGCAAGGCCGAGGGTGCGCCCGCGCGGTATGAGGTGCTCGAGTCCGAGGCCCTCGTGGTGCGCGAGGTGTTCCGCCGGTACACCGAAGAAGGGAACTCGCTGGGCGCCCTCGCCCGCTGGCTGACCATGGCGGGGATCCGTACCCGCACCGGTCAGTCGCGATGGAATAAGAGCTCGGTCTGGGCCATGTTGCGCAATCCAGCGTATCGGGGCACGGCCTGTTTCCAGAAAACCCGGCAGGCTGAGCGGGAGCGCGTGAATCGCCGCCTGCGGCAGCGCGGCGGCATCCCCGCCCACCCGGTGTGCTCACGCCCTCGCCCGCGCGAAGAGTGGATCGAGATCCCGGTGCCTGCCCTGGTGTCCCCCACTCAGTTCGCCCTGGCCCAAGAACGCTTCGAACAGAACCGGCAGTTTTCAGCCCGGCACACCAAGCAGCCCTCGCTCCTCCAGGGCCTGCTGATCTGTCAGCTGTGCGGGTACGCGCTCTACCGGTACTCGACCCGCACGACGTGCCGTCGACTCACCTATTATCGCTGTACGGGGACCGACGCCTATCGCTTCCCGGACGGCCGCCGCTGTACCAATCGCCCCGTCCGGCAAGACGCGGTGGAGGCGCTCGTCTGGGAGCACGTCATCCAGTTGCTCAGCAATCCCGCGCTCGTGCGCGCCGAACTTGATCGCCGGCTCATGGAGCTGCGCACCGACCATGTCGGGGACGTGCAGCGTGATGTCGCGACGAAGGAGCTGGCTCGCATTCGCGCCGGCGTCACCCGCTTGATCGAAGCCTACCAGGAGCAGCTGATCTCGCTCGATGAGCTCCGCATGCGGATGCCGCCTCTCCGCCAACGAGAAACGACCGTCCAGACCCAGCTCGCGACCCTGGAGGCGGAACTTCTCGACGCCGAGACGTATGTCGCCCTCGCCGAGAGCCTAGAAGGCTTTCTCGCCAAGCTCCATGATGCGGCCCAGACCCTCGAAGTTGCCGATCGCCAACGCGTCCTCCGGCTGGTGGTCAAAGAGGTCCGGGTCGGGCCTGACTCCATCGTCATCAAGCACTCGATTCCGTTCCCTGGCCATCATCCGACCCCGGGTTATCTATTGCGTCCAGGGGATCGTGATCAAGAAAATCGGCATCGTGATCACCGGGATCGGAGGATCGTGATCAGGGCGATGGCCGAAGCGTAGCGACGCTGGACCGTCGGCCGGGGCCGTCCGCCCCCCGAAAGGGGGAGGGATGGCCACCGAGCGATTGTCCATGCGCCAGACACGGGAGATCCTGCGACAGAAGTGGAGCCTCGGGCGCACCCACCGGGAGGTGGCGCAGAGCCTGGGGATCAGCAGTGGTGCCGTCGGGACTCACGGTGCTGCGGGCCCGCGCGGCCGGGCTCGATTGGGTCTAGGTCGACACCCTCAGCGACGACGCGCTGCAGGCCCGCGTGTACGGGCCCCCGACCCCGCCCACGCATCATCGCGCCGTCCCCGACTTCGCCTCCCTGCATACCGAGCGGCGCAAGCCCGGGGTCACGCTCGAGCTGCTCCATCTCGAATATCTCGAGCAGCATCCGGACGGCTACCGCTACACCCAGTTCTGCGAGTTCTACCGCCGCTGGCTCCAGCGCCGGGGCCTCTCGATGCGCCAGGTTCACCGCGCCGGCGAGAAGTGCTTCGTCGACTACGCCGGCCAGAAGCCGAGGATCATCGACCCGGCCACCGGCGAGGTGATCGCGGTCGAACTCTTCGTCGCCGTGCTGGGGGCCTCGAACTACACCTACGCGGAAGCGACGCGCACCCAGCAGGTCCCGGATTGGATCGCGAGCCACCAACGCGCCTTCCAGTTCTTGGGGGGCGTCATCGAGGTCATCGTGCCCGATCAACTCAAGAGCGGCGTCGTCGTGCCGTGCCGCTACGAGCCCGGCGTGCAGCGGACCTACGACGATTTCGCCCAGCACTACGGCACCGTGATCCTGCCGGCGCGGCCGGCGAAACCACTGGTGCCGCTCGTGATAGGGGCCATCTGGTCGCTCGTGGATCTGCTCCGCTCGCGATCCATCGTCGAGGAGATCAACAACCAGAAGGCCGCCGAGATCGCCCGCCAGATGGGCATCCGCGCCAAAATCCCGGTGGCGAAACTCTGCCGCCGCGGCGGCGCCGGACTGTGAAGCGGCCCGGGTCACGACTCGACCCGGGCCGCAGGGAAGACCCCCACCGAGGGTTACCGGCTAATACATGTCGCCGTGCGGCATCGCAGACGCGGCCGCCGACTTCTCCTCCGGGATATCCGTGATGAGCGCCTCGGTCGTCAGCAGCAGCGACGCGATCGACGCCGCATTCTGCAGCGCCACCCGCTCGACCTTGGTCGGGTCGATGATGCCCGCCTGCACCATGTCCACGTACTCCATGCTCTCCGCGTCGTAGCCGCGGTTCGGCACCGTCTCGCTCTTCACCTTCTCGACGATCACGCTGCCCTCCGCGCCGGCGTTCTCGACGATCTGGCGGATCGGCTCCTCGAGCGCCCGCTTGACGATCATCGCGCCCACCTTCTCGTCGCCCGAGAGCTTGAGGCCGTCGATCGCCTTCGCGGCGCGGAGCAGCGCGACGCCCCCGCCGGGCACGATGCCCTCCTCGACGGCCGCCCGCGTGGCGTTGAGCGCATCCTCGACGCGGGCCTTCTTCTCCTTCATCGCCGTCTCGGTGGCCGCGCCGACCTTCACCACGGCCACGCCGCCGGCCAGCTTCGCCAGCCGCTCCTGCAGCTTCTCGCGGTCGTAGTCGGAGGTCGTCTCCTCGATCTGGGCGCGGATCTGCTTGATGCGCCCCTCGATCGCGCTGGACTTGCCCGCGCCCTCGACGATCGTGGTGTTGTCTTTGTCGAGGACCACCTTCTTGGCCTTCCCGAGGTCCTCGAGCTTGATGTTCTCGAGCTTGATTCCGAGGTCCTCCGTGATCGCCTTGCCGCGGGTCAGAGTGGCGATGTCCTCGAGCATGGCCTTGCGCCGGTCGCCGAAGCCCGGGGCCTTCACCGCCGCACAGAGCAGCGTGCCGCGCAGCTTGTTGACGACCAGCGTGGCCAGGGCCTCGCCCTCGACGTCCTCGGCGACGATGAGGAACGGCTTGCCCGCGCGCGCCACCTGTTCGAGCAGCGGCAGCATGTCCTTCATCACGCTGAGCTTCTTCTCGTAGATCAGCACGAGCGCGTCCTCGAGCACGACCTCCATCCGTTCGGCGTCCGTCACGAAGTACGGCGAGAGGTAGCCGCGGTCGAACTGCATGCCCTCGACCAGGTCCAGCACCGTGTCGGCCGACTTCGACTCCTCGACCGTGATGACGCCGTCCTTGCCGACCTTCTCCATCGCCTCGGCGATCAGGTTGCCGATCGTCTTGTCGTTGTTCGAGGCGATCGTCGCGACCTGGGCGATCTCCTTTTTGTCCTTCGTGGATTTCGAGACCTTCTTCAGCTCCGCGGTCACCGCCTCGACCGCCGCCTCGATGCCGCGTTTGAGCCCCATGGGATTGGCGCCCGCGGTCACGTTGCGGAGCCCCTCGCGGAAGATCGCCTGGGCCAGGACCGTCGCGGTCGTCGTCCCGTCACCCGCGATGTCGGAGGTCTTGGAGGCGACCTCCTTCAGCATCTGCGCGCCCATGTCCTCGTAGGGGTCCTTCAGCTCGATCTCTTTGGCGACGGCGACGCCGTCCTTGGTGATCGTCGGGCTGCCGAACTTCTTGTCGATCACGACGTTGCGGCCCTTCGGGCCCAACGTCGCCTTCACGGCCGCCGCCATGATGTTGACGCCTCTGAGCAGCGCCGCCCGAGCGTCCTCTTCGAATATCAGCTGCTTCGGCATGGATCGTCCTCCTTTACTCGAGAATGGCGAGGACGTCGTCCTCGCGCATGATCAGATACTCCTTGTCATCGATCTTCACCTCGGAGCCGGAGTACTTCCCGAACAGGATCTTGTCCCCGGCCTTCACGTCGAGCGGGATCTTCTTGCCCTCGTCGGTGACCTTGCCGTTGCCGACGGCGATCACTTTGGCCTCTTGGGGCTTCTCCTTGGCCGTGTCCGGGATAATGATCCCGCCCTTCTTGACCTCTTTCTCCTCGAGCCGCTCCACCAGAAGCCGATCGTGCAACGGACGAATCTTCATACGCTCCTCCTCCTGCGGTGGACTTCGCCCGGCCGTGCAGCGTGACCAGGTCGAGGCTCGACCTGGTCACCCGGGATGTGAGGTTCACGTTCCTAGGCGTGGGCTGGCCAGATCTTGTGCAGGGCGACAATCACGAGAGCCGCTCCGACGAACGCAACGACGGCCGTCGCGAACGTCGCCGTTCCCGGAGACCCGCCGCCCAGGACCGAAAAGATCGCGCTCGCCGCGCTGCTCCCGGCGAGTCCGAGGATGAGGTTCCAGACCAGCCCATACCCTCCGTCCTTGATCACGAATCCGGCCAGCCAGCCGGCCAGAAGCCCCACGAGAACCGCCGTCGCGACCATCGCGAGATCCATGATTCTTCTCCTTCTCCGAGCGCCCTGGACTTCCGACTGCCCCTCCAGGTTTCACTTGACTTGATATATATCACGTAATAGATTATATAACGACTAGAGATTATATGAGAATCGATCCCGACGGGCGGGCTGGTCGACACGGAACGGGAGGGGTGATGTTGGCGAACAGGACCAGAGTCCTCCTCGTTCTCCCCGGGGATCTCCTGGACCGGGCCCGGGTCCTGGCGGGGAAGGCGATCATGGCGTTGAGGCTGCCCGTGAGCCTCCAGAGTGTCCTCCGGGCCCTGATCGGGGAGGGGCTGAAGCGGGCCGACGACCCCGCCCTCCTCGCCGACGTGGAGGGACAAGCCAAGGCGGTCCGCGATATCCGGAGCCGGGGCGCGTCGAGGCGGGCAAGCTGAGGAGGAACGCGGAGATCGTTGGTCTGGAATCCGGCAGCGGCTGAGCGGTCGCGCGGAAGAGAGGCGCCGGAAGTGCTCCGCTCGGCCATCGTCCACACGGACTGAGCGCCTCGACGGGTGATCGGGAGAACACGATGCACCAGTGCGTGGCCTCAAGGAGCTTCGCGGGCAGGGCAGGATGGCCTGGATCGACGAGGAGCACGGATGGGTCGCCGCGCCCGAGGACATCATGAATGCCCTGTCGAGTGAGGGCTTCGAAGAATGCAAGCGCGAGATGACCACGAGCCGGCAGGACGGCCGGCCGGCGGGCGGCGTACGGCAGGGCATCAACCCACGTACGGGATCCGTGGCTCAATGATCTGGGTGAATCGTCCGACCTCGCCGGACGCCATCGTGTTCATGGCGATCAATGGCGAGTCACTCACGGGTGCCGGCCCCCCGAGACCGGATTATATAGGGAGGACGGGGGGGTGAGGCCTAACGCCGCCGGCCTCGTCCGACGGCGCGCCGTGCGGCAGCCGACTGTCCGACAGAGCGGGCAGCCCTATGACGCGTGAACAAGGCCGAGGGCGTGCGGCCGTGCTCCTGATCCTCACGGTGGTGCTCTGGTTCCATGCGTGGTTTCCAGCCCTCCTCGTGGTCGCGTTCGTGATCTGGGTCCTCCTCCACAAGCGGCTGGAGGGTGATCTCGGACGAGCCCTCCTTCCTCTGTGGCGGCACGTCTGGCCGCCAGCACCCCTTGTGCTCGTTGCCCTTCTGGGCGCCGCCACCATGGCGTACTGGGTTTCAGACCAGCCGGTGTTGAGAAAGGTCATGCCGCTCACGCTCACCCTGTTCGCGCTGTCGATGATCCTGCTTGGGCGCTGGTGGAAGAGGGTCCCGCATTAGAGGGGGCGCAACTCAGTCCATATCGGAATCCCGGCTCACGCCGACCAGGAGGCCGCGCGCTCACCTATCCGAGTGATAGACGCCAGGAGGTGTCCCCTCATGATGACGATCGTGACCCGTGTCACGTTGAAGGAAGCCAGCGCGCGCGAGTGGGATGCCGCCATGCGCGCGCGGCTGGACGCCGCTAAGCATCAGCCAGGCTGGATCGCCGCCCAGCTCCTCATTCCGCTAGAAAGCCTCAACAAGAGCGTTCTCATTGGCGCCTGGCAGACACGCGCCGACTGGGAGGCCTGGCACGAGGACCTCGCGTTCGCCGAAACGCGCAAACGGCTGGAGGGATTGGAAGCGACACCGAGGGAGGAGTGGTGGCACGAAGTTGTCTTGGACATGTGGACAGGCTTTCGAGCACCGGTAGACCTCAGGGTGATCACGAGGCAGTTGGGGGATGCTCGGAAGCGCCTCGCGACGGCGCTGATCGCCACGGCGAACCGGCTCCGTTCAGGGGGACGGCGATCCTGACGACGTGCGGTCGAGCGGGGGCCAAGCGGGTGTCCCCGTTGTGCGGCAACGCCCTCGACGCGCTCGTGGCCCGCGGCCTCAAGGCGCCGGTGCTGTGCATCATCGACGAGCATGCCGGCCTGCGGCGCGCCGTGGGGCTGGCGGGGCAACGGGCTCGGCAACCTGGAGCGAGCAACGGCTCATTGCTCCCGGTGCGCCAGGGCAGACCCCGTGGAGCAGGGGATCGGCTAAATCCGCCGCGAGTGCCTGGACCACTTCGTGATTCTGAGAGCGGATCCCTGACCAGCCTGCAGCAGCGGCTCTTCAAGACCGGCGGGCGCCTCGTGCGACATGCCCGGTACTTCGGGCTTCAACTGGCCGGGAGCCACTTGACGCAGCGCCTGTCTGGGAAGATCCTCGGGCGCATCGAGCGACTCGCGTACCGTCTGACGCGATACAGGGATGGACGGGAATGGGCAGCGGGAGGCAACTCGGCGGCGATGTCTCTCAACGGCACACGGTCGGTGTGACCTAACCGGGAAGCACCGGTCACACAGGCCCCAGGGTTTTGCCCGAAGCATCGCCATCAACGTGTCGGGAGGGGTGAACGAGTTGACGGACGGACGGTCCGCTCGGTGGACTCCGCCATGAGAGGCGGAATGGCTCCATATCGGGAATCCCGGTCTAGGAGGGCTTGCCAATGAAGCCAGACACGGCAGCGAAGGTTAAGTACGGAGTTTGGGGCCTCATTTGTGGGGCAGTCATCGCCATGATCATCGGCTTTGTGTGGGGCGGCTGGACAACCTCCGGCACGACCCAAACGATGAGCCGAGAGGCGGTCTTGGCGAGTCAGGCGGCGATCTGCGTCGCCCAATTCATGAAACAACCGAACCCAGAAGAGAAACTGAAAGCACTCGGGGAAGTCAGTAGCTACCAGAGAGCGGAAGTCATCGAAAAAGGCGGCTGGGACAAGATGCCCGGGCAAGAAAAGGCTGGCTGGGCTGTAGCCCGAGCATGCGCCGATGGGCTTGAACTTCTTACCAAGAAATGAGAGCACGGGCGGCGCCCCATTGCTCCGGTGCTTTCTGAGTAGCTAACTTTCTCAGGATCGCATCGCCACGTTACTTCCTCTTCGATCTCTCGCGGTCGAGATCCCTTCGATATAGAGAACAAAGCCTAATGCTCGAGCCTTGTCCAAGTCTGACGCCTTGCTTCGGTACACGTTCATCGTGCCTCGATTTGAACCAGCGACGCCCGAGAGCTACGTGTTTTAGTCGCATCGTCTTTCTTGTGTAGACATGCGGTGTAAGCTTTCGAGATTCCTGGCGAAAACGTGATCGCGGCTGAAACACGGGTTCGGATCCGGTTGCACCCCCGCGCACGGAACGGCCCACGCCGAGATGTAAACCTACGCCACTAAGGCCGGAGCCCAGCCCTGGAAACACAGGCAGCTCACGCGGCCAAGAAACACGTCCGTATGCCAAATCCCGTTGGGGAACCGAACGCGTGTTATCTGCTCCCATTTTGCTCCCACAACACCCCGAAACACGGCCAAGCAGGAAGGAGAACGACGTATCAAGAGATAACGTCGAACCCATTGCCGTAACGTGCTTTTCCCGCGAGATCAGAGGGGTTACCGACATAGCCCGAGCGCACTCATAACCCAAAGGTCGCTGGTTCAAATCCAGCCCCCGCAACCACGGGAAACCCTCGGAAGAAAAGAGCCTTCCGGGGGTTTCGTGTTTCTGCTATTGGCGTCGTCATCCGGCGCTCATCCGGCAACTCGTGAAGCGGTCGCCCCCGGGGTGGAATTTGAGGCGGCGGGCGGGAACGTCGTTCCGCTTGCGACCTCGCGCGCGCCTGCATCGGCGCATGACGAAAGTTGACAGGCGGGGGTGCCCCCGAGCATGGTAAGTAAACTCATGGGCCTGTCACGGAGCGTGCGACAGAGAGTCGCCCTGCTCGGCGGTTAGCATGACTGTCCGCTTTCAGTTCGACTTCGAGAAGACCCTGACGGCACTCCTCGCTGGCGGGTGACAGAGTGAACGCCTAACGCGCGGGCGCTGACACCGGCGACGGGCACGCGGTCGCGCCGCGCCGGCCGCCGCGCGGGCATCGCTTCGGCGTCGGCCTTCCGGCATGAGATGGCGATTACTCGCGAGAAGGTCGTTGACGCGTCTGAAGGCGCCTGTTTCAGAATGTATCGCCACCGCGTACGTCTGCCTCCTCGGTGATGTTCCCCCCGAATGTCACGACGGGTCGCTCACCGTGCAGCGGCCTATCATCCCCTTACGTCTCGGGCCTTAGCTCTCTCCCTCCCCATGGCGACGCATCGAGGCCTAGACTGCACTGAGTCGCAAAGGTGTTGACACCCGCGACGGAAAAAGAAGAGGGCCATCTGCCCTATCCTTCCCAGAGTGGAAGTCCCGCCAAGAACTCACCCTGGGGAGGATGGACCGATGACCCTGGACGACAGC
>JBKPAK010000078.1:0-13368 GCA_046726415.1 Candidatus Methylomirabilota bacterium
GGAAAACGGGATTCGCGTAAACCCCTGCCGCCTTCTGGAGTGAGACATCGAGGGAGCGCGACATCGAGGGCACCGCGGCTTCGCCGCGGGTCCGGGAGTGGCGGGGGCTTCCTCAGCTGACCGGGACGACGACTATGGGCCTCTCCGCAGCCTGAGTGTCGCCACACACGGAGGGACGCATGCCGCGACTGACCGAGCAGGACGTCATCAAGCTCATGGACACGCTCAGCAACTGGAGGCGGTGGGGTACTGACGACGAGCTGGGCACGATCAATCACGTCACGCCGGCCGTGCGGCGGCGGGCCGCGGCGCTGGTGCGCGACGGCGTGTCGGTGACCTGCGCGCGGCCAATCGTGACGAACGATATCGCCGTGGATACCACGATCCAGCCGCTGCGCTTCATGGTCGACAGCGGCGAGGGGCGCGATACGGACAGCAACGACCGCGTCCTCCAGCGCCGGGGCGCCGCCGAGTTCATCGGCATGGTGTTCCACGGCTACTCGATCACCCACGTGGACGCGCCGTCGCACTACTTCTGGCAGGGCCGCATGTACAACGGCCGCTCCTGCAACCTCGTCACCTCGCGGGAGGGCGCGCAGGCCGAGTCGGTGGACCTGTTGCGGGACGGCGTGGTGAGCCGTGGCGTGCTGCTCGACGTGGCCGCCGTCCGCGGCGGCGAGGTTCCGTCCGGCGAGGGCGTGATGCCGGAGGACCTCGAGGCCGCCGAGCGCGCCCAGCAGGTCAAGGTGGAGCCCGGTGATGTCCTGCTGATCCGCACCGGCTACTACGCCCGCCGGCTGCGCGAGCCGCGCCACCCCAGCCGCGACGGGTCTCCTGCCGCAGATGTGGCGTGTCTGCCCTGGTTCCACGAGCGCTCGATCGCTATGCTCGGCACCGACACCCACAACGACGTGAGCCCGCTACCATACCCGCGCCTGGGCAACGCACTCCATGTGGTGGCCCTGGTCGCCATGGGGCTCTGGCTCATCGACAATGCCAACCTGGAAGAGCTGGCCCGCGCCTGCGCCGATCGCCGCCGGTGGGAGTTCCTGCTGACCATCGCGCCCTTGCGGCTCCAGCACACGACCGGCTCCCCGGTGAACCCGATTGCCGTGTTCTGAACCGTGGCCGACGCCGCAGCCCACGGGCTCACGACTTGTGGGACACTTTCCGGTAGCCGGTGATCAGCTCTCGCGCACCAGGGAGATGCGGATGACGTTCGCCCCGGACCACGACGTCCCGATCCCGTACATGCAGCGCACGCGCGACTACTATCAGGCGCTCGGCTACCCCCCCTATCGCTGGGCGCACTTCGCCGACGTTCCTTTCACGCCCCTGAAGGCGCCTCTGGCGCAGGCGCGGGTGGCCCTGATCACGACGGCCGCGCCGTACCAGCCCGGTGTCGGCGACCAGGGGCCGGGGGCGAAGTACAACGCCGCCGCCAAGTTCTACAAGGTCTACTCCGACGGGACGGACACCGCGCCCGATCTGCGCATCTCGCACGTCGGCTATGACCGCGTCCACACCACCGCCGAGGATCCCAGGACCTGGTTTCCCCTGGCCCGACTTCACGATTTCGTGAAAGCGGGACGCATCGGCGCGCTCACGCCGCGGTTCCACGGCGCCCCGACGAACCGGAGCCACCGGGTGACGATGGAAACGGACGCGCCAGAACTCCTCCGCCGCTGCCGAGAAGACGGCGCAGACGTGGCGGTGCTCGTCCCCACCTGACCGGTGTGTCACCAGACCGTGAGTCTGGCGGCCAGGTATCTCGAGGCGAACGGGATCCCCACCGTGATCATGGGATGTACAAAGGACATCGTGGAGTACTGCGGCGTCCCGCGCTTCCTGTTCAGCGACTTTCCCCTCGGCAACGCCGCCGGGCGCCCGTTCGACGTCGAATCGCAGACGGTCACCTTGGAGCTCGCGCTGCGCGTGCTGGAGAGCGCGCCCGCCGGGCGGACCACGGTACAGTCGCCGCTGCGGTGGCGTGACGACCCCTCGTGGAAGCTCGACTTCTCGAACCTCGACAAGCTGACGCCGGAGGAGATCGCCGAGCGGCGCAAGGAGTTCGACGCCGTCAAGGCTGTGGCCAAGGCGAAGCGCGAGGAAGCATGAGCAAGCCCTTCGCCGGCGTCCGGATCCTCGACTTCACCCGGTACCTCGCGGGCCCGTACGGCACCTACCAGCTGGCGCTCCTCGGCGCCGATGTCGTGAAGATCGAGTCGCGCGACGGCGACGAGACGCGCAGCCAGCTTGTCTCAAAGGAATGGGCCGAGCGGAAGATGCCGCCGTCGTTCCTGGCGGTGAACGGCAACAAGCGCAGCATCACGCTCGACCTCCGGCGGCCGGAGGCCGTGGAGGTCATCACGCGGCTGGTCACCAAGGCCGACGTGGTCTGGGAGAACTTCCGCCCGGGGGTCATGGACAAGCTCGGGGTTGGCTATGAGGCGCTCGCCGCGGTCAACCCGCGCCTCGTCTACTGCGCGGTCTCCGGCTTCGGCCACACGGGACCAGAGCGAACCACCGCCGCCTTCGACGGCAAGCTGCAGGCCATGTCCGGCATCATGTCCATCACCGGCGAGCCCGCCGGCGGCCCGATGCGCGCCGGATTCGCGATCTGCGACACCATCGGCGGCATGACGGCGGCGCTCGCCGTGGCGAGCGCGCTCTACCAGCGCACGCACACCGGTCGCGGGCAGTTCGTGGACGTGGCCATGCTCGATGCGGCGCTGGCCTTCATCCCCGGCCCAGTCTCCGAGTACACCGTGGCCGGCATCGAACAGCGGCAGATCGGCAACGGCTCGGTGAGCCGCAAGCCGACGGCCAGTCGCTTCCGGGCGAAAGACGGCTTCATCGTCCTGGCGGTGCTGACCGAGAAGCAGTTCGCAGGCCTCATGCGCACGATCGGGCGGGCCGACGCCCTCGACGATCCGCGCTTCAAGGACTGGGCGGCGCGGACGGACAACGTGGCGGCGCTGCGCGAGGTCATCGAGACCGCACTGGCCACCGACGATCCGAAGACTTGGGAGGCGCGGCTGACGGCGGCGGACGTCCCATGCGCCTGCATCTGGAAGATCGATGAGATCGTGCAGCATCCGCAGCTCGAGCACCGCGACGTGTTGCAGACCGTCGACTCGCGCTACGGCCCGCTGCGGCTGGTGGGGGCGGGCTTCCGGCTCGCCCACGGCAGCCCGGGCATCGACCGGCCGCCGCCGACGCTCGGCGAGCACACCGACGAGATCCTCGCCGAAGCGGGCTACGCCCCCGCGGAGATCGAGCGCCTGCACCGCGACGCGATCATCTGAGCCTCAGGTCCTGATACGCGCTCAGCTGAGCCTCAGGTCCTCGTGCCCGGTCATCTGAGCTTCAGATTCCCGTGCGGTGAGACAAACGGATGGCCCGCGATGGTCGGGGCACCTCCGGTCGACGCCCGTCCTGCCGAATCGGAGGACGCGGGGCTGGGTGTATGCTCGTCCGCACCGTTTTCGGGGGTGGCGCCATGGACGACGTGAAGCAGCAGCTCGCGCGGTGGATCGACGAGGATCGCGACACGATCATCCAGTTCTTGTGCGAGTTCGTTCGCGCCAAGAGCCCGAACCCTCCGGGCGACACCACGCTGGCGGCCGGGCACGTCACGCGTTTCCTCGAGATGCACAGGCTACCGTTCCAAGTGGTCGCGCCGCAACCCACCATGCCGAACATCGTCGGCTCCTTCGAGGGAGCGAAGCCTGGTCGGCACCTGGTGCTGAACGGTCACATGGACGTCTTTCCCGCCGACGAGGCGAACGAGCGCTGGACGCATGGTCCGTGGAGTGGGGCGATCGCCGAAGGCAAGATCTATGGCCGCGGCGTGGCCGACATGAAGGCGGGAACGTCCGCTTCCATCTTCACCTACTACTATCTGTACCGGGTCCGTCAGCATCTGAAGGGGAAGCTGACCTTGACCGCCGTCTCCGACGAGGAGACATTCGGGCCGTGGGGGGCGCGGTACTTGATGGATCATGCCGACGTCCACGGCGACTGCCTGCTGAACGGTGAGCCGAGTAGTCCCCTGACCATTCGCTTCGGCGAGAAGGGACCGCTCTGGCTGAAGTTCACCGTGCGAACCAAGGGGGCACACGGCGCTTATACGCATCTGTCGCCGAGCGCGACGAAACTCGCGGCAAAGCTGATCCTCGATCTGGAGGATCTGACCGCGCTGGAGCCATCGGTGCCCATCGAGGTCGCCGACGCCCTCGCCGGCGCCGCGGCGGCCATCGACGAGGCGCAAGGCCCCGGGGCGAAGGACATCGTGCAGCGGGTCACGGTGAACATCGGCATCATCCAGGGCGGCCAGAAGGTGAACATGGTTCCCGCCACGTGCTGGTTCGAGGCCGACGTGCGTCTGCCGCCCGGCCTGGGACGGGACGAGGTGATGGCCGCGCTACGCCGGATCCTCGGCCGCTATCCCGAGGCGACCATGGAAGAGATCAACTACAGCGCGCCGAGCGCCTGCGACCCCAATCACGAGATGGTCGGCATCGTGCGCGCCAACGCGCAGGCCTTCGGCCGGCCCGCCCCGGCGCCGATCGTGAGTCTGGGCGGTACTGACGCCCGCCTGTGGCGCCATCGCGGGATCCCCGCGTTCGTCCACGGGCCGTTCCCGCGCGGCATGGCCCAGGCGGACGAGCACGTCGAGATCGAGGAGTACCTACACATCGTTCGCATGCACGTGCTGTCGGCGTCCGACTACCTGTCGCGCTGAGCCGGATCGCGCTTCGCGCCGACGGAGACCTGTCGCGCGGTTCGCCGACGAGGCCGATCGCCCCCGCGATCCAGAACGCACGCCGTGCCCAGCGCCGCGTGCCGGCGGCGCACTCATACCAGGCCGATGTCCTGTGCCTCCGTGTGCGGGAACACCTTGTCGAGCCTCGCGTTGTCGAGCCCGTACAGTCGCTTGAACAGGCCGCCGAGCATGGCGCGGTATTCGGTCAACACCGGCCAGTCCCGGTTCTGGTTCAGGGTGCGGCGCTCGACCGCGATCTGTTCGCCGGCGATGCGTCCGCCGCGGATGACGCCACCGAGCGCCCAGTAGACGGTGCCGTGGCCATGGTCGGTGCCGCGCGTGCCGTTTTCGCGGAAGGTGCGGCCGAACTCCGAGATGACCACGACGACGGTGTTGTTCCACAGCGGCCCCATCTGCTGGGCGAAGGCGGCGAGCCCCTGACCGAGGTTGCCGAGGAGATTGGCGAGTTGGCCCTGCGCGCTGCCTTCGTTGACGTGCGTATCCCACCCGCCGACATCGATGAAGGCGAGGTTGAACTTGTCGCGCATCAGCCCGGCCATCCGGCGCGCCTCGACTTCGAAGCCGCGCGCGCTGAGCGCACTGCGGTTGGCCGCCTGCATCTCCCCGTTGGTGCTGCCCGAGGCCATCATCTCGCCTTGCTGGGCGACCGTCCGGCGCAGCTCGAAGCCTTCGCTGATCAGGGGCTCGAAGCGCGTCCCCGCATACATGTCGGCCAGGAGCGCCATCTGTCGTTCGTCGAACGGCGCGCGGGCGGTGCCCTTGAGCGACACGTTGGGGACCACGACGTCACCGGTCATGGCGATCGGCAACCCGTCGGTGAAGGCCACGGGCGCCGCGGCCCCGCCGAGCACGGCGGCCAGCCGATTCATGAAACCCGATCCGTAGGCCTTCTGGCCCCCGCGCTCGACGGCCAGGGGAAGTCCGCCCTCGACGCTGTCCTGCGTCTCGAAGTGGCTGCGACTTAGGTCCCTCGTCCCGGCAAAGGTCACGAACGCAACCCGGCCTTCTCGCCAGAGGGGATAGATGCTGTCCTTCAGGGCGGGGTGCAGCCCCCACATGACCGCCTCGCCCGGCCGCGCGAGTGGTAGAGCGGTGTTCGGGTTGTTCGGATCGGGTTTGGGCACCGCGAGGGTCGGCCGCGCCTCGTAGTAGAACGGGCTGCCCACCGGGATCACTGCATTGGCCGCATCGTAGCCGCCGCGCAGGAACACCAGCAGGAATTTGATGTCCGCCGCCTCCGGCGCGGCGTAGGCGCGCGACACCACATGAGGGGTGGCGCCGATCGCGTGGGCGGCGCCGAACAGCGCGACCTTGAGGACGACGCGTCGCTCCATGACCACCTCGTTCTTCAACGCTGCATCCAGTCCGGCGAGGCGAGCAATATGGTGTTCCACTCCTGCTGGGAGGCCGTCTGCGCGAGGGCCTCGCGCGTGCGGGCGCTCAGCGTGGGCTCGATCGCCTCGTAGAACAGCCGGTTGTTCAGCATGGGGAAGCCCGTGCGCGGGCCGGGCCGGTTGTCCTCGGTGTTGAACAGCCCCGCGCTGCCGCTGCCGATCGCGCGGGCGATCTCGAAGCGTTTCACCATCTGGCCCGAACTCGCCCAGGCCGTTTCGACCAGCGCGTAGCCATCGGGTGTCACCCGCCCATACAGCGGCTCACCGAGCTGACTGAGCCAGCCGACCACCGGTCGATAGTTGCTGATGGTCTTGCCGTCGTAGGCCAGCCGCAGCGACGAGACGACGAACTGCATCGGATCCTTGAATTTGCCGGGGCCGGCCTCCGCGCCGCTCAGCACCGCGGCGAATTCGCGCGCGGCGAACATCGTGCGCAGCACCGCCGCCACGTCGCCGTCGGTGCGCTGAAACGCCTCGGCCATGGCCTCGACCAGGGCCGGGGAAGGATCGTCGGCGACGAAATAGGTGGCGATCTTGCGGCTGATGAAGCGGGCGGTAGCGGGCTGCCGGCACAGGAGCACCACCGCCTCCTCGACTTCCCCGAACCCCGCTCCCGCGATGCGCTGGTTCAGGACGGTCTTGGTGCCGAAGTCGTGGCGGTTGGGGTTGAACTCGAACAGACCCTCGCGCACATAGAGCGGCTGACGGGCCGGGGCGAGCTTCGGGATATCGCCCGTGACATTGATGCCGACCCCGGTGAGCACCCGGGCCAGCTCCTGGACGTCCTGCTGTGAGTAGCGCGAGCCGCTGAGGCCCCCGCTGATGCCGAGCGTGTGCAGCTCCATCAACTCGCGCGCGTAGTTTTCGTTGATGCGCCCGGCCGCGCTCTGGGCGTTGTCGAGATACTCGAGCATGGCCGGCGCCGTCGCCGTGGCCAGGACGAGCTCGCGGAACCGGCCAAGCGCGCGGGGCCGCACGGCGCGCTCCTCGTAGTCGGCCAGCGTCCAGCGCACCCCGGCTTTGCCGGAGAACACGCTGAAGTGATTCATCCAGAACCACGTCATCTGTTCGCGCAGCTGGGCCGGCGAGTAGAGCGCGCGCATCAGATGGCGCTTGGCGGTCTCGTAGCTTGCCTGATTGGCCGCCTGGTTCTGCTGCTTGCGCGCTTGCTGCTTGTCGTCCTGGCTCGGCAGGGCGTTGATGCGCTGCTGCTCGGCGCGCGCGGTGCGCAGCAGTCGCTCGGCGGTCTGCTGGGTGACGGGAATCGCGGCGATCGCCGCGGCCAGATCGGGCGGATCCTGCGCAGGGGGGTTCAGCTGCTCATCGAAAAACCGCGCTCGGCCCAGTTGGCGGTAGCGCGCGACGGTCGCGCCGTCGACGCCGAACGCAACGCGGTTGAGCCAGCGCAGATCGTCCTGAGTGAGCGGGCGCGGCGCGCGATCCGAGCTGGTCGGGCCGGTAGCGCACGCCACGAGCACCAGGGACAGCGCCGGGAGCCAGGTCCGAGTGCCGAGGGCAATTCGCATCATCCAGTGTGGCCGTCGCGGGCGGGGCGAGGACGCGTCCCGCACCGTTCCCGGCGCCCTGGCTCCCACAGGGCGGGGAACGTCGGCCGGATCGATCGTGCGCCGGTGCGCATGGCCTGTCAAGGCCCGCGAGCAATGCCGGCGGCGCGCCGCCCAGTCTGGCGATCCCCTCGGCGCCGGGCCTCTGGTTGCAGAGGCACCTTCGCGATAAGCTTCGGCCACGTCTATCGCCGAGGAGCTGACCCATGAACGTCTCCATCCGCCAGATCCACCCTGTGTTCGTGGGCGAGGTATCCGGGATCGACATCGCCGGACCGCTCGCACGCGAGGAGGTGGCGGCCATCGAGGCGGGGATGGATCGCCACGCCGTGCTCGTGTTTCGCGACCAGAAGATCACCGATGAGCAGCAGATGGCGTTCAGCCGCAACTTCGGCGCCCTGGAGGACGCCCGCGGCGGTACCATCACCAAGCCCGAGGACAAGCGACTCCGAGTGGGCATGAACGACGTCTCCAATCTCGGCCAGGATGGCCAGCCCCTCGCTCGCGCCTCCCGCCAGCGCGTGTTCAACCTGGGCAACATGCTCTGGCACTCGGACAGCTCGTTCCGGGTGATCCCCGCCAAGTATTCCCTGCTATCGCCGCGCGTGGTGAATCCGACGGGTGGGAATACCGAGTTCGCGGACATGCGCGCGGCCTATGATGCCCTCGACGCGGATGTGAAGGCGCAGATCGAGGACTTCGTGTGCGAGCACTCGCTGATGCACTCGCGTGGCTCGCTCGGCATGCTCGATTACTCGGAAGAGGAGCGGGCGATGTTCCGGCCGGTTCGCCAGCGGCTCGTGCGGACGCACCCCGTGACCGGCCGCAAGTCGCTGTACCTCTCCTCGCATGCCGGCGGCATCATCGGCGTGCCGATGCCGGAGGCTCGAATCCTGTTGCGGGACCTTACCGAGCATGCCACCCAGCCGAAGTTCGTCTATGTCCACCGCTGGCGCCCGTGGGATCTCGTCATGTGGGACAACCGGCAGATGATGCACCGCACGCGCCGCTATGACGAGAGCCAGCCGCGCGATATGCGACGCACCACGGTCGCGGGAGACGCGCCCACCGCGGCCCAGGTCGAGGCGGCGTAGCGTCCGAGCCCGCCAATGATGACCACTGGCCGCCTGGCCGGCCGCGTGGCCATCGTCACCGGCGCCGCCCACGGCATTGGTCGCGCCATCGGGGTGGCGCTCGTGGCGGATGGTGCCACCGTCTGGGCCTGCGACGTGCGCGAGCCCGAGCTTGCGGCGACCGGGCGCGCCTTGGAGGAGGCCGGGGGCGTCGCGGGCAAGACCGCTCGCGTCGACATCGCCGATCCCGGCCAGATTGCCGAGTTCGTCGAGCGCGTCGCGGCGGCGGATGGAGACGCCGAGATCCTCGTCAACTGCGCGGGCGGAGTGGCCGGCCAGGCGGGCCGCCCCGTCGAGGAGGTGAGCGACGAGGACTGGTACGGCATCTTCCGCGTCAACGTCGATGCGACCTTTCGCTTCACGCGGGCCGTCGTCCTCGGCATGAAGCGCCGTGGCCGGGGCGCGATCGTCAATATCTCATCGGGCGCTGGCCGCTCGTACAGCCGCACCGGCATCCAGGCCTACGCGAGCGCCAAGGCCGCGGTCATCGGCTTCACGCGCCAGACGGCGCGCGAGCTGGGGCGCTTCGGCATCCGCGTCAACTCGGTGGCGCCCGGCTTCGTGCTCTCGAATCCGGCCACCGAGCGGCAGTGGGCGGCCATGGGCGATGATGGCCAGCGCGAGCTGCTCGACTCGATCGCGCTCGGCCGCGTGGGTCAGCCGCAGGAGATCGCGAGCGTGGTGGCATTCCTGGTGTCGGACGGCGCGTCCTACGTCACCGGGCAGACCCTCAGCGCCGACGGCGGCCACTGGATGCTGGGGTAGCAGCGTGTCGGAATATCCAGAACCGCTCCGGCGTTCCCGGAGATCTAGCGCTCTCTCAGCACCGGGTTGCGCAACACGCCGATGCGGGGGATCTCCACCTCGACCACGTCACCATCCTTCATGTTCTCCGTCGCACCGTCGGTGCCCATCCACAGCACGTCACCCGGGTACAAGGTCAAGTATTGGCTCATGCGGCTGATGAACTGGCGCACGCCGAAGATCGCGTCCTTGACGGCGTAGGAGAACATCTCCTGGCCATTGAGCCGGATGGTGACCCGGAGATCGTCGGGATCGAGGCCGGTGACGATCCACGGACCCATCGGCTTGAAGGTGTCCGTGTTCTTTCCCCGCCAGAACGTCCGGTCACCGCGCTGCCAGGTTCGCTCGCTGACGTCATTGCCGATCGTGTAGCCGAAGACGTAGTCGAGCGCCTCGGCCTCCGAGACCCGCTTGCACCGCCGGCCGATCACCGCGACTAGTTCCCCTTCGTACTGAACCTGCTCCGTGGCGTCCTTGGGGATGACGATGGGCTCGTCAGTCGCGACCAGCGCATTGTTGGCGCGGTAGCCGACGTCGGCGTGCGGCGGAAACTCCGGCTTCACGCCCCGGCGGTGGGCCATCTCGGTCACGTGCTCCCGGTAGTTGACGCCGGCGGCATAGAAGGTGGGGGGAATCACCGGCACGAGCAACTTGACCCGACTCAGCGGGAAGGTCGTCGCGGTCTGCCGATGCTCCTCGAAAGGACTCCCCGTGACTTCGGTCACGGTGTTGTCCTCGATGACGCCGTACGCGGCGTTCCGCCCTGATTGAAACCGGCACCATTTCATGGCCGATGCTCCTTGAGAAAACCGCCCACTTCGCGGTTGAACACGTGAGGACGCTCGAAGTACGTCGAGTGGCCGGCGGCCTCGACGCGCACGAGGCGTGAGCCCGGGACCTGCTCGTGGACCTTCTTCGACAGCTCGGGCCAGGTAAGTCCGTCCTCGTCACTGGTCAGGAAGAGCGTCGGTACCCGGGCGGCGGCGTAGCGTTCCACGGGTGTGGTCAGGCGGCCAAGATGATCGCGGAAGTCGGCGGGCAGCGGCGCGTTCGTGCCGGCGATTTGAGCGTAGAGGAAGGCTCGGACCGGCTGCTCCTTGCGGAAGGTCTCGCCCAAGGCCGCGTGCCACAGCACGGCCGGCCGGGGTGGACTCGTCGCGCCGAGCTGCCGGCGCAGCTCGGCGATCTCGAGATTGGTGAGGTTGCCGACCGTGTTTGCCATCACGACCGCCCAGAATCGCTCGGGCACCCGCACGACGGCGCCCACGGCGGCCCAGCCGCCCATCGACTGTGCGACCAGAGCCGCCTTCGCGATCCCCAGGTGATCGAGCAACGCGATCGCGTCGGTCGCGAGCGCGGCGGGACCCGGCCCGCCCGCCACGTCCGGGGACTGGCCGAAGGCACGCTGGTCCACCGTGATGCACCGGTACTCCTCGGCGAACACGGGCACCTGCTGCCACCAGCTCAGATGGTTGCCGCCGGCGCCGTGCAGAAACAGCAGCGTGGGCGCGGTGCCGCCGGTGTCCTCGTAGTAGAGGCGAAAGCCGCTCTGCTCCATAAAAGGCATCGCGCTATCCCCCGACCACGCCGCAGATCGCCGCCTCGATGATCTCGAGGGGGCGGTCGATCTCGGCGCGGAAAATGTTGACATCGACCTCGCCGCGTCGCCTGCCAACACCATACGCCGAGTCGGGGTCGGCCGGCGAGACCTTGCCGAGGCCCACGCCGCGCAGCGCGAGCCGGATCGCCGCCCAGGATCGCATCGAATCCGACGGGCGGGCAGCCTCGTGAGGCGGGCCGTACCGTGGGTGTTGAAGTTCCATGACCAAGGCTTCGCCCGGGATGTTCCCCAACGCAGGCGTATACTCGGCCCCGCGCCAGGGTGGGCCGGTGCCGTCGATCATGACATCAGGGCACGGGAGGGAGCGACCATGAATACGCCACACGCGATCTCCGCGTTGATTCACGATCGACTGGGCCGGACCTTGAGCGATGTATTTGCGGCGAACGGAACGACCGGCGACATCTTCAGCATCCGCCTGGAGCCGGGAGACACTCTGTTGGGCCAGCTGGAAGCGACCGACGATGGTCCACCGAGAGTCACCCTCGAGCTGGTCCTGGACGTCATCGACAGTTCCCTCTCGACGTTGCCGGATGTCCTCGAGCGGGGCGTGCGAGCGCCTGGCGAGTTCCTGCGGAACGCGCGCAACCTTCTGAGGGACCGGCTGGTCTTTTTCGGCCAGCATACCGACGACATTGCCACCCTGGTGGCCGCCGAGGATCCGGCCAGCATCCGCCGCGCCGGCGACGCGCTGTTCACGAGAATCGACGCCGCCTTCGGACGGACGGACCGGAGCGACGTATTCCAGAGTATGGGTCAATGGCTGAGGCTACGGCCATTCATCGGAGGTGACATCGGCACGGTCCTGCCATTGGCCACCCTCGTCAGCGCGGTACAGGGCCGTCTCGAGAATGCCATTCGCGTACCGCAGAGCATCGAGCTAGGGCTGCTCGACTATTTCTTCAAGAGCAGTGGATTCCGGACTGTTGACGGGGCGAGCGTGGTCGCCCCCGTACACCTCTCGCACCTCGGGAACGCGCGGTCAGGCCGGGGTTCTGAACTGTCGAACGATCCGGCCGGGCTTCGACCGCTCACGGGCTTCATCGCGAAGGCGACCGCTGAGCACTACATACGGGACATCACCCGGGTCATCGTGGAGAGCGCGTACGATGCGGGACGCGGGCTGCGCGCGCGATTCGACGACATCGCGCCGCGGTTGAGGCGCCGCAAGCCCGATCAGGGGGCGCAGGCCGCGATCGTGGAGAAGTTCGTGGCGTGGTTCAGAGGCTTTTCGGCCATGGCGGAGTCGGGAACGATGCGGGCCGTCGAGGTGGCGACGCAGGGAGTGTCGCAATTTCAGACCAACCCCCTGATCGCCGCCGCGTCGGGCTCTTTCGCGGGCACCGTGGCTCGCAAACTCGCGCAGGATTCCTTCCTGGCCGTGTTGCGCTCCGAGCTGGACTAGCCGAGGATCTGCGGTGCGCGCCCACTGCGGGTTCTTCCTATCCGGCGAGAACCCCAGCTGCGGGTTCTTCCGCATCCTGCGAGAGCCCAACCCGCAGGTTCGTCGATATCCTGCGAGAGCCCAACCCGCAGGTTCGTCGATACCCTGCGGGAGCCCAACCCGCAGGTTCGTCGATATCCTGCGAGAGCCCAACCCGCAGGTTCGTTCCTCCGAGGGCCCAACCGGCGCCCCGGCACCGTTTCGCAACGAAACGCGCGTTCCCTTCCGAAACGGGCGCGTGGTGGAGGGCCCGCAACCATGCGGAAACGCACGGTCTGGGCTGGCACCGAAGTTGAGTGCGCATTGGCTGCCGTTCAACACGCGCGCCGCGCGCCACAGAAAGGATTCGAGCGAGCGGCGAGCTCAGGGAACCTCGGTTCGCTGCAGCGCGTCACGAATGGACCCGCAATCGCGCCGGGCGCGAGAGATCACTTGCCTATCGGGGCGTGATCGCGGGATATTTCCAGCACCGTAACTCGTCGGAGGAACCGCTATGGCACGCTTGACGATCAACGGCAGATCTCTCGAGGTCGACGTCAATCCCGCGACACCCCTACTGTGGGCGATCCGAGAACAGGTCGGCCTCACCGGCACCAAGTACGGCTGCGGCATCGCGCA
>JBKPAK010000079.1:0-9595 GCA_046726415.1 Candidatus Methylomirabilota bacterium
AGCTGGCACCACTCGATCTGCGGGCTGCAGTAGAGGGTCAGATTGCCCGGGGCCTGCGCGGTCGCCGGCAGGACGAGAGCCGTGACCACGCATGCCGCGAGCAGCACGGCCTTGCCGAGAAAGGGCATCCGACGCATCGCGTCCTCCGGATGGCCAGAGAATCGGTGTGGCGTGCCGGCGATGATAGCACCCTGGGGCGCGCCGTCTCCGCGCGGGCCGGCCAACGAAAGGCCGGGCGCGATCAGGCTCGCGCAGCGAGAACGAAGCGCTCCAGCACGTCCCGGAACCCTTCCTCCTCGGCGCTGCTGCACACGTGATCGGCCCGCGCGCGAACCCCGTCCGGCGCGCTGGCCATGGCCACCCCGAGGCCCGCCGCCTCGATCATCTCCAGGTCGTTCCAGCCGTCGCCAACAGCGATCACCTCCCCCGCCTCGACCTCGAGGGCGTCGAGCACGACGCAAAGGGCCGAGCCCTTGGAGATGCCGGGGGGCAGGAACTCAAGATAGGTGGGCTCCGACTGTACGGCGTGCACCGGGAGCGCCGCCTCGCGCACCGCCGTGGCGAGCGCCTCGAGCCGCTCGGGCGCGCCGATCGTGAGAATCTTGTCGGGATCCCCGCTGAGGAGCGGCTCGAACGCCGTCACCACCTCACAAGTGACCTCGTCATCCTCGGCGTAGGCGTCAGTCAGCGGATGGGACCGCTCCACGTACACCCGGTCGTTCAGGAACAGGTGCGGCTGCAGGGCGGGGTCGCGGCGGATGAGGGCGAGCGCCCGGCGGGTGGACTCGGCAGCAAGGCGACGCTCGTGGAGGACGCGGCCGCTTTCGAAGTCGAAGACGCGACCACCGTTATAGAGGATAGCGGGCGGGTCGGCGCCGAGCGCTCCGACCCAGGGAGCGGCCGACGGCCACATTCGACCGGTGGCTACGCACACCCGTACCCCTTTCGCTTGCGCGGCCGCGACGGCCCGGCGCACACCCGGCGTGATGCCGAGCCTCCGAGACCGCACCGTGCCATCGAGATCGGCGACGACCAGGCGATACGCCATGCGCTTCGGGTCGCTCCCGCGCCATCATGGCATGCCACTTGTGCGGCGCGCACCGGGTCACGACGAGAAGGATAGGGGCTGTGGACCTTCAACGAAGGTGAACTTCCAGAGGGCGCTTCCGCTCGAGGTTCCCCTTCGCTTCGAACGCGCGGTCCTCGTCTCGCTTCGTATCATGGCCTGAGCAGCCCGAGCCACCGCCAGTATGGGATGGAAACGGCAAGGCCGATGACCGTGAGCACGGTCACGACGACGCCCGCGATGAACCCCTGGCGCTGATTGAAGAGCTCGTGTCCCACGGCGTCGCGCGTCACGCGACAGTAGTCGCTCTGACTCGGATGCGGCCAGGCGTTGGCCGTCACCAGCACGACGAACCCCACAAACCCACGGGTTGAGGCCCAGGCTGGGCGCCGCGGGCACCAGCGCGAGACTCAAGAGGAGCGTGGCCGGTATCCACGGCACGAGTAGACGGCATACGCACACGACCCGGTCAGGGAAGATGAGCTCGACCGGAGACCAGCCCCCGCCGATCACGGACAGCACGCGCGTGGCGATCCACGCATCCACGCCATGCGCGTGCAGCACGCCGCCGGCGCCCAGCAAGATGCCGAACTGGATCGGGAAGCCCCAGTCGATGGCGCGACGGAAGAGATCGCGGGTAATACCGCCGCCCCCGATCGCGAGCGAGATAGCCCCGACCGCAAAGTGAAGGACGCGGCGCCGATGGTGGGCGAGGACGACCAGGACGAAGAGCGCGCGCAGGCGAGCGGTCGGTACCGTGAAAGGATCGATCGAGACGAGATCGCGGACGTGGTTGGCCAGGAATGGTCGCCACCTCTGTGAGGGCGGAGGGCGCCGCTTCGAGATCAGCCGGGAGACGGTGCGCTCGGCGACGTCGATCCCGAGTTTCAGGAGCTCGCCATGGATTCCGGCCGCGCCCCACAGCGGATTCGCGGCGGCCATTGTCGGGGGCCACCATGATGAGGGCCTGCCTCCAGCCTGCCCACCTCCGGGACATCCAGATCCAGATAGGATGAAGCGGCTAGCCAGCCCCTAGAGTGGTGGCGTCAGGAGCCCCACAACCTAAACGCGGTCAAAGCCGCAAAGGGAGGCTAGCCATGGACCATGTTGGCATAGACCTCGGGAAGAGGGGAGAGCCAGATTGCGATCCTCACGGAGGAGGGTGAGCTGATCAACATGCGGCTGCGGACGGAGCGCCAGCGCCTGGTCGAGATGTTCGGCCGTCGACCAAAGGCCAGGATCCTCCTGGAGGCGTCGACAGAGAGTGAGTGGGTGGCGCGCCGCCTGGAAGAGCTTGGCCACGAGGTCATCGTGGCTGACCCGAATTACGCGCCGATGTACGCCCGGCGGACGCGTCGGGTGAAGACCGATCGCCGAGACGCGCACGCTCTGGCGCATGCGTGTCGGGCCGGCACCTATCGGCCCGCCCATCGGACGTCGAGCGAACGCCGCGAGTTACGCGCGCGCCTCGCCGTCCGCGAGGCCGTAGTTCGCACCCGCGCCGCGTGGATCACCCGGATCCAGTCGCTGGTGCGGCGTGAGGGGTGCCGTCTCCGCCCCGGCGCGCCCGAGACGTTTTTCACGCGGTTGGAGGAAGTGGCGCTCCCGCCCGCGCTCAGAATGGTGATCGCGCCGCTGGTAGAACTGCTCGATCCCCTCAATAAACAGATCGAGGCCCTGGATGAGGAGCTCGAGCGGAGCGTCGCGGCCGATGCGGTGCCCCGGCATCTCACCACGGTGCCCGGCGTGGGGCCGGTAACCGCGACGGCGTTCGTCGCCACCGTGGACGACGTGACTCGATTCCGGAGCGCGCATCACGTGGAAGCCTATCTGGGCTGGTGCCCGGCGAATGGAGCTCGAGCGAGGTCCAGCGCCGCGGCCACATCACCAAGGCGGGGAATGGCCGTCTGCGCTGGCTCCTGGTCCAGGCCGCGTGGTGCATTCTGCGCCGGCGCCAGAGACCCGAGACGGCGGCGCTGCGCGACTGGGCGGAGCGGATCGGGGGCCGGCGTGGCCGGTCCATCGCCGTGGTGGCGCTGGCGCGGCGGCTGGCCGGGATCCTCTTTGCGATCTGGCAGGATGGGACGGTCTATGACGCGACCAAAGTGCGTGGACCGCTGACGGCACGCCGGGCCGCCTAGATGGCAAGAGGAGGGGCAGACTGATCGGTCGCTCCGCTGTGAGACGAGGTGAATGGGCGGTGAGCGCGAGATTGTTCTTGGCTGATGTTGAGAGCCGTGACCCAGAGGGCGCCGCCGCCCGATCGCATCACCATCATGCGCGGGCGAGTTGCCACTCGTCACTGACAGCGCGAAGAGAAGGATGACAACCTCGCACAGCGAGCACGACCCACACGCATCCGTCGTCCTCACGGAGGAGGAGCAGAGCGAAGGAGCTGATACGACCAACGAGCAGTGCTCTTGACAAACCGCTTCAGAGAAGAACGATCGATCACTCCTGCGGAGCTTCGGCCGGGGCGCTGTCCGCTTGTACACGGCAAGTTGCTGGCGCAAGGCCAGGTTCTCGACGGCGAGGGAGCGGTGGCCGCCGCAGAGAAACGGTAAGAGTCGAACCAGGTGAAGCAGCGTGGTGATCATCGGAACGAGATTCTGCCCGGAGCAGAGCTACCCGATCAATCGCTTGGCCGCCGGACGGGTTTTTGGCGAATGACAGGCTCGTCCAACCTGCGAACCGAGAGGCCAGAACGGTTTCGACTGGCGGCTCGAGCGACAGGCAGCGCTCCTCTCGGTGCACCTTGAACGGCATCATCGCTACGTCCGGCTGGCGGCATGATCGCCTGATCTAGCACCCGAACCTCCCAGCGCCACCACCGCGCTACGCTCGGCCCTCTTCTTGCGTCAGGCCGCTCCGCGTCCCACCCGGAGCTCCATCGCTTTCCGTGGCGGGCCCCAGGGTTCCGACTCCCCTGCGTCGGACCCGCCGTCCACCGGTCTCCTCGCGTGCCGGGCCTGTCGAAAGTGCATCGGTCGTCGTCGACCGAGTCGGGCCCGGTTTGGGCGAAGGACAGGGGGCTTCGAGCTCTGGGACGAGCACAGCCAGAAGGCGCCCTCTACCGAGAAAGCAACCGCACCAGCTCGACCAACGGTGGGACAGCATCATCGCCAGTGAAGTGGAACGTTTGGATCCCCAACGTGGCAGCGGCCTCGAGGTTCTCCGGCCGGTCATCGACAAACAGTGCGTCATGCGGCGGCCTTCCGATACGCGACAGGCACAGCCAGTAGATCGCTGGGTCTGGTTTCGCGATCCCGACCTCACACGAGACGACCACGGTGTCGAACCACGCCTCAAGCCGTCGATCCTCCCGGATCCGCGCCATGGCTTCGGGAACCCCGTTCGACAAGAACGCGGTGCGTCCGCCGCCATCCCGGAAGGACCGCGCCAGCATCCACATCTGCTCTCGGTACTGGGTCCATGACGCCACGTCTGCGTCGATCAGTCGATCGATGATGCGCCCATCATCTCGGCCCCGGCTTCCCGCTCCAAATGTTTCGAGGACCCGCCCCCAGTACTCCCTGGCGGGGAGCCCGGTGTCATAGAGGAGGCGGTGTCGCCAGTAGGCGGCGCGGAAGGTGTCACGAGGCGCCCCAACCTCGGCCGCCATCACCTCGAACCACTGATCGCCTTGGGGCTGGCTAAGAACATTCCCATAGTCCAGAATGAGCGCCTTGAGCGCCATGGTGTCGACAGGGTGGTCCCTTGCATATTTCTTGTCAATCGGGGTGGCGTCTCGGGCTGAACATATGAGTGGGCCAGTGGGTCGCACGTGCCGCACGAGCCACCCGCGCCGCTACCTGTCCTTCGCCAAAATCCCGTCCGGCGGTCAAATGGGGGAAGCCTTCGATTACGGACAAAGTGCGGACGCCGCGATGAGCGACGACCTCGAGCGAGAGAACAGCCACCTCCGCGCCCAGGAGGAGAACGAGCAGCTTGATACCTCATCGGTCGGGTGCACCGGACCGGAGGTCGGCACGATGGGCAAGTGGCTCGCACGCGTTAGGAAGCACGCGAGCTGCCTGCAGTCTGCGCCGATTCGGACGTTCAGGGACTACTTGCGGTATAGAGCGACACGTGCGTCTGGAAGTGGTGGCCCCATATCTGAAAGCGCTGCGCTGCGCCTGGTTTGTTGGGGCGGCCGGGAGAGTCCCGTGCGCTGGCCGCGTGCGCCGGGGGACCGCGGTGCAGCGCCCGCTGCGGTCGCTTCTGGGGGGATGCTGAGGTAGCGCCCCCCTCGCGATCGAACCGCGTAGAGGCAGAGCGCAATGCGTCATCGCGCCCCGGACCTGGCGAGGCCGGAATCGGTCCGTGTCGTCCGCCGCTCGTGTGCCCGCACACTTCACACCGTCGTCGTCTCCGGCATCTTCCACCCGTTTCGTCGGAGCCATATCTTCGCCGTCGTCGGCGGCATGATGGTTATCTCGGGGGATGTCGCAATCAACGGTCGAGGTTCCGGGAGCTCAGGGGCCACCCGCGCTTATCCCCCGTGGACGAAACGGCCGACCCTTCGGTTCCCGATAGGGTTCGTGTTTGCCGAGGATCCAAAACGTCGCTTCGGCCAGATGCCGGGCTACGGCCCCGATGGCCTTCGCGTGACCCTTGCGCTGCGCGATGCGGTCATAGAGGCGACTCACATGGCGGTGCGGCGCGCGCCTGCGCGCGATGCAGATCGCGTTCGCGGCTTCGCCGACCGCCCATTTGAGATAGCGGTTGACGTCTGGCCGGGCCGACCGAAACGGGTGTTCCCGCCGCTCGCGTGGACGCGCGGCGTCGTGCCCGCGTCGGCGGCAAGTTTCTCGGCGGTGGCGAATCGCGCGACGTTGCCCACCTCGAGTGCGATCACCACCGCGAGGATGAGCCCACGCCCGGCACGGTCATGAGGAGCTGAATCTCCGGGGTCACCGTGAACACGGTCCGTATCCGTTGCTCGAACCCGCACCCCCGACGGTCCAGATCCTCGACCTGCTCGAGGAGCCAATGTTTCAGTGCCGCTCGTTGGCACAGGCCTGGTCCAGACGCCTGAGCTCAGTGGCATACGCTCGATCCTTCATTTCATTTTCTTCCTGGTCACGTTCTATTTCGGCTTTATCAGGAAGCCAACGGGTTCAAGCAGGTAACACGAACGTGACCAGCCGCCACTGATCACGCGAACCTACGTCTGCGCGCGTCCCTCACAATCGTTTTTGCGTGAGAAGACGAAGCCCCTCGCCGAAGAAAGCCAGCCCCGTGCGTGGAGGCTCAGGCGGTCTCCTCAACCGAGCAATGCGCTCACGTGCTCTCGCGCCCACTGCTCGATCGTGCCCGGCGCGCGACCTGTCACGCGCTCGACCGTGTCGGTGACGACCGATGAATGCCCTGTCGCGCGTAGGTATTTAGTTCGACGAGCGCGGTCGCCAGGACTCGGAAAGGTGTTGACACTCGTGCGCGCAAAGAGTGGGGCATGGAGTTAGCTCGCCACCGCCGCGGCGCCCCAGAAGAGGTCGGCGGGCATACGGCCGAGGAGCCGGTAGCCTTGGTGCGGCCGCTGCTCGTTATAGAACTTCAGGAACCCGTCGAGTGTCCGCTGCATCGCCGCGCGACTGGTGAAGTACTACCGGCGGAACTCGATGCGCCAGTGCTCATGCAGGATCGTGCCCTGCAACCGCTCCACGAAGCCGTTGGTCCAGGCATGGCGCGGCTTGGTGCGGGTGTGGCCAATGCGGAGCGCCTGGCAGGCCTCATCGAACGCCCCCTTGAACTCCGAGCCCCCGTCGGTCAGGACGCGCTGGAGTGGCCAACCCGCCCGCCGATAACTCGGCCGCAGAACGTGCCGGAGGAACGTCGCGGCGGCCGCCGCCGAGAGGGCCGGCAGCAGCCACGCCACGCCGTACGAGCACGCCGCATCGCAGGCCGTGATCTGCCAGACCTTGCCGACGCCCTTGAGCTTGCCGATATAGAATGTGTCCACGCACACCAGCTCGCCCGGCTGCCGGGCATGGAGGTGCCGCCCGCGACTGCGGGCGCGCGCCACCGCGCGCCGCGTCCGTTCCGTCAGCAACCCCGCCGTCTTGGCGGCCCGCTGCTCGAGTACCGCCAGGCGGTCGCGGCGCCGCCCCAGACCCCAGCGCCGCAACACGCGCTGGATCGTGCTCGGGGCGAGGCGGAGCTGGCGCTCGTGAGCGAGTTGCGCGGCCAGCCGCCACACCCCCACGTCGGCCAAGCCAGAGCGACGGCCAGTACCAGGCGCTCAACATGCGGCGCCACTTGAGGCCGGCGGCCAGGCCGGGCGGCTTGCCGACGCGGGTGCAACCCAGCGAGCGGTCGACTAATCCGGAATCTCGGCTTCGACGAGCTTCGCCAGGAGCGCGAGCGACTCTTGCCAGCCGAGATAGCACGCCTCGGGCTGGATGACAGCCGGCAGGCTCTCCTGGACGATATTCAACTCGGTCCCGCAGGACACACGCGTCAAGCTGATCGTCGTGTGCATCTCGCCGGGCAGGTTCGGATCGTCGAACCTGTCCGTGTAGCGGATGCGTTCGTGTGGCACCAACTCGAGATACTCACCGCCGAAGGTGTGACTGCGGCCGGTGGTGAAATTCGTGAACGATATCCGGTAGGTGCCGCCGACTTTGGCGTCCATGTGATGCACCTTGCCGGTGAATCCATTCGGCGGAAGCCATTTGGCCATCGCATCCGCGTCGAGGAACGCCCGGTAGACCCTTTCGGGGGACGCACGCAGCACGCGGTGAAACTGGACGGTGTTCGACATCATCGGCTCCTTTCGATGGGCACTGTCCTTCATCAATAGGTCGAACGGCGACGGTTCGAATCGACACCTCCACGGTCTCTGTGTCGGTTACCGCTCACCTGGCAGAGGGGCTCATAATCGTATGGGATGACCACGGAGGCCTCCTCACCACGCCGCAAGCTCGCAGCCATCCTCATGGTCGACGTCTCCGGGTTCAGCCGCATGATGGGGCGAAACGAGGAAGGCACCACGGCGCTGATCCGCGAATTCCACGACCGCACTCGCGGCCTCGTCGAGACGCATCAGGGGCGCGTCGTCGACACCGCGGGTGACTCCGTGTTCGGCGAGTTCGACAGCGTAGTCAATGCCGTGCGCTGTGCGCAGGCGATTCAAGAGGCGCAGTCGACCGCCAACGCCGGCCGGGAGCCAGCCGACCGCATCGAGACCCGGATCGGTGTGCACCTGGGCGACGTGATCGTACAGGATTACCGCGTCTACGGCGACGGCGTGAACATCGCGGCGCGACTGCAAACCATCGCCGCGCCCGGCGGCATCTGCGTCTCGGAGGCGGTCTACCAGCAGGTCTACACGAAGCTCGATCTTGCGTTCGAAGACCTCGGCGTCCAGGAGCTCAAGAACATCGAGCACCCGATTCGCCTCTATCGCGTCTCCGGCCCGGAGACTGGCCGGACAGTGACACACTCGCCTCCAGCCGCGTCGGCGCACTCGCCGCGTGACGGCACGTGGACGGATGCACTGCTGCATCCGTCGAGCATCTTTCCGCTCGTCGCCGGCGCCTACCTGATTGCGACAGTCTTCGGCCTCCCTCCTGCCGGTCACCTGTTGCCGGCCTGGGGTGTCGTGCTTATCGGGGTCGGAGTTGGCCGCGCCCTCAGACTGCGCACGGGGCGGCCCGCATTCTTCCTCATGACGCTTGGCACGGGGCTCGTCCTCGCGGCCGTCACCGGCGATTGGCGCCGCGGAACGCCGTGGTGGCTGATCGCAGGGGGCATCGTCGTCATAGCGGTGGGTCTCACGCAGCTGCGCGCGAAACGTCGACGCCCCGAAAGATTTTGACAGCGAGCAAGACCAAGACAATGCTCTCGTAGTCCGAGGCTCCGATGAGCTAGGCGAGCGCGGCGTGCCCTGGTCGGCTGTGCGATCCCGCGGACGGCGTGGGCTCGCCGCGAACACGGCTTCTCCAGTCGTCCCTCGGTCTCGTCGAGAATCTGCGGCGTCACAGCGTGCCCCGATTGCCGTCGCGTCCGGGCTCGGAAGGCTTCTCGCCCGACTTCCAGGTATGTCTGCCGTACCGCGGGCTCTTCGTCTGGCATGTGGGCGGCGACGACATCGTCAGCGACGCGAATCAGGTGCTCTTCGTTACGGGTGGCGAGACCTACCGCGTGACCGAGCCGCTGCCGGGCGGGTATGCCAAGCTGATCATCACGCCGAAGCGATCTGACCGGCTAACCTGCCGAGAGGGGCGGCGACGGGCGCCGCCTGTCCCTCGCCGAAACTCCGTTCGGCCGACATCGTGACTAGCCGGATGCTGAACGGGGGCACGCCGGTGAACGAGGTTGGGCTTCACGGCACGCTACGGGACACGGTGGGCAGGTGGCGACGTGTCTCGAAACGCGGCGTGGCTACGCCAATGGCGGGCAGATCACGAGGAGCAAGCATAACGTGGTAATGGCAGAGGCGATGGTGCGCTTGGACGGCCGGGCGAAACGCAGCTATGCCGCTCGCCGGATGTATCGATGATGCAGGCCACCGACTTCGCGGATGGG
>JBKPAK010000080.1:0-37093 GCA_046726415.1 Candidatus Methylomirabilota bacterium
CCACCGCTCCGGCGATGGCGCCGGCCGGGGGACCTTCATCGGCCAACGGATCGGGAGCGGAACCCACCGCGGTCGGTGGCGGTATCGGCGGCGACTGCTCGACAGCCGTCGGCGGCGACTGCGCGACAGCTGACGGCGCGAGTAGCCCGACCATCAGAGCCACGGCCACGCCCAAGGCGACCACTCTCGTCGCAACGTCCATGCGAAGCTATAATAACAGACCACCACCTTCGTTGGAGGCCCCCATGAAGCTCGTCCGCTTCTCCCAGAATGGCGTGGGTCCGCGCCTCGGCGCGCTCGACGGCGATCAGGTTCTCGATCTGCAGGCGAGCCTGGCCGCCACGCTGACCCGCCGGGGGGTGCTTCGCGCCCAGGAGATCGCCGCCGCCCTCGTCCCCTCGAGCACGCGCGCCTTTCTGGAGGGCGGGGTGGCGTCGCAGGACGCGGTGGCCTCGACTGCCGAGCGGGTGACCTTTCCGGTGTCCTCCGTGCGGCTGCACGCGCCCATCGCCGACCCCGGGAAGTTCATCTGCATCGGACTCAACTACCGCGACCACGCGGAGGAGACCAACAATCCTATTCCCAAGGAGCCCCCGATCTTCCCAAAATGGAACACGGCCATCCTCGATCCCGGCGACCCGATCCTGCGACCGCGGGGCTCCACCCAGCTGGACTGGGAGGTCGAGCTGGGAGTGATCATCGGCCGCACCGCCCGCTATGTCAGCAAGGAGGCGGCGCTCGACTACGTGTGGGGCTACACCATCATCAACGACGTCAGCGCGCGCGACTTCCAGTTCCTCACCACGCAGTGGGCCGCGGGCAAGATCGCGGACACCTTCGCTCCCGTGGGTCCGTTCATTGCCGACCGCCGGGAGATTCCCGATCCCCACGTCCTCGATCTCAAGACGTTCGTCAACGACAAGCAGATGCAGCGAGGTAACACGCGGACGTTCATCTTCAACGTCAACTATCTGGTGAGTTATCTCTCCGGGCTCATGACGCTCGCCCCCGGCGACCTGATCGCCACCGGGACTCCGCCGGGCGTGGGCGTGGCCATGAAACCGCCGGTCTTCATGCACCCCGGCGATGTGGTGCGGGTGGAGATCACGGGCCTGGGATCGATCGAGAACCCCATCAAGGACGCCTGAGGGCGTGCTCGATCTGATCGCGCCGCTCGTCGTCGCCGCCGACACCAGGATCGTCCTCCTCTCTCTCGATGGGCTCGGGGGACTGCCGCGACCGGACACGGGGCGCTCGGAACTCGAGACGGCGCGCCTGCCACACCTGTCGCGGTTGGCGTCGACATCGGCCTGTGGCTTGATCCGACACGTCGCGCCGGGGATCACGCCGGGCAGTGGTCCCGGTCACCTCGGGCTGTTCGGCTACGATGCGCTGCGATACCAGGTGGGCCGGGGGGTCCTCGAAGCGCTCGGCATTGAATTCGACCTCCGCCCCGGCGACGTGGCGGCTCGCGGGAATTTCTGCACCGTGGACGCCGAGGGTCGCATCACCGACCGCCGGGCGGGCCGTATCAGCACCGAGCTCTGCATCCAGCTCACCGAGCGCCTGCGGGCCATTCGATTGCTCGGGGTGGAGGTCATGGTCGAGCCGGTGAAGGAGCACCGCTTTGTGCTCGTCCTGCGCGGCGAGAACTTGGGGGGGAGTCTCTCCGAAACCGACCCCCAGGCTCTCGGCAAGCCCCCGCTCCCGGTGCGGGCCCTCGACGCGGGCTCGGCGCGCACGGCCGATCTCGTGAACCAGTTCGTGGCCGAGGCCCGGCGCCTGCTGCGCGACGCCGGGCCCGCCAACATGATCCTGTTGCGGGGCTTCGACTTACTCCCCGACCTTCCGCGATTCCCGACCGTATTCGGTCTGCGCGCAGCGGCCATCGCCGCCTACCCGATGTATCGCGGGCTGGCCAAGCTCGTGGGAATGGACGTTCTCGAGACGGGCTCGACATTTAAGGATGAGATGGCCACCCTGCGCGAGCAGTGGGGGAGCTTTGACTTCTTCTTCGTCCACTACAAGGACACCGACAAGGCGGGAGAGGACGGCGACTTCGACGCCAAGGTCGCGGCGCTGGAGCGCTTCGATGCGTTCGTGCCGGAGATCGAGGCGCTGCGTCCCGATGTGCTGGTGGTGACGGGGGACCATGCGACTCCCTCCGTCCTGGCCGCCCACGGCTGGCAACCCGTCCCCGTCCTCGTGCATGGCCGGTACAGCGGTGCCGACGGCCTCGACGCCTTCTCGGAGCGCGCGTGTCGCACCGGGAGCCTAGGGTTGATTCCCGCATTCCATCTGATGCCCCTGGTCATGGCCAACGCCCTCAGGCTCACCAAGTTCGGGGCGTGAGGAATCTCGCCATGCCTCCGGCCCCGCGCGGCGCATGACCTTCGGATATCTCATCGTTGCCCTCTGCGCGGCGGCCGTGACGATCTTCGCTATCCAGAACAGCGCGCCGACCGCCGTCGAGTTCCTGCTGTGGAAGCGGGAGGGCGTGCCCGTCTCCGCGCTGATCCTGCTGTCGCTGGGCGCGGGCCTCATCTTGGCGGGCATTCCGCTGGGAATTCAGCGCTGGCGGCTCCGCTCCCGTGTACGCGCGCTCGAGGCGCGTGTGCGGATGCTCGAATCGGCGATGGAGGAGCGCACCCGCGCGCTGCTGAGCCAGCCGCCACCGCGACCGCCAGCGTCCGAGACATAGGTGAGCCGGCTTCGAGCGGCGGCATCGCGACCGTCCCGCCGTGGCCAGAACGCGCTTGGCAAGCGCGGAGGCGGCCGAGTACAATGACCGAGCAGTCGCCCCCTGAGGCCGGCCTCAACTTCAAGCCACCGGAGGATGTCACGTGGACGTAGCGTTGGAGAAGAGGCAGGTCCAGCGCGCCTACGAGCTGTACGCGCCTGTGTACGACCTCCTCTTCGACTGGATCTTTGCGCCCGGGCGCGCCGCCGCCATCAAGCACCTCGGCATCCAGTCGAGGGACTCGGTCCTCGAGGTCGGAATCGGAACCGGGCTCAACCTACCGCTCTATCCCGCGGCCTGTCATCTCACGGGCATCGACCTCTCGCAGGAGATGCTCGACAAGGCTGTGGAGCGCGTACAGACGCTCGCCATGCCCAACATCCGCCTCAAAGTCATGGATGCCACATCTATGGACTTCGGCGACGACGAATTCGACAAGGCCCTGGCCACTTATACCATCTCGGCGGTGCCCGATCCGGTAGCCGCGCTGCGCGAGATGAAGCGCGCGGTGAAGCCCAACGGCGTCATCGTCATTCTCAACCACTTCCGCAGCCAGAATCCCGTGGTGGGCTGGGCGGAGGATCGGGTCGCCCCGCTCTGCACGTGGCTCGGATGGAAGTCCAACTTAGCCCTGAAGCCACTCCTGGAGCAGGTCGGCCTGGTGCCCGAGATCGTCGTGAAGGTGAACATGTTCGACGGCTGGCGCCTGGTCAAGTGCACTAATCGGAAGTAGGTTCGTCAGCGCCCGCCTCGCCGCCGGCCTCGTTCTCCTCTTCGTCGCCGTCGTCCTCGCCGGCCCCGTCCTGGCGGCGGCCGCACGCATGGCCGTGGCCACCGCGTTCCTGGTGGAGTTCCTCTCCGACGGACGCTATCCCCTGCTGTCCCGCCTGACCGAGGCTCCCACGCGGCGCCGCATCGCCGTGCGGGGCACCGATCTCGAGCTCCTCACGGGCACACGCGCGCGCGCGTCGCTCGTACTCGTGCACGGATTCGCTCCGGACGGCAATCAAGACCGGCGTCTTCAGGCGGCCGCTCGTCTCCTGGCCCGGGCGGGATTCGCCGTGATCGTGCCCACCATCCCCGGACTGACGCGAGGTCGGCTTCGCCCTGCCGACGCCGAGTCCGTCGTGACAGCCCTCGCCCTCCGTCCGGGACCGACCACGCTGGTGGCCGTAAGCGTGGGAGCCGGACCCGCGCTGCTCGCCGCCACCGACCCGCGAGTCCGCGATCGCGTCGGCACGTGTGTGGTCCTGGGGGGGTATGCCTCGGCGCGGGAACTGGTGCGCTATTTCCTCACCGGCGAGTATGCGTTCGGCGAGCTTCGCGGACATACGCGGCACGATCCCGACCTGGTCCGCGCGTTCATCGCCGCCAACGCCGATCTGGTCGAGGCGTCCCTGCGTCAGGCCCTCGAGACCGGCGACCGCACGGCCGTCGAGACCGCGGTGAACGCGCTCGCGCCGCTGCTGGACATCGTCTCACCGGAGAACGTGGTCGCCCGAATTCCCGGGCGCCTCGTCCTCCTCCACGGGCGCGGCGACGCGGCCGTACCGTACACGGAGACGCTCCGGCTGGCCGCGGCGCGTCCGCACGACACGACGGTGGTGCTGGTGGGCGTCATCGGCCACGTCGCGGGCGAGGGCGGCCGAACCCTCCAGGCGATACGCGACCTCGCGGTGCTGTGGGGTGTGACCTACGCGGTGATCGCGGATCGCTGAGAACGCCGTCTCGCCGCGGCGATCAGCCGGAGGCAGCGCGCCCATCACTTCCGGGCCGCTGCACGCCCCACCCGGACAGCTTGGCCAGCACCGTGTTGCGGTGCACGCCTAAGGTGCGGGCCGCGCGGCTCACGTTCCACCCCACCTGCTCAAGCACGCGCAGCACGTACTGCCGCTCGAACTGGTCGCGCGCCGCCCCGAGCGGGAGCCCGGTGTCCTCGGCCAGCCGCGCGCCGGTCTCCGGCATGGCCACGTCGAGGGGAAAGTCCTGGAGCTGCAGAACCGGCTTGCGGGCCAGGACCACGGCGCGGTGAATGACATTTTCCAGCTCGCGAACGTTGCCGGGCCAGTCGTAGCGAATCAGCGTGTCGAGGGCGCCCGCGGAGATACCCCGCACATCGCGGTGACATTCGCGGCTGATTTTCGCGATGAAGTGCTCGACCAGGAGCACAATGTCCTCTCGCCGCTCGCGGAGCGGCGGCACGTGGATGGGAATCACGTTGAGCCGGTAGTACAGATCCTCGCGAAAGGTGCGGAGCCGCACGGCCTGACGCAGGTTGACGTTGGTCGCGGCCAGCAGCCGCACGTCGACCGGCGTCGGCCGCACGCCGCCCACGCGCTCGATCTCGCGCTCCTGGAGCGCGCGCAGCAGCTTGGCCTGGAGGTCGAGCCGGAGGGAGCCGATTTCGTCGAGGAAGACCGTTCCCCCTTGGGCCAGCTCGAACTTGCCGAGCTTGCGGGCCACCGCGCCGGTGAAGGCGCCTTTCTCATGGCCGAACAGCTCCGATTCGATCAGGGTGTCGGGAATGGCCGCGACGTTGACGGCCACGAAGGGCTGGGTGCGGCGTGGGCTCTGGTGATGGATGGCCCGCGCCACCAGTTCCTTGCCCGTCCCGCTCTCCCCGGTGATGAGCACGGTGGTGAGCGTCTCCGCGAGCTGGGCCACCAGCTGGTAGATGCGGATCATCTCGCGATGACGTCCGATCATGGGCCGGGACGCGCTGCCCTCGTGCCCGGGCAGGGTCAGCTCCGAGCGCAAGCAGAGCACCTCGCGCTCGAGAGCTCGCTTCTCGAGGGCCCGGCGCACCAGCAGGACGATGTCGTCGACGTCGAAGGGCTTGGTGAGGTAGTCATACGCGCCGCGCCTGAGCGCTTCCACCGCCGTGCGAACCTCGTGAACCGCGGTGACCAGCACCACCACGATGGTGTCGTCGAGGGCCTTGATGCGCTGGAGCACATCGAGCCCGGCCTCGCCCGGCATGCGCTGATCCAGGAGCACGAGGTCGACCTCATGGCCGCGGAGCCGCTCGAACGCCTCGGCACCGTCCTCGGCCTCGAGAATGTGACAGGTTCCCTCGAGAATCGCGCGCACCGACGCGCGCACACTGGGCTCGTCGTCGACCACCAGCACGGTGCCGTGGGGGGTCAGGGCGCGCGCTTCCTCGATGACGGAGGGCTTGGTCATGGCGTGGCAGCGTCCTCGATGAGGGGGTGATCGGTCAAGATGAATTCAATTTGATACGCTGAGGCCGACCGCCGCACGCGCGGCCATGCCCGCTGGCCAGGGATTCTAGCGTGGCCCGCGCGCCTCCGCCAGAGGGAACAGAGAGAGCTGGAGAATGCGGCGCGTGAGGGCGGTGACCGGAGCCACGGATCCGCGCCGAACGCCGCCCACCCACGCGATCTCGGGGCCAGCTTGGACGATGGGCACTCGTTGCCGTTCCCAGCGGGGCCGTCCGGCCTCGAGCAGGAGCCTCTTGACTCGACGCTCGCCCGAAGTCCCGAAGGGGGTGAGGCGATCGCCGGGACGCCGGGCGCGGACGATGAGCGGGCCCGGGAGGGCCTCGACGTCGAACGCGACGCGCCACGGATCACGTGGAATCTCATACCCCGAGCGCGGAAGGAGCGCGCTTTCCAGCATGAGATCGGCCTCCGGCAAGGCCATGCAACCCGGCACGGGAATGTCGCGGGCGGTGAGCGACGCGGGCGGGTGGCTCGCCAGACGGAGACGACCGACGCTGACGTCGACCGTTACGCGACCGAGGGCAAAGGCACGCCGCGGTGGCGGGTGAGCCAGCGCGCGCCGCAGGCCGCGATGAGCCCATGCGCGGAGTGGAGCACGGCTCCCCAGGATTGCGGCCGCTTGGCGTAGAACCTCAGCGGCCACCTCCCCAGGTAGCGCCTGCAGCTCTCCGAGGGGGAGAATCAATTCGCCGGGAGCCGCAGTGGCCAGCCGCTCCAGCTCTTGCGCCGCCACGCGCTCCACCGCGTCGACGGTCGTGCCGGCCAGCGTCGCCACCCGAACAAGCGCCGGGACGATCTCGGCGTTGTAGAACTCGGCCAGCAGGGGGAGGAGCTCGTGCCGGATCCGATTGCGCACGAAGCGTCGGTCCTCGTTCCACGGGTCTTCGAGCCACTCGACGCCCATCCCGCTCAGCAGTGCGCGGAGGGCAGTGCGGCGTTCGGCGAGGAGCGGTCGGATGATGGGACCGCGCCGGGCGGGGATCCCGGCCAGGCCGCGCACACCCGTTCCCTCGAGGATCCGCATGAGCACCGTCTCGGCCTGATCGTCGCTCGTGTGACCGAGCGCGATGCGCTGAGCGCCAATGCGGTCCGCATAGTCCTCGAGAGCACGGTACCGGGCCGCACGGGCGGCGGCCTCGCGCGAGCCTCCGGCCACAACGCTGACCGTGGCAGTCTCGGCGGGGACATCGAGTCGCGCGGCCAATCGGCAGACGAACTCTCCGTCGCGGCCAGAGTCGGATCGGAGCTGATGATCAACGTACAGCGCATGCAGGGTGAGCCGCCAGGCTGGGGCGAGACGGTGGAGCAGGTAGAGGAGGGCCACGGAGTCAGACCCCCCGGAGACGGCCGCCAGGACAGTTTCGCCACCCCGGAGCATCGCGTGGCGGCGAATGGTGCTCTCAACGGAGACGAGGATGTCGTCCGCCGTCGTGTTCAATTAAACGGGGGACGCCCCTCGTTGTCGCGCCAATTCGTGGAGGCCGACATCGCGTCGCATGCCCTCGCAACCTCGCAGCGCGCCCAGGCAAAGCCGCGCAGCTCCCGGATCTCCGACCTGGTCCTAGCCGCCTTGTAGGCCCACCCACACCTCGCCGTCACCGAAGTGCTCCTTCTTCCAAACTGGCACCGTCGTCTTGAGCGTGTCGATGGCGTACTGGCACGCTGCGAACGCCTCACCGCGGTGCGCGGCCGAGACCGCGATCAGGACGCTCGATTCTCCGATGTCCAGCCGTCCGAGCCGGTGGAACATCGCGACGCGCTTCACACCAGGCCATCGCGCCCGGATGGCGCCACCGATCTCGCGCATTTTGGCCTCGGCCATGGGGACATGCGCCTCGTACTCCAGGAACTTCACGCCGCGCCCCCCCGTCTCGTTGCGGACCACGCCGGAAAAGATGACAATGCCGCCCGCCCCGGGATGGTCGACGGCAGCCGCGATGGCGTCGGGCACCAGCGGCTGCCTCACCACGCGATACGTGTCGTCACTCCCTCCGCTCACCGGGGGGAAGAGGCAGAGTTCATCTCCCGAGGCGAGACGGTGGTCGGAAGCGACATAGTCATGCCCGACCGCGAAAAGGGTGAAGGGGCGGTATTGTGACAGCTCGGGATGGCGGCTGACGACTACCTCCCACGCCGCCTCGACCGTTCCGCCCTCGGGGAGCTCAACTTCGATCCGCTCGCGCCCGGCGGCCTCACGATAGCGGGCGAAGAGCCGGACGTCGACGCGCACGGCGGCGCGCTAGAAGCGGTGGGACTGGCCGCAGCCGCAGCTCGATTTCACGTTCGGGTTCTTGACCGCGAAGCCGGCGCCCAGCATGTTGTTGTCGACGTAGTCGATCTCGCTCCCTGAGAGATAGGGTGCGCTGAACTGGTCCACGTACACCTTGACTCCGCTCTGCTCAACGACACTATCGCCGGCAGTCTCGGTGTCCTCCCAACCCAACTCATACGACATGCCAGAGCACCCGCCCCCAACCACCCGGATACGCAGGCCCCACTCTGGCTTTCCTTCCTCCAGCCGAAGGTCCGAAACCTTCTTGGCGGCCATCTCGGTCAGCGTGATCATCGCGCCTCTCCCTCCAATGCCGGAATCACAGAAAGCGTATCACAGGATGCCTCCCGCCGGCATCAGCGTGAGGTCTTCCAGTGACGCGTGCCGAGGCAAGGCCGCCATGAGCACAACAGCCCGGGCCACATCCTCCGGTTTGAGCATCCGCCCGCGATCGGGTGCATCTGGGATGCTGTCCCAGAGGGGCGTGTCCACCGCGCCCGGGGCCAGCACCCCCACGCGAACGCCCTCTGCCCGCATCTCCTCCGCCAACACTCGGCTGAACGCCACCAGCCCCGCCTTGGTCGCGGCGTAGACGGCCGCTCCGGCAATCGGGCGACGGGCGGCGATCGACGCCAGGTTGACGATAGTGCCTCCCCGCTGCCGGACCATCACCGGCAGTACGGCGCGGCAGCACAGCATGGCTCCCCGCAGGTTCACCGCGAGCATGGGGTCCCAATCAGCCGGTTTGGTTCCGATCAGCGGCCCAAACGACGCGACTCCGGCCGCGGTCACCAAGAGATCGACGCGGCCCAGCGCGGCCGACGCCTGTTCCACGAGGGCATCGACCGCCTCCGCGGAGGCCACATCGGTGGGAATCGCCAGCGCGCGGCCACCGCGCTCCCGAACTTCGGTCGCCACCGCGGTCAGTTCGAGGCGCGTGCGAGCGGCCAGGGCGACGGCCGCTCCCTCCGCGGCGAGGGCGAGAGCCACCGCGCGGCCGATCCCCCGTCCGGCACCGGTCACGATCGCGGCCTGCCCCTCGAGCTCCCGCGGCGTCATATCTGAAGCCCCCGGCTGGATTTGATCAGCTCCATGAATTCGGCCCGGGTCTCCGGTCGGTCGCGGAACACCCCGAGCATGGCCGAGGTCACGGCCTTGGAATTCTGCTTCTCCACCCCCCGCATGAGCATGCACAAGTGCACGGCCTCCATGACCACGGCCACCCCGCGCGGCTGCAGCACCTCGTTGAGGGTGGCCGCGATCTGCGTGGTGAGCCGTTCCTGGACTTGCAAGCGCCGGCTGAACATCTCCACGAGGCGTGGAATCTTCGACAGTCCCACGATCCTCTGCTCGGGCAGATACGCCACGTGGGCTTTGCCAAAGAAGGGCAAGAGATGATGCTCACACAACGAGAAGAAGTCGACGTCCTTGACCACCACCATCTCGTCGTACTGCTCGACGAACAGGGCGCCGTTCAGGATCTCCTCGACCTTCTGCGAATAGCCCGAGGTGAGATAGCGCAGCGCCTTCTCCACCCGGTCGGGGGTTCGCTCCAGGCCCTCTCGCCGGATGTCCTCGCCCAGTTGGCCCAAGAGCTCCTGGATCAGATCCGCGATCATCGCGTCTCGCCTCGATACTCGAACTGGTTCTTGGCCGTCTCGTGAACGGTCACGCCGGTGAGTGCGGGGAGCGCCGGCGCCAGCATCGCCCAGAACGCGCGGGCCAGGCTCTCCCCGGTCGTGATGATCCCGGCCAGCGACGCCACGTGCTCAAGGGGCTGGTGGTCGACCGCGTCGAGAAGGATCCGTTGCACGGCGCGATCGACAGGGCCGAGGTCGAGGGCCATGCCTGTCACCGGGTCGGGCGTCCCAGCCAGCGTCACCTCGACGTAGTAATTGTGACCATGCGGCCGAGCGCAGGGGCCGTAGAGCGCGGCGTTCTCCTCTGCGCTCAGGGCGGGGTGGTCCAGGCGGTGCGCAGCGCTGAAGTGATAGATGCGGGTGAGCTCCACCATCTCACCGCTCATCGCCGTCCTCCGCGATAGTCCACATACAGGGTGGGATCCTCCCACACGCGGACCTGCCAGAGGCGGTCGGGGTCGAGCTTGGGAGCCAGCAGTTCCCAGATGGCAATGGCGATGTTCTCGGTGGTGGGAACGCGATCCCGGAAGAGCGGATCGACGTTGAGATCAGCGTGATCGAAGCGCTCGACCACTATCTCGCTCACGATGCGCTTCAGCTCAGCCAGATCCATCACCATGCCCGTCCGCGCGTCGATCGGCCCGCGCACGGTGACATCCAGCGTGTAGTTGTGCCCATGCGGCACGGTGAGGGTGCCGAACACCCGGCGGTTCTCGGCTTCACTCCAGGCGGAAACCCAGTAACGGTGTCCGGCCGAGAAGGTGAAGCGTCGCGTGGTCGAGGCCAGGTCGCTCATCGGCCGCAGGCTTCCAGGAACCGGCGGGCGACCGGCACGAGGTCGAGCGCCTGCACGCGACGCCGGCCCGCCTCGCCGATATCCTTCCGAAGCCCTTCGTTCACGAGCAGCGTTTCGATGGCCTGGGCCAGTTCCGTCGGCCGACGGGGACTGACGAGGAGTCCCGTGACACCGTCGGTGACGACCTCCGGCACCGCGGCGGCCCGACACGCTACGATGGGCAGACCGGCCGCCATCGCTTCGGTGAAGGCGATCCCGAATCCCTCCTGGATGCTGGGGAGACAGAAGCACTGGGCATTCACGTATTCGGCGGCCAATGTCTGACGACTCACGTCGCCCAGGAGCGCGACGGTCGACTCCAGACCCAGTCGAGCCCGCTGGCCACGCACCGCGGCCATTTCCGGCCCGTTTCCTACGATGCGCACCTCGACACGAGGGATTCGGGTCCGGAGGAGCGCCGCCGCGTCGAGCAGGTCGCCGAGCCGCTTGCGCGGGTACATCCGCGCCACGGCAAGCACGGTGGGACGGTCCGCGGGACGACGGCATCCCGCCTCGGCGAAGCGACGACGCCACTCCCCCAGATCGATCGGCTCGGGCACCACAGCCAGGCGGTCGCGGGGGATCCCGTAGAGCGCGCGCACGATGTCGGCGCAGTACTGACTCGTCACGATCACGCGGTCGGCCAGGTGGAGATTGCGGCGCTCCCAGCGAGCCTGGACGCTGAGCAGCAGGCGTACCCCGCCGCGTTCGTTGCGCAGCTCGTCGGCGATGACCCCCTTGGGTGTCGCCACGAACGCGGAGCGCCGTCGCCGGCGCCGGTTCCCGCGCGCCCACAAGAATCCGTCGAGGTCCACCCCGACCACGAGATCGCCGCGGGGCGGCGCCATGACCATCGCCGCGTTGTAGAGCCAGCGGTCGAAGGTGTGGAAGCGGGTGCGCACACGCAGCGGGCGAACCGCGACATTGTGGCCAAGGGCGGTCAGCCCCCGGGCCAATCCGTCGACCGCGACGAATGTTCCGCTACCCTCGATCGCGCTCGGCGGCGTCGAGCTGAGCACATCGACGTTCACGCGGCAGTTACCGTCCCTGGAAGCGGGGCCGACGCTTTTCCAGGAAGGCCCGCGTGCCTTCCTTGTAATCCTGGCTCTCGTACGTTTCGAGCGAGAGCGCGCCAAGGCGCTGACGCCGCGTCTCGTCCAGCCCCTCGACGTACAGCTGGACCGTGGCCTTGGCGCCTCGCACGGACAGGGGAGCGTTATCGGCGACCTGCTCGAGGTACTCGTAGGTGGCCGACTCTAACTCGTCGGCCGGCAACAGGCGCTGGATGAAGCCGATGGCCAAGGCCTCGTGGTCGCCCACGGTGCGCGCCGAGAACAGGATGTCCTTCGCGTAGGCAGGGCCGACCAACTCCACGAGCTGGCCCACGGCATCGGCACCGTAAATAATGCTGAGCCGTGCCGCCGGGATGCCGAACTGCGCTCCCTCGGCGGCGAAGCGCAGATCGCACGCCATGGCCACGGCCATGGCGCCGCCCATGCAGTAGCCGTGAATCATGGCCACCGTGGGCTTTGGACACCCGCGGATGGCGGCGTAGGCCGCGTCGGTCTGGGCTCCGTAGCGCAGGGCTGTCTCCGTGTCCTTGCGGTACTCCTGGAACTCGGAGATGTCGGCGCCCGAGGCGAAGGCCTGGCGCCCGGCCCCCCGGTAGACGACACCGCGCACGGTGTCGTCATCCCTCAAGGCACGACTGATCCGCGCAAGCTCCCCCCACATCGCGAAGCTGATGGCGTTGCGCATCCGGGGGCGGTTGATGACGACGGTAGCGATGGCGCCCGTGCGCTCCACGAGGACATCACTCATTGCGCCACCTCGACGATCGGCCGCTCCGCACGGTCGTGACACTGCTGACGAAGACACGGTTCAGCCGTGGAGTACATGGGCTGAAAGTGTAGCACCGTCAGGAGGATGGTGGCGGTGGGAGGAATTGAACCTCCGACACGGGGCTTATGAGACCCCTGCTCTGCCGCTGAGCTACACCGCCGTGAGTTCGGTAGGCCGCGCAGTTGCAGTACAGGATTTTACGACAGCAGACGCGAGGGTGCCCGAGAACGTGCCATCGGGCCTCCGCTTCGCTTCGCGCAGGTCGGCACCCCTGAGCACCGCGTACCGCGGGGTAGACGCCCTCGGTCTTGTTCGGCCTTCCACCCTCGGTCCACGCGAAGCGAGATGCGGCGCCCAGCAGGTCATCCCTGGACTGTTTCCACGCCGAGAAGGCCAGCGGCCAAGTGGAGGCCGTCGATCCTGCCCGCTCCAAGCCTCCTGGAGAAGTGTCGAGAGACCTAAAGGAGACCGGACAATGGCGACGGCACCGCACTCGACGCTCGCGTGGCCCGGCACTGGCCGGTCATCTGATCCAGTGGTCCGTTGACCACCGCGAACATCGACGGTGATTGGATCGCACTGCTAGATTTTCCTGACATCGCGTTCCCGTCTACGAGACGCTCGGCGCGGGCGCCACGGTCCAGGGTTCGAGCCCAGTTTCCGCCACCCACAACAATGAGGGCGAAAGCCTTCTCCCGCACTGATCCGCGTTCATCTCGAACTGGATGCTATGAACTGACTCCAGGAGCCTCTCGAGTCATCGACATGGAAGGCCATCAGGTTTCCAGTTTGGCAAGCAGGTGCTATCGAGGTATGAAAACCTGGATTGCTTGTGGCGAAAAATCCACCTTCTTGGGGAAAGACGTAGAGCCACGTCGTTGCGCCGTCGGAAACGGTATAGCAGTGAGACGCATGGACCAAGTGCCAACCCGTCGTAACAGCGGCCGAAATATTCGCGGGGCTTTGGGCTTCGACTCCGCCGAGGGAAGCAAGGAGGGCGATCAATCCCAATACAGTAGACTTGATGATCATGTCCGGCTCCTTTCAGGATGAAGGTGCCAAACAGGCTTATCGCACAAATAAGGGCCACGTCAATTGGACTTTTGGTCGAATCCCCCTTCAGAGCTGGCGCCGGCCGATGACCAGAATTTGGGCGGTGCCTTTGAGACTTGGGACACCTCGGATGGTCGTGGCGCCCCGCTTGAGAGCTGCGACGAGGGCGGTGATGGGCACGTCAGGATTGCCCGACAGGCCCGGCTCAGGCGGGAACGCGACAATCGCCTGAAGAACTCACCTCGTCGACATCGACTGCTCGTCAACATCGGCGGCGAGCAACTGGACCCTGGTCGAGTCGTGGGCGGGCTTTCCCGATTCGATGCGGAGGTCAACATGGAGCAGGACATCCTTCACCGAGGTGTCGCCCTTCACCCCGCCTTGCTTCGGCGCCGTCAGTTCGACGAAGCGGGAGATCTCCGCTCAGGCGCCTCTGGCGCAGTCGTCGTTCCGTGGCGAGTGGCGCGAAAGGAGCGCGACCTGCCGCGCGGTCGGACATGTTCAATCTCCGGGCGAACCAAGTCGCTGGCCTGGGTGGTAGGAAGCCTTGCCCTGCCGGCTCCCCAACGGGCGCGGAGAAATGACATCATGGACGAAGCCACTCTCCTGCCCATCGTGGAGGGCATGCTGCATGGCCAACCAGACGCCGGAGCAACTAGGGCGGCGGACGGCGAGGCCAGTCAGCGCGCGGAGGCCGGATCTCTCGGTTCGTGACACTCGCCGGCGTCATCACACCAGGGGCAGACTCCTGTTTCCTTGCGCCACTCGCGTGCGGTGAGCGTGTAGATCGCCACGGCGAGCTCGGGGCCCAATTCGTCCATGACCCGCGCTTGCTCGTCGCGGAAGGTTTTGCACTCCTCCGCGGAGGGGCTGCCCGGACGCAGCAGGAGGGCGAAGGCGCCGCGCAGGAGCTTCCGGTACTCCCCAGTGAGCACCACCAGTTCGAGAAGTTGGAGCTTGTGAGTCTTGAGGGCCGACTGGATCTCGGGGGTCAGGACGCCGTCTGGTGCCTTGACTCCCAGACGGGCGCCGCGCACGCGCAACGTGGCTCCCTGTCGATACAGATTGGCCAGAACCGTCGAGGGCGTTGTCACATTTCTTCCTCCTCCACCGAGGGGAAACCCGGCAAAGCTTGTACCAAGCGCCCATCCACGCGGCATCCGCCGCAATGAGCCGCACGTAGACACGCGCCTGACCAGACACGCGGACAGCGGTGGGTGAAGTTGGGAAGTCGGTCGGCCACTTTCTGATCAGGTCTGCTATACTTCGCCGGGATCGCGGCCGCCGCGATTCCGTCACTCAACGCCAGGCCGGACGCCGGCTCGGAGGAGCCTTCACATGCAGTTTCGAACACGCCCCTGGTACGACGATCCCCTGCTCCGACAGGAACCGATTGAGGATGACGACGAGGAGGAGGACGAGGATCTCGAGGATGACGAGGAGGACGAGGAGGACGAGGACCTCGATGACCTGGAGGACGAGGACCTCGACGACGATGACGACGATCTCGATGAGGATTTCGATGAGGACGATGACGACCTCGATGAGGTTGACGACGAGAGCGAGGAGGACGACGACGCCGACGAAGACGAGTCCGACGATGACGACGATGAGTAGGTGACCCTCGACGGGAGGAGAGGATCCATGGGCGAAGGATGGCTTTTCCTACTGCGGTGGTTTCATTTTCTCGCCGGCATCACGTGGATCGGGATGCTGTACTACTTCAATTTCGTGCAAACGCCGTTCTTCGCCAAGGCAGATCCCCCCGTCCGATCGGGCATGATCACGGGCGGCCTCCTGGCCAGCGCTCTCTGGTGGTTTCGCTGGGGAGCGATGATCACCCTCGCCACCGGCTGGCTCTACATCCTGCATAAAGTGTTCGCCGAGTACGGAGGCGTCGCCGGATTCCTGGGCACGGCATACGCCTGGAAGATCCTCTTCGGAGGTCTGCTCGGCACGCTGATGTGGTATAATGTTTGGTTTATCATCTGGCCGGCTCAGCAGGTGGTGATGGCCTCAGCATCCGAGGTGGCCCGGGGCGGCAAGGCCATTCCGGAGGCCGCCGCCAGGGGAGCGCGCGCCGGTGTCACGTCGCGGACCAACACCATGCTATCCATCCCCATGTTGTTCTTCATGGGCGCCGCATCCCACCTGCGGATGGCGGATCTCGCGTCAGCTAGTCAGGGGTGGGCCGCTCTCGTCCTTCTCGTCATCGTCATGGCCGCCGCGGAGATCAACGCGGTGGTGGGCCCAGCCACCCCTGACAGGGCGAGCGCGGGTAAGAAGCTTCTGGCCACCCTGAACGGAACCTTCTGGGCGGGTTTCATCCTGACCGCCATCCTCTACATCGGACTGGAAATCATCCTCTAGGGACTCCGAGTGCCCGAGCGCGAGATCGGCAGCTCAGCCGGCGAACCCCGCCCCGGGGCGCACCTCAACAAATCGACCCGCCCCCTGAACGACGCTGGCCCGAGGTAGGCCACGGAGCCGCCGTCATCCAGCGCTCAGCGCAAGTACGCAGTGAGCGCGTCGATGTCGGGCGCCAGGGCCGGCATGGGCGGCATGACCTTTGTCGGCCTTTTGGGGGAATACCCGGGCGGGTATTCCCCCCTCACAACTTTCGCCTCCAGCAGGGCCTTGGAAGCATTGCGCACCGCGGGCCCTACCGCTCCCGCCTGAGCGGGGTCGGTGGCGTGGCACTGCGTGCACTGCGACATATAGACTTGCCGGCCGCGCTCGGCGAGGGGATCGGCCGGCTTCGAGGAGTCGCCGCAGCCAGTCAGGGCAAGGCCCACGGCCGCCGCGACTAGGCCCGGGCGGACGGTCATGTGAGGTCGCGGGCCAGGCTGCGCTTCGTCTCCACAGACAGGATCGTGCGGGCGTGCTCGTTCGGATGGTCGACCACGAGTGTCACCTCATACTGCTCGAAGTTGCGTTGGGCCTCGACGGGAAGCGGAAAGCGGACGAAGTGGACGGCACTGATCTTCCCGCGTTCCTCATCGGAATGCCCCGTCTCGAACGCCCCCACGATGGTGTACGGGCCGGCCTTCAGGCGGACATAGTTTCGGCTGTCGATGCCCAGCAGCTTGTCCAGCACGGGCTTGATCTGCGCGGGGTCCTCGATCTCGATGAGCATCGTCGCCGCGAGCTCGCTCGATGCCGGAAGAAGGGCGTTGTTCCCCGCGACCTCCTCGGCGATCTTGTCGTCGGCCACGATGCGCTCGGCCCGGCACATTTCTTGGATCTGGAACCAGACGGTCTCGCGGTTCTCAAAGACAAAGGACACGTGGCGTCCCACCTGGACGCGCCGCACCGCCTTCTGCTCGATGACGGCGCGTCGGCGCGCATCGCGGACCTTCTCGTAGTCGTAGACGTTCAGGATCTCGTGAGGGGCAATGGGCCTCATGGTGTGTCGTCCAGCCCGTACGCGGTGGCCAGGATCTGGATCGGATGCCGGGGCGTCGCTCCAGTCCCCTGGGCGATCTGGAGGGCGGCCAGCGGGCAGTCCGTGGCCACCATCGGCGCCCCCGCCACGCGCACGGCGTCGAACAGCGGTTTGGCCACCGACAGAGAGAGCTCGTAATACTCCTTCTTGAAACCCCAGGTGCCGTCCACCGCCGAACAGCGCTCGATGACGTCGACCTCGGCCCCGGGGATGGCGCGCAGCACATCGGTAGACTTCGTTCCGATGTTCTGCGCTCTCAGATGACAGGGGAGCTGGTATGCCACCTTGCCGATGGCACGCGTGAAGTTCGTGTCGAGGGCTCCGCCGGCCTGGAGTCGCGCCAGGTACTCGAAGAGGTCGAGGGTCCGCGAGGCGACCAGCTTGGAGTCGGCCGAGCCGTCGAGCCACGGATACTCTTGCTTCAGCATGTAGCTGCAGGTTGGACCGGGCGCCACGATGTCACACCCCCCGCGCACGGCCTCGGCCAGCGAGCGGACGTTATCGCGGATCAGTCCGCGCGCGTCCTCGACCGCCCCGCCGTCGAGATAGGGCATTCCGCAGCATCGCTGAGCCGGGAGTGTCACCTCGACGCCGTTTCGCTCCAGGACGCGCACCGTCGCGCGCCCCACTGCGGGCTGGTGGTACTCGACCTGGCAGGTCGCAAAGAGCGCCACCTTTCGCTCTCTAGGCGGCTCGCCGGCCGAAGGGGGTCGGCCGCGGAACCAAGTGGAAAAGGTCTGGCGCTGGAAGCGCGGGAGATTGCGGTCCTTGTGGAGGCCGAGCACGGGCTGCATGAACGCCCGATGTAGGCTCACCTCGTTCATCCAGTTCGAGAGGGGCGCCGTCGCGCTGCCCAGCTTCCCCACGAGATCAGTGTTGCCCAGCACCTTATCTTGAAGCCGGATGCCGCGGTGGCGCGCCTGCGCCGCACGAGCGCGCAGCATCAACCGCGGGAAATCAACCTCCCAGCGGTGCGGCGGGGTATACGGGCAGTGATTGAAGCAGAGCTTGCACTGGTAACAGAGGTCGACCACCTCCTGGACGTCCGGGGCAGGGAGTTTCTCGACGTCGCCGTCGACCGCCTCCACGTCCAGCCGGTCGAACAAGACCTTGAAGGACGGGCACAGGGGCAGGCAGCGGCGGCAGCCGCTGCAGATGTCGTAGACGCGGCGAAGCTCCTGATCGACCTTCCCCGGTTTCCAGAATTCGGGCAGCCGAAAGTCTAGCGTTCCCATGTGATTCTCCTGCGGCGATCTCCACCGCTCCCGGGCGGCCGCCACCGCCCGCCGGTGGCGCCAGAAGGCCCCCGCGGTGCGCCGCGCCGAGGATTGCCAGGCCGGACGGTGCGGCGAGCGCCGCGGGGTGCTTTCTTATCCCAGGCCTACCGGACGGAGATTACCGTCGGGCGACGCTAGATCGCCTCGGCCGGCTCCCTGCCCTTGATCTGGGTGAGCCCCTTGTTGAAGCGGCCGGCGTGCGACTTCTCGGCCTTGGCCAGCGTCTCGAACCACTCGGAGAGTTCCGCAAAGCCCTCCTCACGGGCCGTCTTGGCCATGCCGGGGTACATCTGGGTGTATTCGTAGGTCTCCCCGGCCACCGCCGCCTTGAGGTTCAGCTCCGTCTTCCCCATGGGCTCACCGGTCGCCGGGTCGCCCACCTCCTTGAGGAAGTCAAGGTGACCGAAGGCGTGTCCGGTCTCGGCGTCTGCCGTGTCTTTGAACAGGCCCGCGATGTCCGGGAAGCCCTCGATGTCCGCCACGCGCGCGAAGTAGAGATAGCGGCGGTTCGCCTGGGACTCGCTGGCGAACGCCTCCTTGAGATTCTCCAGACTCTTGGTGCTCTTGAGACTCTTACCGGCCATGAACATGCCTCCTTTCAGGGGTTGAGGGAACGCCGCGACGGCGGCTAGGGCCGCAGCGGCCGTAGAACTCGACGCGATGGCTCAGGATCTCCAGCCCGCGCCCGGGCGACCGGAGGGGCGGAACCACATGCCGACGAGGGACGTCGAGCACGCGCCCGCAGGCCACGCAGGTGAAGTGGTCATGCGGCGCGGTGTTGCCGTCGAAGCGCAGCCCGGTCGGTTCCCCGCGCTCCTGCAGCAATCCCTCGGCGGCCAGCCGGCGGAGATTTCGGTAGACAGTACCGAGGCTGACGCGAGGCAGCCGCCGGCGCACCTGCGGGTAGACGAGTGCGGCCGACGGGTGCGCCTCGGTCGCGCGCACGACTTCCAGGATGACTCGCCGGGGTCGCGTGAGGCGAAGCCCGCGCGCCCGCAACGTCTCTCCGAGGCGTCTACCGCGATACCGGCTCGCCCGTTTTTAGGAATCATTCTCAAATGAACCTGTCGCACCTTACACCGGCGGCCCGCGCCAGGTCAAGGGTTCGCGCCGTTGTTTTGGCGGGTGACCGCGTCGTCTCGGGGCGCGTGGCGGGCCCAGTGGCGGGAGGGGCGCCCCTCCAGTACCATCGGAGAGTTGGAAGGAGGAGGGATGGGGATCGCTCCTGGGCTCCGCATCGAAGGAGCCCGACAGAACAACCTCAAGAACATCACGCTCGAAATTCCCCACGATCGCCTGACCGTGGTGACCGGGGTGTCGGGTTCGGGGAAGTCGTCGCTGGCCTTCGACACCATCTTCGCCGAGGGCCAGTGGCGCTACGTGGAGTCCCTCAGCACGTACGCCCGCATGTTCCTCGAGCGACTGGACCGCCCCGACGTGGATCGGATCGAACGCATCCGACCCTCCGTGGCTCTGGAACAGAAGAATCCCATCCGCACGGCCCGCTCGACGGTGGGCACGGCCACCGAGGTCTACGATTACCTCCGCCTCCTCTACGCCAAGATCGGCCGCCTGCACTGTCCCCGGTGCGGCGCTCCGGCCACGGCGCACTCGGCTGAGGGCATCGTCGAGGCCCTGCTCGCCCGCCACCCTGGCGCCCGAGCCCTCCTCGCCTTTCGGATGTCCGTCCCGTCCGGCGCCAGTCCCACCGAGCTATGGGCGGCCCTCGCTCGCCGCGGCTTCGCGCGAGTGCGCGTGGACGGGGAGGTGATCGATTTGGCCGCGCCGCCTGGGCAGCTGACGGCGACGGAGATCGCGGTGGTCCTCGACCGCGTGATCATCGAGGAGCGGTTGCGCAGCCGTCTGACCGACTCGATCGAGGCGTGCCTGCGCGAGGGCGGCGGCCAGATGGAGGTCGACATCGCCGGCCAGCGCCCGCTGACCTTCGCGGAGACCCTGCGGTGTCCGACTTGCGCGATCGATCTCGAGCGGCCGCAACCGTTGCTCTTCTCGTTCAACCATCCGCTGGGGGCCTGCCCGGAGTGCAAGGGCTTCGGCAACCTGCTGCGCTACGACGAGGGACGCGTGGTACCCGACCCCACCCGCTCTCTCGCGGAAGGAGCCGTCCAGCCTTGGACGCACGCCTCCGGGCGGTGGTACCAGCGCGAGCTGCTCAAGGCCGCCCGGCGACATGGCGTCGATCCGACCCGACCCTACCAGGAACTGGGGGAAGACGAGAGACGGCTCCTCTACGAGGGCGACGGGACGTTCCCCGGGGTGCGCGGCTTCTTCGAGGAGCTGGAGGGCTACCGGTACAAACTCCATGTGCGCGTGTTCCTCTCGCGATACCGTAGCCAGTCGCTCTGTCCGGCCTGCGCCGGCACAAGACTCAAGCCTGCCGCGCTCGCCGTTCGGGTCGACGGTCTCACCATCGCCGAGTTCTGTGACCTCACCGTGGACGCCGCCGCCCGGCGCATGCAGGACCTCGTCCTGCCCGCGAGCGACGCGAGAGTGGCGCGCGAGATCTTGAAGCAGCTCAACGCCAAGCTCTCCTTCCTCCTCCGCGTCGGGCTGGGCTATCTCACCCTGGCCCGTCAGGCCCGGACGCTCTCCGGAGGCGAGGCCCAGCGCATCAACCTCGCCAACCAGCTGGGCTCGCAGCTGGTGGGCACCCTGTACGTCCTCGACGAGCCGTCCATTGGTCTCCACGCGCGCGATACCGCGCGGCTGGCCGACCTGTGCCGCGAGCTGGCCCAGGCCGGGAACACCGTGGTCGTCGTCGAGCACGACCGGACCTTCATCGACGCCGCTGATCACATCGTCGAGTTGGGTCCGGGCTCAGGCGAGCGAGGTGGCGAGCTGGTCTTCGCCGGCCCGCGGGCGGACTTCGCCAAGGCCACGCGCTCGCTGACCGCCCGCTACGTGGTCGGACGCGAGTGCATCGGCATCCCCTTTGGACGCCGGACCGGACGTCGCTCCCTCCTCCTCACGGGCGCGCGTGCCCACAACCTCAAGGACGTCACCCTGCGGCTCCCGCTCCACACCCTGACCGCCGTGACCGGAGTGTCGGGCTCGGGCAAATCGACTCTCGTCCACGACACCTTGTATCGAGCGGTGGCCCGGGCCTTTCGGACGGAGTTCGCCGTGCCGGGCGCCTATGACAGCCTGGTCGGCCTTGAATACCTCAAGGACGTTCGCCTCATCGATCAGGAACCGATCGGTCGCACCCCGCGCTCCAATCCCATCACCTACATCAAGGCTTTCGACGAGATCCGCAAACTCTTCGCGGCCCTGCCGCGCGCGCAGACTCTGCGCTTGGGCACCGGCGCGTTCTCCTTCAATGTGCCCGGTGGTCGCTGCGAGACCTGCGAGGGTGACGGCTTCCAGAAGCTCGAGATGTACTTCTTCGAGGACGTGTACGTCACCTGCCAGGAGTGCGAGGGGCGTCGCTATCGCCCCGACGTGCTGAGCGTGAAGCTCCGCGGCCGCAGCATTGCCGACGTTCTCGGCATGACCGTGGACGATGCTGCCGATTTCTTCGTCGGGCAGGCCGTGCTGGCTCGGCGGCTCCGCGTTCTCCAGGACGTCGGCCTCGGCTACCTGCGCTTGGGTCAACCGGCCACCACTCTTTCGGGAGGCGAGGCTCAACGGCTCAAGATCGGCGCGGAGCTCGGCGCGCGCGCGGCCACCGACGTGCTCTACATCCTCGACGAGCCGACGACCGGCCTGCACCTCGACGACGTGAAGAAGCTCCTGAGCGTGCTCAATCGCCTCGTGGATGCCGGGAACACCGTGCTCGTTGTCGAGCATCACCTGGACGTGATCAAGTGCGCGGACTGGGTGGTGGACCTTGGGCCGGAGGGGGGTGACGACGGCGGGAGCATCATCGCAGAGGGAACACCCGAAGCGGTGGCGCAGACACCGGGATCGTACACGGGCAAGTTCCTGGCGGAGTTGCTTCCGAAGGTCGGCGGGACCGTGGCGATCCAGGGGCCGTTCGGCGGCTGAGCCGACGGTGGCGGTGCTATACTCGCGGGCCGGTGACGGTCGCCGCATGAGGGTCGCACGATGGGAGGTCCGATGAAATCGCTCAAGGATCGCTACTGCATCGTCGGGGTGGGGGAAACGGAGTACTCGCGGAACTCCAACCGCACGACGCGCGCCATGGGGGTGGAGGCGATACGCAAGGCCATGAGCGACGCCGGTTTCACCAATCGGGATGTCGACGGCATGATGAGCTACCAGAACAACGACTCCACCCTCTCCCAGTACGTGGCGGGTGACCTCGGCATCCGTTTGAACTTCTTCATGGACGTAGTGGGTGGAGGGTCGTCGACGGAGGCGCTCGTGGGATTGGCCATCGGGGCCATCGAGGCCGGGATGTGCAACGCGGTGGCCATCTTCCGCTCCATGAACGGTTACTCGGAGGTCCGCATCGGGGGCACGGGGGTGCGCTCAGCGGCGCCCGTGCGGGGCGCCGATCTGGCCTGGCGGCCCTTCGGCATGACGAGCGCCGGACAGCAGTTCGCCCTGACCTTCATGCGGCATATGTACGAGTACGGCACGACCTCGGAACAGGTGGCGCACGTGAAGGTTGCCCATAGCAAGCACGCCTCTCAGAATCCCAAGGCCCTCATGAAAGAGCGGGTGACCGTCGATGACGTGGTCGGCTCGCGCTGGGTGGTGAAACCGCTGCATCTCCTGGACTGCTGCCTAGAGACGGACAATGCCACGTGTCTGATCGTGACCTCCGTGGAGCGCGCTCGTGATCTCAAGCCCAAGCCGGTCTTCATCATGGGCGTGGCCGGCCGCGTCTCCAAGCCGCGCAGCGACTTTCACTGGGCCACCGGCCCCCTGGCACGGGTGGCCGGCTACTACGCCAAGGACATCGTCTTCGGCCAGGCCGGCATCGGGCCCGAAGACGTGGACATCACCGGCTCCTACGACGCGTTCACTTTCACCACCATGCTGCAGCTCGAAGACTACGGCTTCTGCAAGAAGGGTGAGGGGGGCGCATACGTGTCCAGCGGCGCTATCGAGCTGGGGGGCCGTCGCCCTAACAATACCGCGGGGGGGCATTTGTGCGAGGGCTACACCCACGGCATGTCCATGGTGATTGAAAACGTGCGCCAGCTGCGCGGCAGCGTCGACGACTACTGCCCGGGCGCCGCGGAGGGCGTCCACACGTACGACTACGCGCCGCGACGGTGCCGGCAGGTCCGGAATCCGCGCATCACGATGAACCTGGGGTGGATGAATCCCCACGGCGGCAGCGCCCTGATCTTGCATAATTAGATGCGGGGCCCCGAAATGGCCCCCCAAGCCCCCCACTTGCGCGTCGCGAGCGAGCCTACCGGCTCGCTCGTTTCCGCCACTACCGCGCCGACCATACCCGCCAACCGGACCTCGCGGGCGAGCCCTGCCGGTTCGATCGTTTCGGCGACTACCGTGCCGACCATACCCGCCAGGCTCGCGTGGCGAGCGAACCGGGCAGATCGGTCTCGCGACAACCCCAGGAGGATATCCTGATGCCGGAGCCAGTTCAGTACCGGGGGATGGCGCTGATCGTCCCCGACAACGACAGCGAGTGGAAGGAGTTCTATGCGGCAGCTCGCCAGCACCGCCTCGTCATGCGCGCCTGCCGCGCCTGCAGCTTGATGCGGTACCCGCCCTCGCACGTCTGCCCATGGTGCACCTCGCTCGACTGGAGCTGGCGAGAGGTGAGCGGGCGCGGGACGATCCTTTCGTATGAGATCGTGGTGCAGGCGATCCAGTCGGGCTTCAAGGAATGGTCACCGTACCCGGTGGTTCTTGTGGAGCTAGATGAGCAACGCGGCCAGCCGACCGCTGACGAAGGCCTGCGCATGATCGCCAACCTCCTTCGGGCCGACGGCCGGCCAGAGGTTGAGGACCAGGTGGCCGTCGGCAAGCGCGTGAGCGTGATGTTCCAGGACCTCTCCGCTGACATCGGCCTGCCACAGTTCGCGCTTTCGGACGAGCCGCCGACGGACCAGGTCTGGAGGCTCCCAACCTAGCCGGAGACCGAAAGGTCCCGGGCCGTCGCACTTTGTTTGACTGCCCCCGCCCCGTGTGGATAATGAACAAGCAATCATTCCATGTGCTGTCCCGGTCACGGCGATTAAGACGCGAGTTGTTATCACTGGCCTGGGTGTCGTTTCCCCGATCGGAATTGGGGTCGATGCTTTTTGGAAGGCGGCCCTGGCGGGCCGATCTGGCGTGAGTTTTCTCTCGGATGTCGAGGGGTTCGCCGTCGGGCGGTATCGCTCCCGGGTGGCGGCCCGGGTCAAGGACTTCGTCCCCAGCGAACACCTCGATGCCAGCACCGCTGATCGACTCGATCGCCACGCTCAGTTCGCTCTGGTGGCAGCCCAGGAGGCCGTTCGCGACGCCGATCTCCAGATCGATCGCGAGAGGGCCGAACGCGTCGGGGTCGTGGTGGGAGCCGGCATGGGCGCCATGACGATGGGCGAACGGGAGCTGACGAAGCTGTACGACGGCCAGCGCCCCGATCGCGTCCACCCGAATTTCATCCCGACCATTACGCTGAACTCCGCCTCGGGACTGGTGGCCCTGACCCACCGCGCCAAAGGGCCCAACCTCACGATATCGACGGCCTGCTCGTCGAGCGCACACGCCATCGGCGTTGCGCTCGGATTCCTTCGGGCCGGTCAGGCTGACGCGGTGATCATGGTCGGGGCCGAGGCGAGCATCACGCCGCTGGCGTTCGCCGGCTTTGCATCGCTTCGAGCCCTGTCGACCTCCTTCAATGACGCGCCGGAGCGGGCGTCGCGACCCTTCGACCGCGCTCGCGACGGCTTCGTGATGGGCGAGGGCGCGGCGGCGCTCATTTTAGAGACGCTCCCCCACGCGCGCCGACGCAAGGCGCGAATCTACGCCGAAGTCGCGGGCTATGCCGCCACCAGCGAGGCCTACCACATGGTCATCCCGCAGGAGGACGGCCTGGAGTCTGCGCGGACCATGCAGCTGGCGCTGGACGATGCGGCCATCCCTCCCGCGCGGGTCGACTACATCAACGCGCACGCCACCGCCACCCCGGTAGGAGATCCAGTGGAGATTCGCGCCATCCGGAGGGTGTTAAAGGGCCGGGCCGAGCGAGTGCTCATCGCCGCCACGAAGTCGCTCGTCGGACACACCCTGGGAGCGGCCGGCGCACTCGGCGCCGTGGCCTGCGCCCTGTCCCTCACCACGGGTCAGGTGCATCCCACGATCAACTACGACGATCCCGACCCCGAATGCGCGCTCCCCGGTATCTCCAGCCAGATGCAAGAGCGACCGGTCGCCGTTGCGCTGTTGAATGCCTTTGGCTTCGGGAGCAACAACGCATCCCTGGTCCTAACGGCCTTCAGCGAAAGGGTGAGACCATGACGTCGGCGACAGCGATCGCGGAGAAGGTACGGAACGCGCTCGGTCGCGAGATCAAACGTGATCCCGCCACGATCACGGCGGACCAAGCGCTGCGCGAAGATCTCGGATTGAACTCGCTCGACGCCATCGAATTGATGTTCAAGGTCGAGGAGGAATTTGATCTGGAAATCTCTGACGCCGATCTTCAGAAGCTTCGGACAGTCGGCGATCTGGTTTCGTATTTGGAAGAGCGGCTCGGGGTCACGCCTCCGGCTCCGCGCCCGGCCAGCCCTCTGATCGCCGCTCAGCCTGCGCCGGCCCCCGCGCCTCCCAAAGGCCACGCCGCTCCGCCGCCGGGCGCTGGTAAACGCCCGGCCAAGCGCTCTCGCGCCTGATCCGCGCCGGGCGATGCCGCCGCGCCGCCGCGAGGCTCCGCGGGGGGCCAGGCTCGAGGACATCGCCCGCGTCGTCGAGGGTACGCTCACCGGCCTCGGGACGACTGTCGTCGCCGATCTCAAGAGTCTGGAGGAGGCCGGCGCCAACGATCTCTCGTACATCGTCGCCGACCGCTTCCTGTCGGCGGCGTGTCGCTCCCGCGCTGCCGCCTTTCTCGTCTCGCGGCATCTGCCCGATGTGGATCGTCCACAAATCCTGGTGGCGAACCCCGCGTACGCCGCCGTGCGCGTGGTGGAGCGTTTCTTTGTCCGTCCATACCAGCCCCGCGGCATCGCGGCTCCCATCGCGCGCGGACACAAGGTCGTGATCGGCGCCGATCCGTCGATCTGGCCGTTCGTCACCCTGGGGGACCGGGTGCGCCTCGGCCAGAGGGTCACGCTCTACCCCGGCGTATTCATCGGCGATGACTGCGCGGTGGGCGACGATACCATCGTCTATCCCTGTGCCGTGATCCTCGCCCGCTGTCGGCTCGGATCGCGCGTCATCGTCGGCAGCGGAACCGTCATCGGCAGCGACGGCTTCGGCTTCGTGACCCATGAGGAGCGCCATCACAAGATCTCGCAGCGCGGCGGGGTCGTCATCGAGGACGACGTCGAGATGGGCGCCAACGTGACCATCGATCGCGCCACCTACGGGCAGACGGTGATCGGGCGGGGCACGAAGATCGACAACCAGGTCCACGTCGCCCATAACGTTACCGTGGGGGAGCACACGATCCTCGTCGCTCAGGTCGGGATCGCCGGCAGCACGACTGTGGGAAAGCACGTGATGATCGGCGGGCAGGTCGGGGTCAGCGATCATGTGCGGGTCGGCGACAGGGCGATGATCGCTGCCAGTTCCGGCGTCGGCCGCGACGTCGGAATGGGCGAGCGCGTGAGTGGGACGCCAGCGCTGCCGCACGAGGAGTGGGTGCGCGTCTACGGCGCCCTCCGGCGGCTGCCCGATCTGCGCGGCCGTCTCCTGGACCTCGAACGTCGGCTGGCCGCTCTGGAGGAAAAAAAGGCGCGCCGCTCACCCTGACACCGCCCACTCGAAAGGCGCCCCCGTTTCCAGGAGCGCATGCGGAAATTGAGGAGCCCCCGGCTGGCCGACGCGTCGCCAGCGCTGGGATTTGCGAGTCGCCCCCCGCTTCGTCGGGCCTCCCAAGCTCGGCGCGCCGCCGCTTCCCCAGCGCTGAGATTCGCGACTCGCCCCCGCTTCGTCGGGCCTCCCAAGCTCGGCGCGCCGCCGCTTCCCCAGCGCTGAGATTTGCGACTCGCCCCCCGCTTCGTCGGGCCTCCCAAGCTCGGCGCGCCGCCGCTTCCCCAGCGCTGGGATTCGCGAGTCGCCCCAGCTTCGTCGGGCCTCCCAAGCTCGGCGCGCCGCCGCTTCCCCAGCGCTGGGATTCGCGAGTCGCCCCCCGCTTCGTCGGGCCTCCCAAGCTCGGCGCGATATCGAGGGGCCCCCCGGCTCCGCCGGGGCGCCCCGAGCGCCCGGGGGGCTTGGGGGGCCCGAGCTAGGCCCCCCATCTAGTCAGTCGGGCCATGACCTCCCCGAACGCCTTGTCGGCGAGCAGGCGAACCTCATCGCGCGTCAGCGGCTGGATAGGGTGGGCGACGACCACCGAGCGATAGTCCGTCGCCCCCAGCGCGGTGGCCTGAGCTCGGGCCGCGTGGACAAACTCCGCTGAAATGATGGTCGCCGTCGGAATCCCGTGATCCTCGAAGAACACGCCGTCGTGCACACTGCACGTTGTGCACGACCCTCAGTCGGCCAGGGCCTCGATGACCACGTCGCTGCCCGTCAGGATCTCCTGACGCAGTGGATCCGGCGCCGGCCGCGCGAACGTCGGCTTCTTCTGGCGGATGATGGTCTTCGGGCGCGCCCGCTGGCGCAGCAACTCCTCCAGGCGGTCGAGCAGATGATCGCCCTTCGCCTTCGAGATGTCGAGGAGCGTGATCACCTTTCCGTCCAGGCTGGCCGGGCGGGGGGCTGTTCGGCGGGGAACGGCCACGGAGTCGGTGGGATCGAGGTAGTCGGTCATGGAGTCCTCTCGTGTTCGGTGTGAGCGATTCTGCGAAAGACGAGGCGCGACGCCTTCGGGAACGTCCAGCCGGGCACAATCGCCGAGAAGCGGCCCGCCGTTCCGCCTGCCACTACGATCTTGATGTTGTCGGGACCGCGAAACTTCGGAATCAGCGTGGCGTCAGTTTCAGGATGAGGAAACTTTGCCAGCACATGCGGGGGGAGCCCTTCACCGCCGTCGCGGCCGGGCACCAGGTCGCAGACGGGGCGGTGCAGCCGCCCGAACAGGAACCGCTGAATATCGGCCTTGCCCCAGCCATCGGCGGAGATGGTGGCGGCGTGTTCGGGCGACAAGATGAGCAGCGCGTCCCCCCAGTGCGTGGACTTGTGATGTGACACCACGGCCATGCTGGCCGCGATCGTCGCGAGCAGGTCGCCAGCGGTGCGGCTCTGGTGATCGTACACTCCCAGCGGTGCATCGGCGGCCAGCACCGCCACCGTGCTCTCGTTCGGGGCGAAGCCGTGCTCGACCGCCAGGGACGGCCAGGGGCTCACCTCTTCCCGCTCGCCTAGGCAGTACGTGTACCGTCCCGGGTGGGCCAAGGTCGACATGCTCACCACGCCGGGGATGGCACCGCCGATATTGACGCACACCAAGCGCAGGGCACGGCCGATCGTGGCGTTGGCCCGCCAGCCTGAACCGAGCAGGCCCGCCCCGCTGTTGATGTCCAAGGCCAGGCGCACCGGGCCATTGACAATCACGAGGGGGGACGGCGCATTCGTGGTGGCGGAGACTCCGTGGAGATCGAAGGCGTCGTCACACACCGCCTCCACCGCAGCCACGACCACCGGAAGATACTCGGGACGGCAGCCCGCCATCACGGCGTTGACGGCAATCCGCGCCACCGTGGCCCGACCATAGTTGGGAGGCACGAGCGCGATCAACTCGTCGGCCTCGCGCCCACTCGCTTCAACAGCCCGCGCCACGCGGGCCGGCGTGGGTGGCACGACGGGGAGCCCGTCGGTCACCCCGCGTGCGTAGAGAGCCTCGATGGCGTCCGCCTCGGCCTCGGCCCCCGTCTCCGTCGGAACGCGCGGGCGGTCACTCACCGGCGACAGGCTCGAAAATCGGCATAGTCACCCTGGGCGCTGGACCGCGTGTCATCCGAGTCCGTCAGGACGGCGATGCCGCCGGGTATCGGCGCTCTGGGCAGACGTAGATACAACTTTGCGTCGTCGCGCGCGTTCACGCGCTCTTCCACCCACTCCCCGCGTCGGGCCATGCCGGACTCGAGCACGCGGACCTGGGTGAGTCCCATGTTGGAGCTCAGTCGCGTTCCCGTCGGAAGCCGCTCGCTCCAGACGTACTTGACGGCTTTCGGGCCCACGATACCCGAATAGGGTATCAGGAGATACACGGCCAGCGCGCTGTCGTTCGTGCTGGCGTGCCGCTCGTCGGCATCTCGCGGAAACTCCAGCGGGCGCCACCACCACGCCAAGATGGGGTATTGTTCCAGGTCCCATTCGCGCGGCACCCCGGCCTGGACGCCCAGCCCGCGCGAGGTGGCGCGAAGGAAGCGCCGGCCGTCTTCCTCGCGTACGGCGTACACCGGTCGTCCCTCCGCGCGGCGCGCCGTCCAACCCTCGGGGAACTCCCCCACTCTCGCCCGCGAGAAGTCTTCGAGCACGATGCAGTCGTCCGTCGCCGACGGTGAGGCCGCCCCGAGCGTGAGAACCGCGGCGAGAACGAGCGCAGGCATGAAGGTCATGCCAGCCCTCACCTCGACTCAGCGCCCCCGGCGCCACCAGTGGTGAACGAGGTTATCGACCACTTCCCCGAGCTGTCCAATAGTGCGGCACTCGCGCACGATGTCGCAGGCTGGCGCGTAGAGCGGCATCACGCTGTCGCCGACGCCCCATCCCCACTGACCCTCGGGATTCAGCCAGATGATGCCCTTCACGCGCTCGCGGATCAGACGCAGGGCCCACGCCTGCGGGTCGTTGTAGTTGTTGCGGGCATCCCCCAGGATCAGGATGGTCGTCTTGCGGTCCAGCGCCTCCAGTTCGGTACGCACGAAGCGGCTGAAGGCGTAGCCGAAGTCTGAGCGGCAGTGGTAGTCGATGGGCGCGCCCTTCAGCGCCCACTCGATGGCCCGCTCCACCGGATAGGTCGCGAAGGCCTGCGTCACCTCGGCGATCTCCGAGACGAAGGCGTAGGAGCGGACCCGGCTGAAGCATTCCTGCAGGTTCCACACGAGCTGGAGCATGAAGCGGGAGGCGTTGCGCACCGAATCCGACACGTCGCAGACGGTCACGAGCTTGGGCTTCTCGCGGTGGCGCCGCCGCAGTTTCACCTCCATGGGGATGCCGTCGTACTGCAGGCTGTGGCGGATGGTCCGCCGCGTGTCGAGTCGCCCGCGCTCCTCTTGGCGCTGGCGCAGGGCGAGGGCGTCCTTGATCTTGCGGGCCAGCCGCGCCACCACCGTGCGCATCTGGGCGACCTCGTCGGGGGTCAGGGCGAAGAGGGGCTTCTCGGACAGCACCTCGCGCGTGAGCTTTTCCCCCTGGCGGTAGGCGCGCCGCTCCAGCTCGCGCTGGACGTGCTGGCGAATCATCCGGCGAAAGGCCTCCAGGCGGAGCTCCAGGTAGTTGCGGATGCGGGCGAGGGCACCTGGGTCGAGGCCTTGCGCGGCGAGAAGCTGCATGATGCGCTCGAGATCGCGCTCCACCGCCGACCAGTCGAAGTTGTCGGCGATGCGCCGGGAGAAGTGGCCCACCTGCAGGAAATACATGAGGCGCTCGAGACCGGCGTGCTGACCGCCCGCGCGAATGGCCATCTCCATCTCGCCGCCTTGCCCCTTGAGCATCAGCTCCGTCAACTCGTCAAGGGGCAGATCCGCGTCGGCCAGCAGCTGGTCCAGCAGCTCCTGCATCCTGGGATCCTCGGGACCGAGGGCCTTCTTCAAACCCTCCCCGAGGGCCTGCAGATCGAGGAAGTAGAGGTTGAAGATCCGCTCGAAGGTCGGGAGGTCGCGCGTCTCCTTCACGAGGGTGGCGGCCAGAGCGGACTTGAACACGTCGCGCGCGGTGAGCCCCACCTCAGCGGTGGCGGCCAGGGCGTCGAGCGCTTCCGAGGGGGAGATGCGCAGCTCTGCACGGCGCAGGTCTCCGATGAACTCGAGGATCCGCTGATCCATTAACTTTGGAGGGGGCGAGACGCCCCCTCCAAACCTCCCCATCTCACCCGGGGCGCGACCATGGGCCCTCCAGACCTCGTCATCGCTCGGCCAGGACTTTGTCCAGCGATCCGCGCACGCGCTCCAGATCTTTCTCGTGTTTGACCAACATGGTGAGGGTGGACTCCACCAGGGCGGGGTCCAGGGCCTGCGCGTTCAGGATGACCAGCGAGCGCGCCCAGTCCAGCGACTCTGACACCGATGGCAGCTTGCGCAGATCCATGGCCCGGATCTTCTGCACGGCCCCCACCACGGCCTGGGCCAGGTGCTGAGGAATCTCGGGGACCTTGAGCCGGATGATCTCCAACTCTTCGGCCGGCGCGGGAAAGTCGATGAAGAGGTGCAGGCAGCGCCGCTTCAGCCCATCCGACAGCTCCCGCGCGTTGTTGGAGGTGAGGACCACCAGCGGCACGTGCTTCGCGCGGATGGTGCCCAGCTCGGGCACGGACACCTGGAAATCCGACAGCACCTCGAGCAGGAAGGCCTCGAACTCCGGCTCGGCCTTGTCGATCTCATCAATCAGCAGCACGACCGGGTCTTCGGCGAGGATGGCGGAAAGCAGAGGACGCGGGGACAGGAAGCGAAACGAGAAGAAGGCATCCTCTTGGCCAGCGATCTTGGCCACCGCGTCGGGCAGCGAGGGTGCATCGGCGATCAGTTCGCCGATCCGCTCGCGCAAGAGCTGCGTGTACAGCAGCTGCTTGGCGTACTTCCACTCGTAGAGAGCTTTGCCCTCATCCAGACCCTCGTAGCACTGGAGGCGAATGAGCTTGCGGCTGGTGGTATCGGCGAGCGTCTTGGCCAGCTCGGTCTTACCGACTCCGGCGGGTCCTTCGATGAGGATCGGGCGGCCCATGCGGGCAGCCAGGTACACGACCGTGGAGATCCTCCGGCTGGCGATGTACCGGCCCTCCCGGAATCGATTCTGGACGTCCTCGACCGATGGGAACATGGGCGCTCCTGTGGCGGCGTGATGGGCGGCGTGAATAGGCACTCGCTCATTCTAGCGCATCGCGGCAAGCCGACGGGCGCGGTAGAATCCGCACGATGAACGTGCTGCTCGTCGACGACGAGCCCATGGTGCGCGCAGTCGTCGCCGAGCTGCTCGAGTTGGACGGGCACATGGTCGCGCAGGCCGAGAGCGGCCAGGCCGCGCTCGCCTTCCTGGCCCGCGACAAGCGCGTCGACCTCGTGCTCGCCGACGTCGCGATGCCCCGCATGAATGGATGGGCACTGGCCCGGGAGATCAAGGCGCGCTACCCCACCATGCGCATCGGGCTGATCACGGGCTACGGTGAAACCGGGCCCCGCGATCCCCTCGAGTGCTCGGTAGTCGACTTCGTCCTCACCAAGCCTCTTTCTGAGGAGACCCTGCGGACGATCGGACCGGTGGACGGCTGAGCCCCTTGGCTCGCGAGGGTCGCCGCCAACCTGTCGAGCGCGGCCAGCACAGTCGTCAATGCTGGCCCGAGCGGCTTGTCCCGCCGACGAACGACCCCGAGTGACCGCACGAGCGGAGGACGCAGCGGCATCACGTGTAACCGACCGGCCCGCCCCTCGGCGCGCACCGTGATGCCCGAGGTGATGGCGATTCCGAGCCCCGCTCCGACCAGCTTCTTGATGGCCTCCACATTGCCCAATTCCATGGCGATGCGCGGAACCGCGCCCCCTCGCCGAAACCAGGCGTCGATGATTCGCCGAATCGTGCCGCCCGATTCGTAGACGATGAGGGGATGCGCGGCCAGCGCGGAGGGCGTGAGGGGTTGGCGAGGCCACCGGCCCTCGGGCGCGGCGATGGTCACCAGGGCATCGTCGAAGAAGGGCGCCACCGCGAGGTGGCGCCGCGACACCGGCAGTGACGCGATGGCCAGATCCAGCTCGTGGGCGACAACCTTTCCGACAATCTCTGGGGCATTGCCGGTCACCACCACCAGCTCCAGCTCGGGGTAGCGCACCCGCAAGCGTCGCAGCAACGTCGGCAACAGGTAGATACTGGCTTGGCGCCGGTGCCCAGCCGGACCCGGCCCGCCACCGCGCCGCGCAGGCGCTGGACCGCCTGGTATCCCGCCTCCAGTTCGGCGATGGCACGCCCAGCGTGCTCGAGGAGCACCTCGCCGGCGCGGGTCGGCAGGGCGCGCTTGCCAACTCGCTCGAGCAGCGGGAGGCCGACCACCTCCTCCAAGTGGCGGATGTGGTGACTGACCGCCGGCTGGCTCAGCGAGAGGCGGTCGGCGGCCCGCGAAAAACTTCCCCAGCGAACGATCTCCTGCAAGGTCCGCACGTGCGCCGGCGAGATCTCCATGACGAATCGTTCGTATTACGATAATTCATTTTTCTCATCGATGCCGTGGCCCCATGCTGAAGCCATGCGCGAGGTGATCATTCGCCTGGCCGGCCCCCATGACGGGGAGACCATCTGTCACATCTACAACGAGGGCATCGAGGACCGCGTGGCCACCCTGGAGACCGAGCTCCGGACGCCCGAAGAGCGCCGGGCCTGGCTGGCGAATCGGAGTTGCCGGCATCCCGTCCTGGTCGCCGAAGTCCAGGGCAAGGTGGTGGGCTGGGCGAGTCTCAACGTTTTCAATCCTCGGCCGGCCTACCGTTTTGTGGCCGACCTGTCCGTGTACGTGGCGCGATCAGCGCGCGGGACCGGAGTCGGTTCGCGGTTGCTCGACAGCCTCGTCACGCTGGCTGGCGAACTCGGATATCACAAGGTGGTGCTGGCGGCCTTTCCCACCAACGCCGCGGGCATGGCCCTGTACACCAAGCACGGCTTCCACGCGGTTGGCATCTACCGCGAACAGGGACAACTCGACGGCCGCTGGGTGGACGTCATCGCGATGGAGCGCCTGCTCTAGCTGAGCTCCTTTCCGGTGCGGAAACGAGGACACGCGGCCCCCTTTTCCGCGAGGGGGATGCCGCGCTTCGCGCCCAACCGGAGGGCATTCGCCGGCGATGGTGACGCCCATACGCGCGATGGTGAGAGAGCCACTGGTCCCCGATGGGCGGGCCGGCCGGCCCGGTTTATCCGGCGTTGGCCGGCGGAGATCGTAATAAATGGTGGGGTTGCCGTCCAGTCGCGAGCCGGAGCTGCCGCCATCAGCGTGACGCATCGGCGGGGAGACCCCGCACGCCGTCATCGGAGAGGCCGCGACCCTGTACACGCGGCGACTGCGGGGCCGAGGATCGCCGACCGAGTCCCCTGATCGATCGGATGTCGCGCAGCCCGATTCGGTGTCGTTCTCGTTAAAGGCGGTGTCGCCGAACCGTTGACCACCAGCCCGGGCCCCTGCCCCTCCGTCTTGCTCAGTTCAGCATCAGCGCTCCAGGAAGTCTCCGCACGATGGACTGACGGTAACTGAGTTGCCGACGCGCGACTTCGTGCGCGGCGCCGTTGCGGGCATCGGTGACCACCACTCCGTTTCTCAGCAGTTCGGCGTCGAGCGCCCGCGGCTGATGCAGCATTTCCCCGAGCGTGCCGGCATGGGTCGCGACCACATCACCCAGGAAGGCCGGTACCACATCGACCACCGGTTGCCGTGAGGCGACGACGAAACTGTTGCCACTGTCACGCGGTCGGTAGAGCACCATCGCCGGCAGCTCAGCCTGCAGCGTCACCAGAAAGTCAGGATCGGCGTAAGCGGCGGGATCTTCCACATCCGTAAACTTGTTGAATATCGTCACTCCGTGGGTCCCGAGGCAGTTCCTGAGAGCCGCAAAAAACTCGCGGGTGAGCAGATAGTCGGGCAGGCCGTCGCCGTGGAAGAGGTCCACGATGATGACGTCGTAGCGTTTGCCGCAGCGGCGCAGATAGGTGCGTGCGTCTTGCACGTGCGCCGTCACGAGCCGCGGTTCGAAGCCGAAATAGCGCTGGGCGACGGTCAAAGACGTCGGATTGATCTCCACCACGTCGGTCTCAATGTTTCGGCGCGCGAGCCGCATCGGGACGATCCCCGCCCCCAGGCCCAGCACCAGCGCGGAACGCAGGTCTGGCCGATACGCAAGGGCAAGCGCCTCGAGCGCGTAGGTGGGGAACGCCAACGATACGCCGTTGGAGTCGACGATGTTCTGTATCACGCCGTCCTGATAGTAGATGCGCATAAAGCGTCCGCTGCCGTCGAGCGGCTCGCTTTTCAGCACCTTCACCGTACCGAAGAGGGAACTCAGGCTCGCCTCCACCTGCCAACGCGCGCCAGTGTGACTCACGACCCACGTGCGCCCGGTGTACCTGTCGGCGGTCCACAGCAGGGCCGCCGCGGCGGCCAGCGCGGCGATGGCGGCGACGCGCGGCGTCCCCCCGCCACGCCGGCCCAGCCGCAGGGTCGTGAGGGTCACGAGCGGCAGCGAGGCGAGCGCAATTGCGATCACCAGCACGGCGTCGAAATTGGCGAGATGCGGGATGAGGCCGAAGGCGGTCAGCAGCACGCCGGCTACGGAGCCTAGCGTGCTGATGAAGAACACTCGTCCGGCGCCGGCGTCCCCCGTCCGGTTGACGCTGGGCCGGGGGCGACCCTTCTCATCGAGTCCCCGGACAAGCAGGATAGCCACCAGCAGCGGGTTCATGGCAGAGGTGGCGGTGAGCGGAAGCAGGAGCAGCACGGTGGCGCCGACGAACGCGCCACGGACCAGATCATACCGCGCCAGCCATGGGAAGAGGTAAGGATAGACGAGGCACGCCACGACCAGCGCGGCCGACGCGACCGCCGGCATAGCGAGGAATAACCGCACCAGGTGGTCGTGCGACAGCTCACCCGTGAGTTTCCGCGCCGCGAGCCTGCCGCCAGCCCAATACCCTAACGCGAGCGAGGTCAGCGTGATCGACAGTATCCCGGCCCAGATATAGAGGCTGACGCCAAAGTACGGCGCCATGATGCGCGATGCCAGCAGCTCCAGCGCGAGCACGGCCGCACCCGTTACAAAGATGACCGCGTTCAGCACCGGGGTTTTTTACCCCACGCATACGGAGTCTGTCAAATTTGAACAGGATCGGCGTAAACTCTCACCGGCGAAGGCGGTTCTCTCGCTGACGGGTTGCGGGTCGTCGCGTCGATTACCCATATCGCCTGGGCGTCTCGGTGATGAGCGTCCCGTGACACGCCGTCGGGCTATGCCGTGCTCCCCCGAGCCCCCTCGCCGTCAGGGACACAGATGATCCACGCACCGGCGATGTCCTGAGCTCCAGTCACGGCGAATCGCCAGGCCGCGGGCGAGCCTCCTGCCGAGGACGCCGAACGTGCGCCGCCCCCCGGGCCCGAGCCGCTCAAGAGCCGCCCATCGGTGCCGCGCGTGCCGTGACTTCTTGATGGAAAAGCGGCTCGCCACGATCTCCCACATCGCGTCGGACCGGTGGTGATGATCGTCCGGTGGTGAGCCAGATTGCCGTTCGGCCAACCGATCTGCCGCCGGGCAGGGAGGTGGTGCGTACGCCTCGGCCGGAGCATGCGTCTGCCGCCCACGGCGAGCCGTGAGCGGGCAACCGCGTCGCGGGAACATGGTGCGCCCGGGAGGAATTGAACCCCCGACCTTCAGGTTCGAAGGGCATCCCGGGCCGCGACAGGAACCGACACCAACCGACAGCAGCCGAAAGCCTCGCCGAAAATTTCAATAGTTCCGTTGAAGAGCGTGTATTAACGTCAGCTAGTTGCAGCTGGCGCTTCGAGCA
>JBKPAK010000081.1:0-9484 GCA_046726415.1 Candidatus Methylomirabilota bacterium
CTCGAGCATCAGGTTTTCGTGATCCTCGTGGTCGGTGATGGCGAGGAAGTCGTAGCCCCGCGCTTCGTACTCGGCCAGGAGGGCTCGAGGATCGCGCACGCCGTCGGAGAACGTCGTGTGAGCGTGCAGGTTGCCGCGCAGGATAGGCATCAGGCGTGCAGGTTGCCGCGCAGGATAGGCATCAGGCGTGCAGGTTGCCGCGCAGAACTGGCCTCAGCCGGAGTGTCAACCGGCGCGGCGCCGTTCGAATCAGCGCGTCGTTCGCTTCGAAGGGGTGATGGGCGGCGAGGACCAGGTGAACGCGAAACCGAAGCTCAGCCAACCGTTGATCTCGTTGTAGTCGGCGCCCACCGGGGAATTCGGTGCGCTCCAGCCGGCCATTCCGAGCCGACCAGTCTCGGTCTTGGCAGACAGGGCCTCGAAAAAGGCAGGCTCGTGGATGATGCCGCTCGTGTTCGGATAGTAGTCGGCGTCCTCTGGTCGGCTCCGCGCGGGCTCCGTGGTCGGCGGAATGATCCCCAGCTCGCGCTCGAAGGGCGTCCGTTGCATCTTGACGTCCTGCGCCCATGCTGGCAACGCCTGGAAGACCACCGCCAAGAGGGCTACCGCCATTGCGAACTGTCGCATAGAGCTATTGTAGCGGATCGCGGCACCTCGCGCGACTCTTCCTCAAAGGCCATGACCATCGGCCCAAACGGCCAGTATCTGGGTACTGGTCGGTCAAGTTCCGTGCTGTATCGTGGGATCTGGCCCATGCGCCCAGCGCCGTTCGCCCTAATCCTGCTCGCCGCCTGTTCCACTCCGGCCGCCCCACCCCAGGTGATGCGCGCCCCCGACTACAGCGCGCGCGAGATCCGGCAGCCGGCCCTGTTCGTCCACGTGAGGGACCACCCCGATCTCACCGACCGCGAGCGCAAGGCTCTCGCCGATACCTACGAGGGCGCGCTCATCGAGGCCTTCGACACGCGGGGCTTTCCTCCGAGCGATGTGCAGAGGGTGGCACCCGGCGCGAAGTTTGAAATGCGCCTGGCGCTGGCGCGGGCGCGCGAGATACGCGCCGACTATGCCATCGTCGTCGAGCTGCGGGTCGAGCGACGGGAGGCGATCTTCTGCCGCGGAAGTCGGCGTCCCTTTCAGCTGCTCGCCACGGTATGGACCCAGGGCGTGCAGGTCCTGCGGGTGCGAGATGGTGCTGCCAGGGTGGCCATCGCCCCGGGCCAGGGACTGGACATCGAGGAATTCGAGCCCGACTGCGCAAATCCGCGCAAGTCCCGGCTACGGGACCGCGCCGAGATGATCGCGAGCGCCGTCGAGGCCGTCACCGACCGCGTCCTGGGTCGCTGAACCCGGCATGACGCTCTCCCTCGGATGCTGTCCGGCTTCGTCCCGTTCGCGGCTCCGAATGGCCGTGATCAGGCGCCCGTCCGCCGCCGTGACCTCGAACTCCTCGGCGAGGCCGGCCTCCACGAGCTGCTGAACCAGCAGATCTCGGTCCTGCCCCGGGGGTGGAAGCTGGTGGGCCTTCCAGCGCGTGACGAAGTAGCCGCGGCTGACGTGCGGCAGGCGCGCCTCGGCTCGCTGCAGCTCGGCCAGGGCCCGCTCCAATGCCTGCTCCGGGGCCAACGCCCCGACGCGGGTGATTCCGCGCAGCGGCCCGCTTCGGCTTTCGAATCGCCCGCCTCCACCCCGCTCCGCTGAGCGGGCTCGATCGGCGCGGAAGGCGGTCACTCCATCGCGCAGGTCGATATGACCGAAGCAGCGCACGCGAAGATCGGATGACAGCTCTTCCGGTGACAGGGTGGCGACCCACACTTGCTTGCCCAGCGCATTGACCGCCTCCACGGCCGGGACGAAATCGTCGTCTCCGGACACGAGGACGGCGGCGTCATACGCGTCGTTGGCGGCGAAATGGATGAGATCGGCGACCAGGCGCGTGTCCACGCGCTTCTCGGTGGTGTACTCGTACTCACCGCCGCATACGGAACACCGTCCCGTTCGCCGCACCCGGCGCTCCCGGCGCACGAAGTAACCCGTCCGACCCTCGAGCCCCTTGAGGAAGGATTCCACCGGCGCCGGCGCTCCCGGAGAGACACCGACGTAGTAGTGGGCGCCCGCGAACACCGCGTTGGGACCACCGACGGCGTGGGTGACCCAGGCGGCCAGGCGGTCGTAGTCCACGACGAGGGTGTCATCGAACCGAAGGAGGGAGCGATAAAAGTTCTGACCGTCAATGAAAATAAGGGCCTTCATACGAGCTCCTTCAGAGGGGACCAATGTCAAAAGGCGACGTGGTCAAATGGTATCACGGCGTCACAGAACCCCGAGGCGCGCCCCCATTTCGTGACGCTGCCCCGGCTCCAGCTGCACGGCATCATCCGCGGCGTTCGCCGTCTCCACGCAGAGCATGGAGCGCCAATCCTCCGGAGCGAGGTCGGCCATGGTGCGCGCCTTCGCCGCCCCGGGATTCCAGACCACCGTGGTGCGCGACCCGTGCTTCTCGAGCCGGAGCGTGCGGTGAAGCACCGGATCGTCGACGACGCACGGCGCTTCAGTGCCGAGATACACCCGGTCGGTAAGGCCCCGAATGCGCACGACGTCGGGACCCTGCCGCTTGCGGGTCATTCCGTCGGCCTTGTCGATGTAGGTGGCCCCCTCGAGGCCCTGTACGGTGGCCGCCTCCACGTCGCCGACCTGTAGATACGTGTGGAGCGCCTCTTGAAACACGAAGGGCGCCGGCGACCGGTTCTCGACCGTGACGGTGACCTCCAGCACAGCTCCCACGCTCACCCGGTAGCCGAGCCGGAACGCGTGTGGCCACGCCGCACGCGTGGTCTCGCTCGACTCCAGCCCAAGCGCGACGACCACGGATTCGGCCCCCGCCTCGACAGACTTCACCGCCCACGGAAGCGTACGCGCGAATCCGTGGTCGGGTGCGCGAGGATCGTCGGGGTTGGGCCCAAACCACGGGAAGATGACGGGGATTCCACCGCGGATCGCGCGGCCGGCCGTGAAGGAACTTCGCGAGCTCGTGAAGATCAACGGCGGCCCCTCGCCCGACTGGAACTCGGTCACGTGCGCGCCGTGGAGGTACACGTGACCGGTGGCCGCCCCGGTCGTCACCACGGCCCGGGTGAGACCGCCATTGCCCCGCTCGAATCTCACGATTCCGCCAATGCCGAAGCGCCGCTCGAGGCTGCCCGCGTCCACGCGGTCAGGATACCTGCACACTCGGCGACCATGCTACAGTCGCCGGCATGGAGATCAAATACCGGATTGGCGTGATGCCCGGTGTCTGGCCGACCGGGCCGGAAGGGCGCGATTTCCTTTGGCGCTTCATCGACGTGTGCGAGCGCACCGCCATCGACTCCGTGTGGTTCTCGGAGCGCCTCTCCTCCCCCACTCCCGTTCCGGAACCCATGACAACCATGGCCGCGGTGGCCGCGCGCACTCGGCGACTCAAGTTCGGCCCGAGCGTGCTCATTGCCCCATTTCGCTCACCCGCCTTGATGGCGCGCGAGATCGCCATGGTCGACTACCTCTCGGGAGGCCGTATGCTCCCGGCAGTGGGGGTCGGCGTGGAGCAGGATCGCGAGTTTCGCGCGGCGGGGGTTCCCCTCAGGGAGCGTGCGCGGCGCACGGATGAGGCGATCCGCATCATGCGCGCGTGCTGGACGGGACAAGAGGTCACCTACCAGGGCGAGTTCTGGGATCTCGACCGCATCACCATCCTCCCCCGGCCCGTTCAGGATCCCATCCCCGTTTGGATCGGCGGCAACAGCGAGGCCGCGATGCGTCGCACGGCGCGCCTGGGCGATGGCTGGATCCCGTCGTTCATCGCGCCGGAGCCCTTTCGCCTGGGGGTGGAGAAGACGCAGGCCTTCGCCGCCGAGGCCGGGCGCGAGGTCCCCGCCGACCACTTCGGCGTGCTGTTCTACTACTGCCTGGACCACGACCCCAAGGTTGCCGCCGCCACCGCGGGGCCCTTCATTCCCCGCAATCGCGTCGACGACGCCACCCTCGATCAGTGCACCGCGTTCGGGCCCCCCGACCTCGTCCGCGAGCGCCTGGAACAGTACGTCAAGGGAGGCGCCTCGAAGTTCATTCTGAGGCCGATGTGTCCCGCCGAGCGGGTGCTGGATCAGCTCGAGCGTCTGGCCGCCGAGGTGGTCGTCGACTTTCACGCCCGCTGAGCCGCGCCTCCCCGGCGTCCGGAAGTCACCGAGTATACTGAGCCCATGCCCCAGCTGATCCTCGTCGGAATCCTCTTGTCCCTCGTCGGCGGCTGTTCCGTCGTGTCGATCGACCTCACGCCGCGGATCAGGCCGCTCGAGGAGGAGACCGTGGATGGGCGTGGCGACCCCAAGATCCTCCTCATAGACTTCGCGGGTTTCCTCAGCGACGACCCGGGCTCGGGGGGGCTCAACCTCGGTGGGGCTCCCCCGCGGGTTCCTTTGCTCGTGCGAGTTCGCGAGGAGCTGGAGAAGGCGGCCGCGGACCCGAAAGTCAAGGCGCTCGTCTTGAAGATCAACAGTCCGGGCGGGACGGTCACCGCGGCGGACATCTTGTACCACGAGCTGAACGATTTCCGTCAGCGCACCAAGCGTCCGGTTGTGGCCGTGATGATGGACGTGGCGGCCTCCGGCGGCTACTATCTGGCGCTCGCCGCCGACACCATCGTGGCGCATCCCACGAGCGTGACCGGCTCCATCGGCGTCATCATGCTCACCCTGAACGCCGACGGGCTGCTGCAGAAGATCGGGGTGACCGCCGCCACCATCAAGTCGGGCCCCCTCAAGGACATGGGCAGTCCGCTGCGCACGATGACGCCCGAGGAGCGGGCCATCTTCCAGTCGGTCATCGACGATCTGTATGGCCAGTTCGTGACCAAGGTGGCGGAGCGGAGAAAGATTTCCCCCGAAACGGCTCGGACCCTGGCCGATGGCCGCGTCTACACCGCCCAGCAGGCACTCGTCGACAAGCTGGTGGACCGCATCGGCTATATTCCCGATGCGCTCGATTTGGCCCGAAAGGCGGCCGGAGTGCAGGAAGCGCGCATCATCGTCTATCGCCGCCCTCGCGACTATCGCGCCACCTACTATGCGGGTTCCCGCAGCGACGGCGACCTGGAGATTCCGTTTGCCCGGCTGGCCGCGATGGTGGCCTCAGGACCCAAGTTTCTCTACCTCTGGTGGCCCTGAGCTCGGCCCCCGCACGGATGCGAAGCCCGGGCACCAGCGGACGGGCAAGGTCGGATACTTCGGGAAGCGCGCATCGCTCTCGCTCAGCCGGCATCGGAGAAACTGGGATCCGCGGGACGAGGTGACGCGTTGCCGGTGCTGACACGCCGCGCAGAGCCCCTCGTGCCGTCGGATCTGGTCGCTCACGAGGCGAGCACGTCGAGGTACTGCTTCACGATCCGGGCGGTGGCGCCCCAGATCGGCTCTCCTCCCCAGTCGTAGAAATACACGGGACGAGTAACGCCGTCCCGCTCCCAGTGCTCGACGCGGAGCGTGCGGGGATCGGCCAAGACCGCAAAGGGCACCTCGATCACCTGCTCGATCTCCCGCCCGTCGGGCTGCCATGCCACGGGCTCGCGAATCACCCCCACGAACGGCGTGATCACGAACTGCGTGGCGACGGTCTCTGTGTCGTCGAGGGCCCCCAGCGTCTCCACCCTGTGGCGCGGGAGGGCGATCTCCTCCTCACACTCTCGGAGGGCAGCCTCGAGCAGCGAGGCGTCGCCGCGATCGAAAGTGCCTCCGGGAAAGGAGATTTGCCCTTTATGGTGGCCGACCTGCTCAGAGCGTTTGGCGAAGACCAGGTGGGGTTCTCCGCGATCGACGATGGGCACCAACACGGCGGCTTGCACGAGGGGCCCACGCGGGACGACGCGTCGCGCGCGCGCGGCGAGGCGGCGACGCGTCATCGCCACGAGGTCTTCGAGGGTCATCGGACCCAGTGTACCTGGCTGACGCGGGGCGCCGATTCGATTGCGGGAAACTCAGACGAAGCACACGGAGACCGAGCCCAAGTGCGTGTAGGTGGCGCGCACGGTATCGCCGGCCTTGGGGCGCACGAGCTTGGAGACGGAACCCGTCATCACGACCTGCCCGGCGGTGAGCCCGAAACCGCGCGTCGCGAGGTGATTGGCCATCCAGGTCAGCGAGTTGACCGGACTGCCCAACACTTCGGCGGCCGTGTTGGTGGCCACCACCGCCCCGTTGTGCTCGTACACCAACCCTTCGAGGGCCAGGTCCACGTGCGTCACCTCGGTGAGCGGCGCGCCCAGCACGATAGCGTTGGCGTAGACGCCGTCGGCCACCACGTCAATCCCCGTGGGCTTGCCCGAATATCGGAAGTCCACCAGTTCCAGGGCCGGAGCCGCTCCCTCGATGGCCTGCAGCGCGGCAAGCGGAGTCACCCCTGGCCCCGCGAGGTCGCGCTTCAGCACGAAGGCCACCTCGGCTTCGACGACGACCTCGACGAAGCGCCCGAGGGGAACTTCGGCCCGGTCCGAATAGACCCCGGAATCCAGGAGAAAGGCGCTGACCGGTTCGGGGCAGCGGAACATCTCTTGCGCCGCCTTGCCGGTGAAACCCGCTTTCCAGCCGATCACGCGCTTTCCGCGGGCGATCAGCGCCTCGCGCACGCCGTCCTGGACAGCGTAGGCCTCGGTCATGGAGAGCGCTCGCACTTCGCTGGGTGGCGCGTAGCGCTCACCGCGCGTACGCGCCCGCACTGTCGCCTCGACGCACCGATCGATCATGGACACCTCGTGAGCTCCGAGTCGGTGAGAACAAGATGGTCGACCACTTGGGACAGCACGTCCCCCGCGCGGCCGCGAATGACGAGGTCCGCCTGGCCATCGTAGGGCGTCGAGGTCAGGTTGATGATGACCAACGTTGCGCCGCCCTGGCGGGCATGCGCGGGGAGATAGGCGGCCGGGTACACCACCAGGGACGAGCCGACGACCACGAAGAGGTCAGCCGCGCGGGCCTGGCGCTCGGCCTCGCCTCTCGCCTCCGCCGGCATGGCCTCCCCGAAGAGCACGGTGCTGGGCTTGATGATGCCGCCGCACCGCGGACAGGACGGCACCTCGACGGCATCGCTCAGCCAGGAGTGCACCTCGTCGCGCGAGTAACGAGCGCCGCAGTTGAGGCAGCGCGTCCGGGTGGCGTTGCCGTGGAGCTCGACGATCTTCTCCGCGGGCAGACCGGCGCGGCGGTGCAGGTCGTCCACGTTCTGCGTGATGCAGCAGGCCAGACGGCCCTGCCGGTCAAAATCCACGAGAGCGCGATGCGCCCGGTTCGGCGCCGCGTCGCGGATGACGTGGTAGAGGGCGCGCCCGAGCTGCCAGTACCGACGGCGGCCGGCCACGCCGCCCATGAAGCGCGTGTAGGTCAGCTCGTTCAGGTCGATGCGATGCCACACCCCGCCCGGGCTGCGGAAATCCGGGATGCCCGACTCCGTGCTCACCCCCGCCCCGGTGAAGAATACGGGACGGCGAGCCGCCCCCACCAGCGCAGCGAGCCGGGCCACGCCCGGAGCCGTCATCGGCGTCGCCTGGCGCGATTCGAGGAGCGCACGCCCCGACCAAGGACGCGGGGCCGTTTTGTCTCGGCCTTGCCTCTCGGCTTCTTCTTCGCCGTCGACCGGCGCACCGCCCGACTAATTGGGCGAGCTCGTCCCACCGAGGCGAGATGCTCCTCGTTCCGCCGGCCGATGTCCCCCCGCACCATCGGCCCGGTTTCAATCGCGCGGATCCACTCGTCGAGGTCGCGCGCCAACTCCGCATAGCAATGGTCGCGATACGTCTTCAGGGCGGCCAGCGCGGCCGGGTCCTTCCACGGCTTCAACACGAAGGGCGCATCGAGGTCGCCATGATCGAACGGCGCCGTCGCCGCCATGGTCATCACCACGTACCGCCTCGTCAGTTCGGGCATGATTGGCCTCCGGGGATCGCGGCGTAGGCGCGGAGCCCAAGACTACCGCTGACCGTGCGCGCCACGCAAGTTGCGGGACGCGCCCGAGCCTCACTCCGGCGGTCCGAGCCTCCGGCGCAGCACGATTGCGCAGGTGCCAAAGATCGCCATCCCGGCGATCAGCAGTCCCACGTTGGGCCAGAACGCCAGGACGGTCCCCCCTAGGGCGGTCACCAGCGTGAACAGCATGTTGTTGACCACGTGGCTCGCCACGGCGGGCAAGGCGCTGCCCGCCAGCTCGGTGATGAAACCGAGGTACAGCCCGAGGGCGAAGGCGAGCAGCGCGTGCAGCCATTCGATGTGCATGATGGCGAAGCACGCACTCGTCGCCACCACCGCCCACCTCGGCGACCAGCGCGCCCGGAGGCGCGTTTGCATAAAGCCGCGGAAAAAGATCTCCTCCGCGGCCCCGGCCAGGGGACCGATCACCAGCACGGCCAGGAACAGATCCTCCCCCGCCGCGCCGGCGAGGGTGCGCCGCGCATCCCAGAGCGCTCCGTGCCGCCCCAGCCCGACCAGTACGGTGAGCGAATCGAGCGCCTGCCCGAGCGCGAGCATACCAACGATCATGAGGGCGAGATCCCGCCCGGTCTCGCGCCCCGGCATCAGACGCAGCCGGACGAGCTGGAGGTTCCGGTTGACGAGCAGGAGCGTGAGGATGAGGGCCATCGACGAGGCGCTGGCCCCGGCCAGAAGACCGGGCAGCTCCCGGAGTAGCGCGCCCGGCGGTACGTCGGGGTGCATCGAGGCGAGGAACGCAGCGGCCAAGGCGGAGAAGATGACGATGGCGATGAAGGCCATGATCCATGCCGCAAAGACCGGCCACACGCGCGTCTCCGCCGCGACGGGCGGGTCCGGCCTCTCGGGCTCCGTCGTTCGCGGTGGTCGGTCCGTCACGGCGGTACGTCGGAGCGCACGCCGCCCATCACCGCGGCACCGCTCTCACCGGCACCACCCTGGCCGATACTCTCCCGATATGGACGTGCGCGCCGGTCGACGCTCCGGGAACAACCCCTCGAAAGGCCAGGAAGGGGATGTGGCGGCGCTGGAGGTATTCGATGAGGATTCGTCCTTCCTCGCTGTCGGGATGCACCGCGACGTCGAGGGCGTGGCGATGATCGAGCCCGAGCCAGTCGTGCACTGGGGTCTGGCCGAGTGCACTGACGGGCAGGGCACGGGCGAATCTCGAGGCGAAGAATCGATCGAGGTCACGGATGACCGCCGAGGTGATGTCGGCTTCGCCCAGCGAGCCAATGGCCGTTGGCGTGGTCATCACCCTGGTCCCCGCTGCGGCCACGCGAGCCAGTTCGATGGCCGCCAGGGTCTCGCCCAGCACGGAGTCCGCTTCGGCCAGCCGGCGGCCCGTCTCGTTCACGTGAGCCCGGGTGCTCGACTCCGCGCGCTCGCCTTCCTCGAGCTCGCGTCGCGAGACGATCCCCTGCTCGTGAAGCCGGCGCAGGTTGGCCGCGGCCTGCTCGGCGCGGGTTGCCGCTGTCTCCTGT
>JBKPAK010000082.1:0-22841 GCA_046726415.1 Candidatus Methylomirabilota bacterium
GGGGCGCCATCTCACTAGTAACTATAGAACCCTCGCCCGGTCTTGCGGCCGAGATGGCCAGCCACCACCATCCGCTTGAGGAGCGGCGGGGGGGCATAGCGAGACTCCCGGAATTCCTCGAACATGACCTCGGCCACGTACATCGCCGTATCGAGGCCGACGAGATCGAGAAGCGTGAACGGCCCCATCGGGTAGCCGCAGCCGAGCTTCATGGCCTGGTCGATATCTTCCAGCGAAGCCAGGCCGCTCTCATACACCCGGATGGCGTCCAGCAGATATGGCACCAGAAGTCGGTTCACGATGAAGGCCGTGGAGTCCTTGGTCTGGACTGGCGTCTTTCCCAGCGCCCGCACCCACTCTGTGGCCGTCGTCACCGACGCGTCATCGGTGAGTATGGTGCGGACCACCTCGACCAGCTTCATGAGCGGTACGGGGTTAAAGAAATGCAGGCCCAAGACCTGGCCTGGGCGCTTCGTGGCCGCCGCCATGGCCGTGACATTACAGGACGAGGTGTTGCTGGCCAGGATGGCGTGCGGTGGACAGATGCGATCCAGGTTGGCGAAGGTCTCGTTCTTGAGCGCCTGATTTTCAGTCATGGCCTCCACGACGAGGTCGCACGACTTGAGGTCATCGAGGCAAGTGGTGCCGGTGATCCGGGCGAGCGCGCCGTCCTTGGCCTTCGCCTCCAGCCTGCCCTTCTCGACGAGGCCCTCGAGAGTCTGGCGGAGCCAGCCGAGTCTTCGCTGGACCAGTTCATCGCTGGCCTCGACCACGGTCACATTGAAGCCAGCCTGGGCCGTCACCTGCACAATGCCGGACCCCATCAGACCGCAGCCGATCACCCCGACATTTTGAATGGCCATGGACGGTCTCCTGAAACGACGAAGCCGGCCGCCTGTCGGCGACCGGCTTGGCCGGGAAGCTCTTGGCTACTTGCGGGCGCGCCGCGCGACCGGCGTTGCCGGTACCTCGACGTGTTCGCCCGGAGGACACGGATTCTTGATGCTGGAGACCGTGAGGTTACCGTACCGGACGCTTCCGTCGGGCTGAACCTCGCCCTCCATCATCCCCTTCGCCGGGGTGGGGCCGGGATCGCGGAGCGCTTCATCGAACGCGAGCTGACGCTGCTGGTGGTCGACCGGCTGTCTGAGCACATTGTTGAGCAGGAGCGAGGCGTTGATGGACGGCTTCTGCTCCTCGGCCTGGACGAGGGCTGGCCAGCTTCCCGCCGCAGCCAGCCCGATCATCGCGCTGATCAGCAGTTTCATGGCGCCTAGTATGGCACGGCCTCGACGTCCAGAGCAATCCCTTGACCGAGCCCCAGCAGCTACGGGAACGATGTCCTCGGCGCACAGCCCGGCCCCCTGGGCCGCGGCGGTCTGACTCCGAGACCCGAAGTCGTCCTGCTCCTTTCGGCTGATCTCGTAGCGCCGCGCACGGTTCTCCGCCATGGCGGGCATGGGGCAGTCGTTGTGCTCGGCCGTCCGGGCTCCACGCAGAATGACGATGTCTCGTTCCGTCATGCGAGCTTCCCTCAGTCGTACACGATGAGCGAGTGCAACGGGTAGTTTCTGAGTTTCTCCCGCCCGTGCAGGAAGCCCAGTTCGATCAGGAAGGCGACGCCGACCACGACTCCTCCCAGCAGCTCGACGAGGCGCAGGGTAGCCGCCATGGTTCCACCAGTAGCGAGCAAGTCGTCGACGGCGAGCACGCGCTGGCCGGCCCGGACGGCGTCCTCGTGTATGGCGAGGGCATCGCGGCCGTACTCCAGCTCATACTCGACTTCGACGGTCTTGCCCGGCAACTTACCGAGCTTCCGGACGGGCACAAAGCCGCAGTTGAGCTGGTGGGCTACGGCACCCCCGAAGATGAAGCCGCGCGACTCGACGCCCACGACGACGTCGACCCGCTCGCCCACATATTTGCTCGCCAGGACATCGACGACGAACCGGAAGGCAGGACCGTCCTTCAACAGCGTGGTGATGTCCTTGAAGAGGATCCCTTCGGTGGGGAAGTCCTTGATGTCTCGAATCTTTGCGCGGAGCTCGGAGATCTCCATGGCCCGCCTCACGTTACGGCATCGCCATCCCCGTTTGCAACGGGGTCACGCTCTGTCCTGCCCCAATCGGGCTGTCGCTTGTCCAGGAAGGCCCGGGCCCCTTCTCGGGGCTCGCCGGTCGCATACGCAGTGGCGAAGGCGTTGATGCCATAGCGCACGGCGCTGGGCAGATCGGTCTGGCGCCAGCGGATGATCAGTTCCTTCTGAAGCCGGATGGCGTTGGGCGCACAGGCCAGGATCTGCTGCAGCAGCTCGTCCGTCGCGTCGGAAAGACCCGCGGCGGGTGCCACGCGATTGACCAGCCCCCAGGCGAGGGCCTGCGCGGCCGACACCGATGTCCCACACAGCAGCATCTCAGCCGCGCGTCCGGGCCCCGCGAGCGCAGGCAGCAGGGCTGCCTCGATGACCGACGGCACGCCCACCCGCACCTCAGGCAGCCCGAAGCTGGCCGTGTCCGCCGCCACGCGCAGGTCGCACGCCATGGCCAGTTCGAAGCCGGCTCCGAGGCATGCGCCATTCACCTCCGCGACGACGGGGAACGGGGCTCCGTGCACAGCCGTGATTGCCTCGTGCACGCTGGTGATGAGCCGCTTGGCGCTCCCCACGTCGAGGCCCTGCAATACACGGACATTCATGCCGGCCGTGAAAGCGCGACCGCGGCTGGCGATGACCGCCACTCGGACCGTGGGATCGCCGGTGAGCGTGGTGAAGCAATCGCGCAGGGCGGCGATGATCGTCGGATCGAGCAGGTTCAAGGGCGGGCGATTCAAGACACAGCGAACCACATCGCCCGTTCGCTCGAGAACGACGGGGGCCTCAGAGGCCCGGGACGAGGCCACTGAGGAAGGTGGGGGCCCCGAGAGAGCCGTTTTGGAGCGCTCTGACGGGCCAGGCCCGTTCCTCGGTTCCCGACATGGTTCTGAACTAGTACCGGCGCATGGCGGGATCGATCGCACGGGCCCACAAGTCGAGCCCACCCGTCAGGTTCACCGCCTTGGCAAAGCCCTGCTGGCGCAGATAGGCGGCTACCGCCGCGCTCCGCACGCCCTGATGGCAATACACGACGATCTCGTCGTCGGGGTTGAGTTCCTCGGTCCGGAACTCGATCTCTTCGATGGGGATGTGCACGGCGCTGTCCAGCCGGGCGAGCTTCGTCTCCCAGTCCTGGCGGACGTCGAGGAGCACCGGCCGGTCGCCCCGGTCAAACCGAGCCTTCAGCTCGTGCGGACTGATCTCGTCCATGTCGCCTCCGGGATGATCAGAGGGCCGCTGGCCGACCGCTGAGGAAATCGGCCATCCAGCCATTGACGTCCGCTGCCCGCTCGATCTGCGGAAAATGCCCGCAGGCCTCGACCCAGCGGCCGGTGGCGCGCGGGAAGGCATCGGTGGCCGAGGCCACGTGGGAGGGCGGGACGATCCGGTCTTCTTGTCCATGGATCAGCAGGACGGGGGCATCGAGGGTGGCGATGGCCCGTCGATACGCTTCCGATCGATCAGAGAAATCGCGTCGCACGTGGCGGAGCGTGGCGAGATAGGCCGCTCGCGCCTCGGGGCAGGTCCGGGCCTGGTAGGCGAAGTCCACCAGGAAGTCCACCTCGCTGGCCACTGGCGCGTGGAAGCAGCGCGCCAGCACGGCCCTGTAGAGCCGCGCATTGCCGAGCAACGCGAGGGCTTCGCCCAGGCCCGGCTGCACCAGCGCTCGGTAAATCCAGGACGGCTGGTAGGCAAAGCCAGGTACGAGGCTGCTAATCAGGCACAGGCGCTCGACTCGCGAGGGATGGGTGAGCGCGCAGGTGATGGCGATGGCGCCACCCAGCGAATGCCCGATCAGGGAGGCCTGGGCGAGACCCATCGTGGCCATGAAGCCGTGGACGACGCGCGCGAAGAAGCCGAGATCGTAGGCGCCGCGCGGCTTGGCCGAGCGGCCATAGCCTGGAAGATCGAGCGCGAAGACGTGTGCGCGCCTGGCCAAGGTAGGGATGTTGTGCCGCCACGTCTCGCCGAAGCCACCCAGGCCGTGGATGAGGATGACGGTGGGCTCGCCGTCACCCTCGACGACGTAGTGCACGGCGAGCCCGTCGACGTCTCCCCCTCGCAGCCGAACTTCAGGCATGGGATTATGAGTTTACCAGAGACGCCTTGCCGAGGAGCCGCCCCGCTCGGCGCCGGAACTCAAAGCGACTCAAGATCCTCTCGGTGTGGACGAAGCACACGCGCTCCCGAACGCGCCGGGGAGCCGCTGCAGAGGGTCGAGGACTAGGGAAGGCTCTGGCCGTGCGGGGAGGCCGAGGCGCGCCGCCGGCCGACACCGGCGGCGAGAGCCATCGGCCACGACTCAAGGCGACCCGACGGGAGGGAGGAAATCCCTCTGCGCGCCGAGCGGATCGCGCACCGGTTGACCGAGCAGGCGGCGCATCATCAGCGCGTTCTGCACAGGGTAGGCGCGATTGTTGTTGTTGAACGAGATGAACACGCGCTCGGCGTCGTCCGCGACCGCCGCCACCTCGGGAACCAGCGCGCGAAGTTCCGCCTCAGTGTAGAGGTAATCGTACTTCTCGCGCACCGCTGGCCTTTCGCCCCGAAGCTGCCGGAGCCAGCCCTGGGCGTTCCGGCCATGGAGCCGGAAGATCGCGGTGGGCGCTGTCACCGCGGCCACTCGCGGAATCCCCTGGCCGATCGGGGCATCGACGATCACGTGGGCGAGCCCGGCCTCGCCCAGCACGCGCAGGGTGTCGGCGGCGTGATCGGGGAACCACGAGCGGTGGCGGAATTCCACGGCAAGCATCCATCCCGGCAGCCGCGCCGGAAGCGCCGCGAGGTCGTCCAGCTGCTCCGTACTGTAGTGGACCCACGGTGCGAACTGGAACAGCACGTAGCCGAGCTTCCCGGCCTCGGCCAGTGGGCGCATGGCCTTCCGGAAAATCGTGAGACCCGCGTCGAGCGCGTCCCGCGAGAAACTCGTGGCCTCCACCTCGCCCCGCGAGGCGAGCCGCGGTGCGGCGGGGAGAAAGGCGCGCATCTCCGCGGGCAGCGCATCGAGGCGCGTGCGATGGCCGGTCAAGGGGGCGAAGGCCTTGACGTGGAAGATGAAGCCCGGCGGTGTGCGCTGGACCCAGCGGGCGGTGGTGCGAATGTCAGGCACGGCATAGTAGGACGCGTTCACTTCGACGACGTCGAACACGCTGGCGTAGTACCGCAGGCGGGCCTCGGCATTCATCGATTTCCGGGGGTAGAAGGAGCCGTCCTCGATGAGAGCCGGATCGGCCCACGAGCAGATCCCGATTCGGATACGTTCGGGGGAGCGACCGCCGGTCGGTGTGGTGGAGGGGGCCTGGACCTGATTATGCGCCACTGCGCGCACTGGTCCTTGCGCTCAGACGATCTTCTCGTAGACGCCAGGCGGGATGACGCGATAGACGGCGATCGCCTGCGACACGTTCTTGAATGACTTGTCGCCGAGGGCCTCGAGGACGAAGTGCTGCTTGATGCGCTCGGAGGTGACGGACCCTACCACGATCTCGTTCGCGCCGGCGAAGGCGCCGAGCCGGGCCGCCACGTTGGTGGTCGAACCCGTCGCGGTGAACGTCCAGCGCTGGGCCCCCGCCCCCGCCATCTTGGTGGCACCGACCAGGGCCTCGCCGGTGTTGATGCCCATGTGGAGCGAGATCGACGGGAACACACCGCCGTACTCCTCGTTGAGGGCGCGCGTCCGCTGGCGGATGGCGAAGGCCGCCCGGGTGGCGTTCAAGGCGTGGTCGCCCGAGCTTCGCTCCGCCTGGAAGATCACCATGAGCCCGTCGTCCGCCGTCGCGCTCACGTCGCCATGATGGTCGTGGATCAGCTCGAGATAGCTGGAGAAGTAGGTCTGCACGAGCTGGTTGAGCCGCTTGGGCTCCAGCTCCTGGAGCACGGTCCGGGTCACGTCGGGCCGCTCCTGGAGCATCGCCGCCTCGATACTCGCGACGAGGGTGGCGGTGAGGCGCCGCGCCGCCATCTTGTTCTGGTCCACGAGCAGCGCCTCTTCGCGGCGCAGGGACCACAGGGTCGACGCGCCGAAGCCGACGATCATCACGGCCACGATCAGCAGCGTGATCTTGGTCGCCAGCTTCGGCCGCCGCATCGAAGCTTAGCGCTTGGCGGCGGCGGCGATGGCTTGCGCCAGCTCCTCTGCTTCCTTGGGGTCGAGCGGGCGCAGGCGGTCGAGCACCGCCTGGGCCTCGGCGATCTTGCCCATCTGGACGTACGCCTCGCCAAGGTACTCGAGCGCCTCCGGATAGTCGGGGCGCAGGCGGAGGGCCTCCTGGTAAGCGCGGACGGATTCATCGTATTTCTTCTGGTGGCGCAGCGCGTAACCCAGGCCGTTCCAGGCCTCCGGAAAGGCCGCGCGCAGTGCGATGGCCTCCCGGTACGCCTCCTCCGCTTTGCCCCAGGCCTGCCGCTGAGCTTGAGCACGCCCTTCGTTGTAGCGGTCCTCAGCGGTCTTCGCCGGTTGCATCGGCGGGGGCGACCCTCGAGGAGTTGAACCCATCGGACCGCTATCCGCGGCCCCCGCGGATAGCGTCCACGCCACGAGAACCGACCCGGTCATCAGGAGGGCGGCGCTGTGCTTCATGCGCAGAATGCTACCACGACACCGCGGGCGGTGGGCCGGCTTTGAGGCTTCTCAAGACCGGGCTGGCGCGAGTAGAATCTGGTCATGAGCTCTCGCGATAGCTTCGAAGAGTTCGAGGCGACCACCCTCTTCTGTCCGCGATGTCGCCGGGCCACCCGCACTCGCAAGCATCTCCTGCTCGTCCTGCCGACCGGGAACAAGTACGACTACCGGTGCGCCGAGTGCGCGACCCCCGTCGGGGCCAAGACCGACAACGACACAAGCGCGTTCCGCACGACGATGCCCCCTCGGGTGCCCCCCGGCCGTCCGGTCTCGGGCCGCGGATAGGCCGCGCGCGTCTCCCCTGCTGGACGGCACGAGCCCGGTTGCGCGCCGCGCCACCCCATGAGAACATCGCTCGACTTCATCGCGCCTTCCCCGACGTCGCGCAGTCGCCGTCCTCAAGCGTCCCCACCTCTGCCTGAGCCCGCGATTGCTGCGGCGGCCCACAGAGACGGGCACAGGGAGACGACGGTAGGCGAGGAGGAGAGGCATGGTGGATGCGCCGAGGGTCGCACGGCGCCGTCTGTTCGCGCTGGTGGTGGCAGGAATCGCTCTGGCCATCCCGGCAGAACCGGGTGTGGATTTGCCGGATCAGCACCGCCGTGACGCGATTCTGGAATACATCCTTCTGAGCAACCCCGACGCCCCGATCCACAAGCTCGCCAACTATCCCGGATCTCTCCTGGTCCTCTCGCGGCAGGCGGGTATCGATCACTGCTTCGCCCTTGCCCACGCCGAGATCGAATCGCGGTTTTCACCGGACGCGGTGGGCAGCGCGGGCGAGGTCGGCCTCTACCAGATCCTACCCAGTACGGGGACCGTGTTCGGTCGCCGGCGGGCGGACCTCTTCGATCCGCATGTCAACACCTGGGTAGCCCTGACCTACTTCAACGACATTCTCACGCGCCGGCCGGCGCTTCGCGACGCCCTTGCGGAATACAACGGAGGCCCCCGCAATCGCTCTCCGTACTACGCCCTCGCGGTCCTCGAGAACTACACGCGCGTCCTGCGTCATCCCGCGCTTGGCTGTCAGCCCGAGCGCAACCGCGAGTTCGCCTGGTCGTACCGCCGGGCCTGAAAAGCTCGGGGCCCACACGGCCCCCGAGCTCAGGGGTCGAAGTATTTTCTGAGCAGCGGCGCCCACGAAGCCAGCAGCCGCGCGACGGCGCCGGGCACCTTGGCCTGGTCGTCCCAGCGGCGTAGCGCGAGCGCGTCGTCGAGCCAGGGACACGCCCGGAAGGTTTCCACTTCGGCCGGCGTCATGACGCCGCCCTGCAGGAGGAGCGTCCGCTGCGACGCCGGGGAGAGCAGGGCGTAGTACTGGGGCTCCGTGGCGCACAGATAGCGCTTGGCATCGGCGTGCATGCGCACGCACCACGCCACGCGTTTCGGGACCCAGGGCGCGATCAGGTCAGCACCCGCATCGTGATGTCCCCGCCGGGCACCTGAGAACACCGCGCCCGCGCTAGCCTCGGGCCACGCGGTGGGCCTGCCCTCCTCGAGGCGGAACTCGGGGATCTCGGAGGTGGTCTCCGTCGCGTCGGAGACGAGTGACTGCGGCACCGCGTAGCGCCCAACGTCGTGGAGCAGAGCCGCCAGCACCAGCTCTTCGTCGGCGCCCGCCGAGGCGGCCAGCTCGGCGCACGGGAGCGCGTGATCCAGCTCCGAGACGGCTTCCCCACCGTACCGGCGCGCGGCGGAGCGGGTCATCGACTCGAGCAGCCGGTCGGCCATGGAGCTCACGGCGATCTCAGTGAACCAGCTCGAACTTCTGCAGCGAGCGGATCTCGCGCGGCGGACTCTCGAGGCTGCCCTTGGCCGTCCACGCGACTTCGGCGACGTAGAGGTCCCCCCGGGAGTCGACCGAGCATCCGTGGGGAGCGATGAACTCGCCCGGCTGCTCACCGGCGAACCGGCCGCCGACCCGGCCCACGACGTCACCCTTGAGCGTCACCATGCTCACGCGCGCACCGAGATTCGGCACCGCGGCGCTCACCGCCAGGCCCGCCGGCAGCTCCCCGACGTAGAGGAGGCCGCCGTTTCTCCGCGCGCAGAAGAGACCGCAGGGGCGGTGCAAGTTGTTGATCTGGGCCAGATACTGCCCCTGGCCATCGAAGACCTGCACCCGGTGATTCTCGCGATCGGCGACGTAGACGAGCCCGGCGGCGTCGGTGGCGATGTTGTGGGGGAGGTTGAAGCAGCCGGGATCGGTGCCCGGCTCGCCCCACGAGAGGAGATGGCGGCCCTTCGGGTCGTACTTGTGCACCCGTGAGTTGCCGTATCCATCCGAGACGTAGATGTCGCCGCGCTTCGGGCAGAGCGCGACGTGCGTGGGACGATTGAACGGCTTCCCCCCCTGCAAGGTGGACGGGGTGTCGGGATCGCCGATGGTCAAGAGCAGTTTCCCATCGCGGGTGAACTGGCGAATGGTGTGATGGAGGTCGTCGGTGAGCCACAGGGTCCCGTCGGGCGCACTCGTGATGCCGTGGGCTCGGCGGATGAGCCCTTCGCCCCACGAACGGCGAACGTTGCCCTCGCGGTCGAACATGATCACGGGATGCCGCCCGCGGTTGAAGACCCACACGTGGTCGTCCTGGTCGACGGCCACGCTGGTCGCCTCGACGAATGACCAGCCCTCCGGCAGACGGCCCCAGCCTGGAAGGGGACGATAGTGCATGGCGATCACCTCTCGTGTCGGATGGCGCGACGCCGAAGAGCGTGACCCCGAACGCCACCGATGTCAACGACGCGACGGTATACTGCGAGGCGCGCATGACCACGCCGCTCGGCCGCTCCGTCCTCCGCAGGGAAGATCGTCGCCTTCTCACCGGTCGCGGCCGCTATCTCGACGACCTGCGCCTGCCCGACATGCTCCACGCGGCCATCGTGCGGAGCCCGCACGCCCATGCGCGCTTCGCGCGGGTGGACACCGAGGCGGCCATCGCCATGCCCGGTGTGGTCAGCGTGCTGACCGGCGCCGATCTGCCGGAATGCCAGGCGGCGATTCCGCCGTTCATCCCCGGGAAGCTCCGGCCGTATCCGCATCCGGCCATCGCTCGCGGACTGGTCCGCCACGCCGGCGAGGCGGTGGCCATCGCGCTGGCCGGTGACGGTTATCGCGCCGCCGACGCCGCGCTCGCCGTGACGGTGGACTACGAACCGCTTCCCGTCGCCGCCCACGTCGACGCCGCCCTCGCGCCGGGTGCGCCGCGTGTCTTTGCCGAATGGCCTGATAACGTCGCCGGCCCCTCGCAGGGCGCGGTGGGCTCCGTGGACACGGGATTCGCGGAGGCCCAGGTCATCGTGGAGACCGAGCTGACGTTCCCGCGGATTGCGCCACTTCCGCTCGAGCCGCGCGGCGTCCTCGCCTGGCCATCGGCTCATGACCGACGCCTGACGATCTGGAGCTCGACTCAGGTTCCTTACTCCGTGCGGAGCGCGGTGGCCGCGGCGCTCGATCTTGCGGAGGAGGACGTGCGGATCCTGGCTCCTGACGTCGGCGGCGGCTTCGGCGGCAAAGGGCACGTCTATCCCGAGGACGTGCTGATCGCCGCCGTCGCCCGTCGCCTGGGTCGTCCCGTCAAATGGGTGGAGACGCGCTCCGAGCATTTCCTGGCCGCCTCCCCGGATCGGGATCAGCGTCACACCGCCCGGCTCGGGGTGCGCGCCGACGGAACCATCGCAGCGCTCGAGACCACGTTCACCCGCGACCACGGCGCCTACCCGACGCTCGGCGAAGTCATGCCCCAGAACACGATCAACCACCTTCCCGGCCCGTACCGGGTGCCGCACTACCGCGCGGCGGCTCTCAGCGTGGTGACGCACAAGACGTTCTCCGGCGCCTATCGCGGCGCGGGGCGCCCGGAAGCGGCCTTCGTGCTCGACCGCCTCCTGGATCACGCCGCCCGCCGGCTCGGCATGGACGCAGCCGAGCTGCGACGTCGCAATCTCATCCGCCCGGAAGAGATGCCATACGCCACGGGCCTCGCCTATCGCGACGGGGCCGTGATCACCTACGATCCCGCCGATTACGTGGCTGGCTTCGACCTGGCATTGCGCCGACTCGGGTACACCGAGTGGCGCGCGGAGCAGCGGCGGCGGCGCGGGATGCGGTGCCCCCTCGGGCTCGGGGTCTCCGCCTACGTCGAGGGAACGGGCATCGGACCTTTCGAGGGCGCCGACGTCCGCATCGACCCGAGTGGAACCGTATATCTGTTCGTCGGCGTCTCTAGCCAGGGACAGGCCCACGAGACGACCTTGGCCCAGGTCTGCGCGGCCGAGCTGGGGGTGGACGTCGACCAGGTCGTGGTGATCGGAGGGGACACCAGCGCGATTCCCCACGGGATGGGCACCATCGCCAGCCGCGTCGCCGCGGTGGCCGGCCCCGCCATTGCGCGGGCCTCCCGCGACGTCGCCCGCCGCGCGCGGTTGGTGGCGGCCGAGATGCTGGAATGCGCGGCCGACGACGTGGTGTTGGCCGGAGGACGCGCGCAGGTCGCCGGCGTTCCCTCGCGCGGCGTCACCCTCGGCGCACTCGCGCGGGCGGCCCTGCGGAGCCCCGCGCTCGCCCGCGAGAATGAACCGGGGCTCCACACGTGCGGCTACTTCTTTCCGCGCTCCGTCACCTGGGCCTTCGGGGCCCATGCCTGCGTCGTGGAGCTCGACACCGAGACCGGCGCCGTGCGGGTCCTGCGCTACGTGGCCGTCCACGACTGCGGCCGTCCCATCAATCCCATGATCGTGGAAGGCCAGCTCCACGGCGGCATCGCCCAGGGGATCGGCACTGCGTTCTCCGAAGCGCTGATCCACGACGCCGATGGCCAACTGCTGACCGGGTCGCTGATGGAGTACGGACTCCCGCGCGCCGATGATGTGCCCACCCTGGAGGTCGACGCGCTCGACCATCCGTCCGCCGTGAACGATCTGGGCATCAAAGGCGTGGGCGAGAGCGGAGTCATCTCGCCGTCGGTGGCGATCGCCAATGCCGTGGAGGACGCGCTGGTCACCGCCGGAGCCCCCGCCGACGCGATGCTCATCGCGCGACTCCCGGTGACGCCGGCCCGGGTGTGGGACGCCAGCCGGCGCCGATCGCCCTGATCGTCGTCGGGCAGAATCGACCCCCCGGACCCTCGTCCAGCACGCGGAACGCTTTCGCCGCAGCGCGATCTCGACCCCGGCGGGCCGGGATCAGAGCCGCCCGACGAGCCGGCGGTCGGAGTCGTAGCGAAGGCGAGACGTCGCCTCGGCGGGAGGGAGCCAGGCGGTTTCGTCGACCTCGTGGTCGTGCTCGCCGACCTTGGCCACCGGACGCATGAGATACCAGCGCACCGTCTTCTTGATGCGCTGCCCGTTGCGCTGGAACCAGTAGGTGACGGCTTCCAGCTCGCGCACCACCTCACATTCGTAGCCGGTCTCCTCGCGCACTTCCCGCAGGGCGGCTTGCTCGCTGGTCTCGCCCGTCACCAACGTTCCCTTGGGGAGGGTCCACACGGGCTGGTTGCGGAGATCGCGGGCCCTGATGAGCAACACCTGCCCCTGCGCGTCAACCACCAGCCCCCCGGCGGAGAACTCGAGGATCGGTCGCGGCCTCGCGTCCGGCATCGCGCTTCATGATACGCGAGCCGAGCCCGTTCCGGCTCCCGCCGCGGCGGCGCTTCGCGCGCCGCGACGATCCACCGTAGACTGGGCAGCGACGCTGAATCACTTGATGATCATCACGTGAGCTCTGACGCGCTCCTGGACCACTTCCCTTCCGGCGCCACCCCGCGCCCCCTCCAGGCTCGTCTGCTCGCGCGGCTCGACGACGCACTCGCCGAGGCCGAGCGCGATCCCCGCGCGCCGCGTGTGTTCCTCGTCGAGGCCCCGCCCGGCGTGGGCAAGAGCCACGTGGCCATGACGCTCGCCCGCTGGAGTGGAGATGCGTATCTCCTCACCTCGCAGAAGCTCTTGCAAGATCAGTACGAGCGCGATTTTGCCGGGGCGCTGCACGTGGTGAAGGGACGGGACAACTATGTGTGTGAACGATACCCCGATGCGCGCGTGCCGACCTCTCAGGGCCTGTGCCGGCGCCCGCGCGGCCCACAGTGTCACTGTCCGTACGCCCGCGCCAAGGCGGCGGCGCTCGCCGGAGCCATCTTCTGCACGAATACCGCGTACTTCGCCACCCTGCGCCATTGGTATGGCGAACACCTGCCGCGTCGGCGTTTGCTGGTCATCGACGAGGCGCACAATCTCGAGGCGCAACTCGTGGGCGTCACCACAGTGGCCTTCTCCCCCGATCAGATGAAAGAGTGGTTCGGCGGACGCCTGCCACGCCTGGACTCGGCCGATGACTATCGTCCCCTCCTGGCGCCCCACGTCACCGCGCTCCAGGCGCAGCTGACCGCCATCGAGCGCGCGCTGGAGGCGCGGCGTCCCCAGCGCGATTGGCTCGACCTGACACCGTCCCGCGAAGAGCTGGAGCTGCTCGCGACCCGACACCGACTGAACAGCGGTCTGGCTAGCCTGCGCTACTTCGTCGACGGCACCGTGGTCGAGTGGGTCGTGCGCTATCCGGCCGACCCCAGGGCGAGCCTGGAGCTGATCCCCCTACGGGTGGCGGCCCTCGCCCCGTCACTGCTCTGGGATGCGGCCGAGATCGCCGTGCTGTCCTCCGCGTATCTCGGTCGGCGCGAGGCACTTGCCCAGTGCCTCGGCCTCGACGAGGACCGCGTGCAGACCTTTGCCGTCGACTCGCCCTTCGCGCTCACCCAGCGACCGCTCGTGTACCGGCCGGTGGGACGTCTGTCGCGCACAACGCTGGCCGGTCTGGAGCCCGCGCTCTTCGCGGAGATCGCCAACATCCTCCGGCGCCACGCCACCGACAAGGGCCTCGTCCACGCGGCGTCGTACGCCGCCGCTCGACGCCTCGTCCGGGCCCTGGTGGAGATCGCGCCGGATCAGGCCTCGCGGCTCCTCTTGGTCGAGGGCGGAGAGCGCCCCCGCGCCCTCGAATTGCACCGCAGCCTGCGCGCGCCAACCGTGCTCATCTCCCCCTCGCTGCGCGAGGGGGTCGACCTCCCCGACGACTTCCTGCGCTTTCAGGTGATTGCCAAGATGCCGTATCCGGATCTCGGCGATCCATGGACGGCGGCCCGACACGAGCGCGATCCGCGCTGGTATGCGTTGGAGACCGCCAAGGCTCTCGTGCAGGCGTACGGGCGTTCGTGCCGGCATGACGATGACCACGGGACGACCTACATCCTCGATGGGCAGTTCGAGCGCTTCATCGCCCTCGACCGGGTTCTCCTGCCCGAGTGGTTTCTCGAGGCGGCGGACGCGGCGCTGCGTGACCATCACTGGAGGCAGAACTCCGCGCCGTCGTCATTCTGAGACCGGTCGGCCGTGCATTCACCCCGATCGCGCGGGAATGACTTCTGGCCCGGGCCGGAGGAGCCCGCTGGCCGATTCGAACCGGGTGGGGTGAGTCGCCCTTACGCCGCGCCGGCCGCGGAACGGCCGGCGATCCGTCCAAAGACGGCGCCGGCCATGAGTCCGGCGCCTCCCGGGTAGTTGTGATAGAAGAGTCCACCCAGCAGCTCACCGGCCGCGTAGAGCCCGGGAATGGGATGCTGCTCGCAGTCGATCACCTGTCCGTCCTCGGTAATCTTCAGACCTCCAAAGGTGAAGGTGATGCCCGTGGTGACGGCATACCCGACGTAAGGGGGTGAGTCGAAGGGCAGGGCCCAGTTCGACTTCGCCGGGGTGATGCCGCGCGTGCCCTTGCCGTCCTTGATGGCGGGGTTGTACTCACCCGGTTGCACGGCGGCGTTGTACGCGGTCATCGTTCGCACGAGGCCCTCGACGTCAATCTCCAGCTTACGCGCCAGTTCCTCGAAGGTCATGGCCTCGGCCTTGGTGACCTCGCGGATGCGATACTCCTCGCGCAGCTTGTCGACGACCTTCTGATCGAAGATCTGGAACGCGGCCCGCCGCGGCTGCTCGATGACCGCCCGCCCGTACTTCACGTACGTGTAGTTGCGAAAGTCGGCGCCCTCGTCCACGAAGCGTTCGCCCCGGCTGTTGACGATGAGGCCGAGGGGATAGGAGTGCTTCTGGAAGTTGTCCCCCACCTTGCGGTCGCCATGCCAGGGGGCGTTGTAGTCCCACTGCACCGAGTGGCAACCGCTCCAGTGCCCCCAGGGCAAGGCGCCGATGTCGAGGGCCATGCGGATGGCATCGCCGGTGTTGTAGGGCGTGCCGCGCACCCGGGCGAGATCCCAGTTGCGGCCGAGGTAGCGCGTGCGCATTTCGGGATTGGCTTCGAAGCCGCCGGCGGCGAGCACCACGGCCCGCGCCCCGATCTGCTCCAGGCCATCGCCCGTGCGCGCCTCGATTCCCGTCACCCTACCCCGGGTATCGGTCAGCAGTCGCATCGCCTTGGTCTCGAACCGCACGTCGATGCCCCGGCGGGCCGCCGAGGCATACTCCATGTCGACGAGTCCAGGACCACCTCCCACGGCCTCCAGCACGAGCCCACCCCAGAAGCGGAACTTCCCTCCCACTTTGTAGGCCTGGCGACCGAACATGGGAATCCAGCGGATGCCCTGATCGCGCATCCAGCGCACGGTCGCCTGAGAGTGCCGCACGAGCGTCAGCGCCATGTCGGGATCGGCGAGGTCCTCGGTCACCCGCATGAGGTCGTCGTAGAAGGCGTCCTCCGTGTAGGGGTCCACCTCCATCGACGCCTTCTCCTCGTCGGAGAGGTCGCCGACCAGCTCGCACAGTTCCTCGAAGCTCTTGAAGGCGAAGCGGAACCCGCCCGCCGTGAAGAAGGAGTTGCCGCCGCGCCAGGCTTCCGGGGCCTTCTCCACCACCAGCACGCGAGCCCGGTGCTCTCGCGCGGACAGCGCCGCACAGAGCGCGGCGTTGCCTCCGCCCACCACGATGACGTCGTAGGATGCCGTCGCCATCAGCCGATGACCTCGCTGATCTGCACCTGCGACGGGATGTTCGTGAAGTTCGGGACGTCGTCGAAGAGCTCCCGGCCATGGGCCGCGCTGGCCCGCTGAAAGTCGTTGAGCGCGTTGAAGTACACGTGACCCACCGCGATGGAGGGCGCGGGTGCCCCCGGCGCGCCCCCCGCCACCCCGCGGTCCACTTCGGAGCGCACCAACCCCATGCGGCCCCAACGCTGGCGCACGAGCGACATGTGCGTGTCGACGTAGTAGCCGCGATCGAAGGTCTTCCCCCCACCGCTCGGGTACATGACGGAGATGCGAATCATTCTCGGCCTCCTCGTTCTCTTGACGCCGTGGAGCCGCCGGGCGACGCGACCCCGTCAGTTCTCGCCGGGGCCCAGTCGCGCGCGGCGATCAGCTCGTAGAGGCGCTCCTGGGCCCGGATGATCGGGCGTCCATCCGGGCGCCCCCGCTCGGTGGTGCCGTCCGGAAGGAAGCGCCGCGCCTTCACCGTGTCGGCGAGCTGGACCTCGAGGACCTCGTGGACCTGGGCCTGCAACAGGGGATCCAGCACCGGAAAAGCCACCTCCACGCGGTGGTCGAGGTTGCGCGGCATCCAGTCGCCCGAGGAGAGCCAGTACTCTGGCTGACCGTCGTTCTGGAAGTAGAAGATGCGGGCGTGCTCCAGGTAACGGTCGACGATGGAGATGGCGCGAATCCGGTCCGAGAGCCCGGGCACGCCCGGCCGCAAGCAACAGATCCCCCGCACGATGAGGTCGATTTCCACCCCGGCCTGGCTGGCCGCGTACAGCTCCTCGATGACGGCCGGGTCCACCAGGCTATTCATCTTGGCAATGAGGCGCGCCGGCCGGCCCGCCCGCGCGTGGTCCGTCTCGCGCCGGATCCGCTCCACCATTCCGTCCCGCATGTCGGTGGGCGCCACGAGCAGGTGATTGAAGGCCGGCGGCTGGGTGTAGCCGGTCAAGAGATTGAACAGCTCGGTCAGATCCTCGCCAATCGACTCGCGGCTGGTGAACAGGCCGAGATCGGTGTAGATGCTGGCCGTGCGGATGTTGTAGTTGCCGGTGGAGAGATGGCAGTAGCGTCGGATCCCATCGACATCCTGCCGCACCACCAAGCACGCTTTGCAGTGCGTCTTGTAGCCGACCAGCCCGTACACCACATGGGCGCCCACTTCCTCCAGCGCGCGGGCCCAGCGGATATTGGCCTCCTCGTCGAAGCGGGCTCGCAACTCCACCAGGACGGCCACCTCCTTGCCGTTCTGCGCGGCGGAGGTGAGGGCCAGCGCGATAGGCGAGGTAGGACTCACGCGGTACAGGGTCGTCTTGATGGCCAGGACCCGAGGATCGGTCGACGCTTCGCGGACGAATCGGGTCACCGTGTCGAACGACTGATACGGGTGGTGGACGAGGATGTCTCCCTTGCGGATCGCGCTCCACATGTCTGGCCCCGTCTCGAAGGCGCGCACGGGCAACGGGGGGTGTGGACGCTCCTTGAGCCGCGGGATGTCCAGGGCGGCGTAGAGCTGGAAGAGGTCGGAGAAGGTCGTGAAGCCCTGGCCCTCGTAGAGATCCGAGGGCTGCAGCTCCAGCTCGTCGAGCAGGGTCGACAGGGCGTCCGCGGGCAGATCGGTGTCGTACTGCAGCCGCACCGCGGAGCCCATGAGCCGATCCTGCAGGCTCTCCTCGATGCTGGTGAGCAGATCCTCGGCTCGGCCCCGAGGAAGCTGCAGCTCGGCGTCGCGGGTGACGCGGATGGCGTGCGAGGACAAGATCTCGTAGCCGTGGTAGAGCCGCGGCAGGTGCAAGCGGATCACATCCTCCAGCAGCATGAACGAGTGCCTCCCCGGCGGATCGGGGAGGGCCACGAATCGGGGCACCACCTGGCTGGGGATGTGGACGACAGCGAGCGGCGTCGTGGGCAGGGACGACGGCGCCAATCGACGGATGGAGGCGAGCACGCACAGGGATCGGTTGCCCAGGTACGGAAAGGGATGGCCCGGATCGACGGCGAGCGGCGTGAGGACCGGCAGGAGCGTGCGGCGGAAGTAGTCATCCAGGAACCGATGCTGGGCCTCGTTGATGTCCTTGGGCCGCAGGATGTGGACGCCCTCGGCGGCCAGCAGAGGCTGGATCTCCTCCAGGAAGACCCGGTGCTGGAGGGCGGCCAGCTCGTGCACCGTGGCGGAAACGGCGGCGAGGGTCTCCGCGGCGTTCATCCCGTCCGGTCCCACCGTCAGGTCGCCGGCGTGGAGCTGCCGCTTGAGTCCGGCCATGCGGACCATGAAGAATTCGTCGAGGTTTGAGCTGAAAATGGCCAGGAACTTCACGCGCTCGAGCAAGGGCACCGTGGGATCCTGGGCTTCCTCCAGCACCCGGCGATTGAACTCGAGCCAGGAGAGCTCGCGATTGACGAAGCGATCGTTGGTCATGGCTCAGAGATCCTTGGTGAAGGTTTCGCGGAGGAGCAGTCCGTCGGCCACGCCGCGCGTGCACACGACGAGGGCCTCGTAACCGCCGAGGGTCATCAGTTCCTCGATGACGATGACGCCGCCCACGATGATGTCGGCGCGCTCGGCCCGAAGTCCGCGGATCTTGCGCCGCTTCCGCTCGGGCCTGGCGGCCAGCCGCTCGCGCACCGCGGTCACGTCGGAGGGGAAGAGGTGCAGCCCATGGCGCTCCTTGCGGCGGCTGCGGGCGGCGGCCAGGTGGATGCTGGCCATCGTCCGCACCGTCCCACCCATGCCGATGAGCAGCTCGCCGCGCTTCGTGGACGGCAGGGTGTCGAGCAGTTGCTCGCGGACCTCCCGCCGCAGGCGGCGCAGCTCCTTCGAGGTGGGCGGGTCGTGCTTCAGGAACCGGCGGGTGACGCGCACGGCTCCCAATGGCAGGCTACTGGTCGCCAGGATCTCCCCGCGCCGCACGCGGGTGACTTGCAGGCTACCTCCCCCGAGGTCCGCGACGGCGCCATCACTGATAGGTAGGCTGCGCAGGGCGGCAATGACCCCCAGCCGGGCCTCCTGCCGTCCGGTGAGGATCTCGACCCCCACCCCTTCCTTGCGCTGGAGGGGACCGAGCAGGCGGGCACTGTTCTTGGCGTCACGGACCGCCGCGGTGGCCACCGCGATCACGCGAGGCTCCGCTCCGTTGCGCACCTCGCGAAGGAAGCGGTGCGCGCCGCGGAGCACGGCCTTGACTCCCTTGCGAGGGAGCGTTCCCGGCTTTCCCCCCGCCAGTCGAGTGACCACCCGCTGCCGTTGAAGCACGCGGTAACCGGAGCCAGGAGCAATACGGGCGAGGACGAAGCGAGCGGCGTTGGAGCCGATGTCGAGCAGCGCCACCAGCTCCGCCACCCGTTATGCCTCGCGCCAGGCCGCCAATCCGCCCTCAATGCCCGCCTCGTTGGAGACAAGGGTGACGTCCGGATCCAGATCGATGGAGACTTTCTTGGCGTTGCCACCACCGATGTAGAGGTGGTCGAAGTTGGCCAGGACGCGCAGGGTTTTGATGGCCTTGCGCACGCGCTTGTTCCACTTCTTGTTGCCCACCCGCTTGCGCGCGGCGTTCCCGAGATGCTCGTCGTAGGTCTCGCCCCTCCGGAAGGGATGGTGGGACAGCTCGAGGTGTGGCGCGCGCCGGCCGTCCATGAAGAGCGCCGTCCCGAATCCCGTCCCGAGGGTGATGACGATCTCCATGCCGTGGCCCTTGATCACGGCCATCCCCTGCATCTCGGCGTCGTTGAGCACCTTCACGGGCTTCCCGAGCTTGGCGCCCAGCGCCTCCGCCAGCTTGAACCCCTTCCAGTCGTCGTTGCCGAGGTTCGGCGCGGTGAGAACGGTCCCCTTGCGGACCACGCCAGGGAAGCCCACCGAGATGCGGTCGAACGGCGGCAGTGGCTCGACCAGTTCCGCCAAGGTCGCGACGATCTTGTCGGGCTTGGCGCCGACCGGCGTCGCCACGCGGACGCGGTCGACCGTCAACCTGCCATCCTCGTTCAGCACGGAGGCCTTCAGGTGCGAGCCGCCGACATCGATTGCGAGTGTCTTCATAGATTCCTCGCCTTCCTGGATTCTCGCCCGGTCCCTTAGCCCAGCGCGCGCAAGATTCGTGGACGCGTGAACCACTCGAGCCGGCCGCCCTCCGGGAGCGCGCCTGGGACGTCGAGATGGGCCACGCCGCCCTTCCGGAACGCGAACCGCTCGGTGGCCCCACTCCCCAGGAGCCGCGCCAGCAGCGACGAGAGGGTCGGCTCGTGCCCGACGATGGCCACGTGCTGATCAGGCGCGTGCTGCGCGAGCACGGCCAGGATCTGGTCGACGCCGCCCTCGGCGAGGACGGCCTCGCTGGTTGGCGTGATCCCTCCCCAAGCCTCGGCGGCAATTTCCGCCGTCTCCACGGCACGCGGCAACGGGCTCGTCAGCAGAACGTCCGGGCGCTCGCAGATTTCGGCGAGGCCTCGCGCGACGTCCTGGAAACGGCGCCGGCCCTTCCTGGTCAGCGGGCGCTCGCCGTCCGAGATCCCCGGGGTTCCCGACGGGACAGCAATGCCGTGACGGATGATAGTGAGCTTCATTCGGGATTTCCACTCCATGAGATGGGGGGCCTCGACAGGCCCCCCCCAGCCCCCCGCGCTCGGCGCGCCCCGGCAACCGTGGCGCGCCTCGATTCTGCATGTTTTGGGAGGCCTGACTGGCCCCCGAGCTCCTCGATTTCAGGTCTCTTACTATAGCCGATGAGCCCTGTCGGCCTCACGCCGCCGCGATACGTCACGCCATGGGATCAGCCCCCGGGACGCCGAGCAGAAACTGGCCGTGATTCTCGTAGCTCATATCGCTCACCATGAAGTGCTGGGCGGCCGCGTTCATGTCTCGCCAGCAGCGCTGAAGGACGTGTGAGAGGAAGAGCGCTCGCCCGCCGGCGTAGCGGAAGGCGCTCTCGGTCACGTCGAGCGCCACCTCCGTGGCGAAAATGGCCACACTCCGCATCTCGGACTGCAGTCGCGGCGTGACCGCGGCCCCTGAGCGGACGGTCCCCCACGCCGCTTCGTAGATCTCGATGGCCAGCGCGCGAGCGGCCCGCAGCCGGAGGTCGCCCTGGGCGATGGCGCGCTGCACCGTCGGGCGCCCGGCCAGGAACGAGACCTTGAATCCGCGTTGCGTCGTCCCCGCGATCTCGATCAACGCGTCGAGCGCGCGGCGCCCGAGCCCGATGGCGAAGGCGGCATGTTCGTTGGCGACGAAGCCGGGGAGGCCCAGGCTGTAGAGGGGCCCCCCGCGGCGGGGCCGCGCGAGGTCGGGGTCCCATGCGAAGGCGTCGGGGACGAACAGATCGGTGACTGAGAAATCGCAGCTCCCCGTGGCCTGGAGCCCGGCCACCTGCCAGTTGTCGTGAATCTGTGCGGACGCCGCAGGGAAGACGAACGTGAGCTTCCTGAGGTTTTCTTCACCACCCCCGAACCGTCGGGCGCTCGCCAGGATCCATTGCGAGTGGCGGATCCCGCTGGCAAACGCCCACCGCCCGTTGACGCGGTAGCCTCCGGCCACGCGAATGGCCTGCCCCGTGGGCATGAAGACCCCGGCAGCGCGGGGCGGACGACTGTCCTCGAACATCTGTGCGATAGCGTCGTCGGGCAGGAAGGCTCCCGGCAACGCGAGGGAGGTCGCGCCAACCATCATGCACCACGCCGTCGACGCGTCGATGTTGGCCATGGCCTCGATGATCTCGAACTGCGTCACCGGGTCGGCCTCAGCGCCCCCCAGCACTTCCGGCAGCTTCAGGGCCAAGAGTCCGGCCTCGTCGAGAGCGTCCACGGTGGCGAGGGGAAGCGTCGCCGCGGCCTCTGCGGCTACGGTGTCCAGCACCGCCACCGGCCGAACGCGTTCGACCGCCTCGAGGAGCGCTTGTCGCTTCTTGTCGCGCGCCGCTGGGAACGAGGCGAGCCGCGTCAGCCGGCCACTCCGAGGCGCAGGCGCGCTTCGCGCAGCATCTCGATGAGGACCGCGCGGGCGTCGCCCGCCGTCGTAACCTCGCGAGGGAAGGCGAGCCGGACGCCGTGCAATCGCTCGCCGGCACGCAGGCGAAGCTTGAAGCCCAAGCGGTCGACGGCCGTCATGGTCGCCTCGTCGGCGGGCTCGCCGGCGAAGGCGCGCGCGTAGGCCACCAGGGCATCGGCGTGGTCGGCGTTCATGTGTTCCACGATGCCGGTCGCCGCATCGGCGAGCGGATCGGGGGCGGCGGCCAGATACGTCTCGCGGCTCACCCAGTCCATGGCGGCGAAGCCGCCGACGAAGTAGACATCCATCAGGTCGAGTCGCCAGAACGCGAAGTCCTCGAAGTCGACCCAGAAACGCGCCGCCTCGTGCCACGCGAGATACGCGGCACGACCGGCCTCGACATCGGCGGGCTCCAGCCGGCACGCCGCTCCCATCAGCGTGACCCGGCCGGCGGCGAGGGGATCACCTTCCCAAGCCGGCTGCGTGACGAGGAGGCTGGCCCGCGGATCGGCCGAGAGGTTGTGCGTGTGCATGGCCATGGTGCTGATGAGAAAGAGCGGCCGGCCATGACCGTCGAGCGCGTACGGCATGACCGAGGCGAAGGGGTGTCCGGGATGCCGGCGCGAGATGGTGGCCAGCGTTCCCGTACGGCCCAGATGCACGAGCGTTCGCGCCCGCTCGGCATACGTGGGCTCGGGAACCGGAGTCACTTCCCCAACGGGAGACGGCCCTGCGTGGCGGTTCGTCATGGCTCAGAACAGGGTGTAGATGAAGGGAGCGATGGCCGTGGACTGAGCGAAGACCATGAGGATGCCCAGCAGGAGCAAGACCATCACCATCGGCATCATCCACCAGAGCTTGCGCGCCCACAGGAACTGCAGAAGCTCCCCCATGATCCCCACGCGCCGGGCGGCTCCCCGGATGGCCTTAGACATCTACTTACATGGGGGCCCCGAAATGGCCCCCATACCCCCAACGCTCGGGGTGGCCCGGCAAAGCCGTGCCACCCCTCGATTGCCCGCGGTGGCTCGGCAAAGGCGTGCCGGCCCTCGATCGCTCGCGGTGGCTCGGCAAAGGCGTGCCGGCCCTCGATTGCCCGCGGTGGCGCGGCAAAGCCGTGCCGGCCCTCGATCGCTCGCGGTGGCGCGGCAAAGCCGTGCCGGCCCTCGATCGCTC
>JBKPAK010000083.1:0-11573 GCA_046726415.1 Candidatus Methylomirabilota bacterium
TGCGCTCTACTCCGTGGAGCCGCACGTAGACCGCTCCGCCGACTACGTCAATGAGCTCCACGTCGATGCCGTGGTCGTGGAGGTGCCCGCGCACTGCGTCGAGCGCCTCCTCGGCGACGAGCCGGCGATCCACCGCCAGCAGGTCGTACGACATCAGGAGGAGGCGGATGGCCGGATCGGAGGTCAGCCGGTTGATGAAGGCCTCTCCGGCCATGCCTTGGATCGCCGCGACCAGACGCGTCAGCGCGGCGCGGTGGATTGCGTCGATGCCCTGGAGCAACGCTGTCACGCGAGCGCTGACGGCGGGATCGGAGTGCGACTCCAGGTCGGCGATGATCCGCCCGACCTCGTCGAGGAGATCGCGCTCCTGGCTCACCGCGTCTTGACTCCGGTCTGGACCGTGCCGCCAAGGGGGGCACGCGGCAAACGCGCGGCGGCGCCGTCGTCGCTGGCCAGTCTCACCACCAGATCGCACACCGCGTCAAAGCCTCGAGCCACCACGTCGCTGAACGCCTCGCCGAACTCGTGAATGGCCGGTTCGACTTCCACCACGACCACGTCGACGGGCAGGGCGCGGAAGTACCGTGCGACAATCAGAGTGTTGTCGAGCGCGATGACGCCCGTCACCGCCTCGGCCACCGCGCGCTGGATCTCGTCGTTCCCGGGAAGCACGCCATCCCAGCGGTAGGCCGCCATCGTGCCGGCTGACCGCCCTTCGCGCTCGACGCTCCCGACGACGACGGCTCGAGTGAAGCGCCGTTCCGGCGGCTCGTCCTCCAGCCACTGGACGACCGCGATGGGGTTGTAGCTCAGATCCTCCACCACGATGTCACCGCTCCAGGTGCGAGTGGCCAGGCGGTCGGTCACGGCCACTCCGACGGAGTGATCGCGAAGGTTGCGGTATCCCACGCCGGCCACCAGGACGCGCACGCTACCCCGCGCCGTCCTCCGCGCCACAGGCGCAGGTGTTGACCTCACGGGTGATGACGCCGGCGTCCGTGTGGATGTGGGTCGTGCACGGCATGCACGGATCGAAGCTCCGGATCGCGCGGAGGACGTCGATGCCCTTGAACTGTCGCGGATCGTCCGTCTCCTCGAGGAGCGGAGTGTTGAGCACGGCCTCCTCGTAGGGCCCCGGCTGCCGCCAGCGATCGCTCGGGGAGGCATTCCAGGTCGAGGGCGTGAGGATCTGGTAGTTCGCCACCGCACCGCGGTCCAAGGTCAGGTGATGCGTCAGGTAGCCGCGCCCGGCCCCCCAGAACCCCACGCCCCGCTGCTCACCGCGCTTGGGAATCTCGAAGGGCGTGCTGGTCCGGGTGTCGCCGAGCTTCAGTCGAGCCATCGCCGCGAGCCAGTTGTTGAGGGCGACCAGCGCGGTGAAGCCCGTGCAGTACGCGCGGGCGCGGTTGCGCTCGAACGCGTTCCACACCGCGGGAACGCGCCACTCGACCTCGAGCTCCGGAAGGGCCCCCTTCGGCAACCGGAGCTTCAGGGACGTGCCCGTGGCCTCGATGAAGGGATTGTCGGGCAGCTTGCGCCCGGCCGCCGTGGTCCAGAGCCGGGCATAGGCGCCGGCTTCCATGGACTGGCGGTCCCAGCGGGGGGTGGTGTCCCAGGTGTACTTCTCCTTCCAGTTCTGGCCCTGGGGGCGAGGCTTGGTGACCTTGTTCCACGGGTGATAGGGCGAGAGCGGGTTGCCGACCGGGTCGCTTGGGAAGCGCTGCCGCTGCCCGTGGCCCGCCCACTCCTCGTAATAGGACTGGTCAACGAACTCCTCGACGCCGATGTTCAGCGCGTGCAGGTTCGTGGTGACGAGTTCGCCCTCCATGATGACGCCGGGGGTTGCCCACCGGCGCTCTCCCCACGCGGCGGCATTGGCATAGGTCGCGTCGTAGGCGTCGGGATGGTCGAAGATGCCGCTGTCGATGAGGTTGGCACGGCGGCTCCCGACCTGCTTGTATGCGGGGTTCGCCTCGTAGAAGAACTCTGTCAGGTCGTCCCAGATCGCCGCCAGCTTCTTCGAGTAGTCGAAGAACTGGGCGAGCCGGGTGAACATCTCGTTCATGACGGTCAACGTGATCGTCGAGCTCATGCCGCCGGGGACGACGGTCTGCGGATGGGGGTACTTGCCGCAGATCAGCACGTAAGCCTCGCGTGCCACGCGGGTCATGTGCAGGGCCTCGAGGTAGAGCTTGCCGCTGAGCGGGTTCAGATCCTCCATCAGCTCGGCCATCGTCCGGAACCCGTGGATCTCGGCGTGCGGGGCTTCAGTCGACCGTGCGCGCCCCAGCAGCGATGGATTGGTGGGGCCTACCATCGCCGCGGAGTAATCCGGTCCCGCCAGCAGGTGGAGATGGAGCGGATGATCGTAGAGAAACTCCAGCGCGAGGGCGAGGTTGCGGATGAGGACGCCAAGCGGAGGCGGCACACAGCCGATCGCCATCTCGATGGCCATCGCGGAGGTCACCGAATGGACGCCGCCACAGACACCGCAGGCCCGGCTCGTGATGTAGATCGCATCGCGCGGGTCGCGCCCGATCATGATGACCTCGTAGCCGCGGAAGAGCGTGGCGATCGAACGCGCTTCGAGGACCTTGCGCCCCTGAAAATCGGCCACCGTGTGAAAGGCCAGGGCCCCGGCGACGCGGGTCACGGGATCGAAGTCGAGAGACTTGATGTATCCGTTGCGAGCGAGCAGGTCCTCGATCCGCTCGGCGGTGAGCTGGGCCGGCGCGCCGCGCGGGATGGCGGTCGACGGCGCGTAGGGATCCGCAATGCCGGCGCGGAGGAACGGCTTGCCCTGCGCGTCGAACTCGATGGGAAGGTTCTTGAAGCACATGGGATCCTCGCAGTCTCAGTGAAGCCCGAACACCCGAGCGGCCCGCCCGACGTGACTGTCGGCCGCTTCGAGACCGCCGAGCAGTGCCCCGAGCGCGCCGTTGATGATGGTGAGCTTCTGGGGCAGGGGGGCTGTGTGCCCCTGCACGAGCTCCAGCACGTCAGCGATCGCCGCGACGCTCCGCCGGGTGTCGAGGAGGGCCCAAGCGATGGCGATCAAGTAGCCGGCCAGAACGAGCACGACGGTGGCGACGGTGACCAGGGTGAGCGTCAGCAGCATCGGCGGCTCCTCATTGGCACCGCTCCTCGAGCACGGTGGCCACCGTGTCGAGCTTCCGTTCGACGGCGCCGGCGGCGGTCAACATGCCGCCCGCGACCTCGATCGTGGCGTTCAGCGCGGCGATGTTGGTCGTGTTGCGGGCGATGCCACCGGCCGCCTGGAGCGCCTCGGCGGCATAGCGCTGGATCGATCGAGCCGCACGCCAGGTGCGATGCAGGAGGTAGACGGCCAGAGGGACGAAGACGACCAGCGTGACCATCAAGCCGATCCACCAGATCGTGTAGACGGCTTGGGGAACGGCCGGGCCCGCCGGGCTCATATGCGACCCTGGCGGGAGACCGCCGCAATGAACGTCGCCAGGTTCGCGTCGATCGCCCTCAAGCCGTCGAGGATGTTGCTCAGGCCGCCGTTGAGCTTGGTCACGTAGGGGCCGAGGGCGTCGGTCTGCCGCTCGATGGCGCGAAGGCCAACACGGATCTTCGACAGGTAGTTCACTGGCGCCACAAAGCGTGTCGCGGGGCCGCCGATGTCTTCGAGCTCCAGGGCGATGGCGCGCAAGAACAGCGCCAAGGCCACGAACAGGGCGGCGACGCCGACGACCGAGATGACGGTCAGCCCGACCATGACGTTTATCGCGACCGCTCCATGCCCAACACGCAGGCCGGACACCCCGGGCAGTGCTCGGCGTGCGCGATCAGGCGGGCGGAGGCGGCAACGATCCCCTTGGCGGAGTCCAAAATCTCGCCGGCAATGTGATTTGTCGTGTCAAGCAGGGCGATGTGGATCGTGTTGTTCGCGATCTGCTGTCCGACCGTCCAGATCGCGGACGCTCGCGATCGCACCTCCCGGGCCCCGCGAAGAATGAGCGTCAGCAGCGCGGCCACGACCACGAGAACGACGGCGTACACGACAAGACTCACGACCCACATTTGCTGGATGGTGTCGGCGCCCACGTCAGTCATGCTCTGCCGGCGGCGGCGTGGCTCTCGAGCGCCTCGACCAGCCTTCCGCACTTCGCCTCAATGGCGCGCACAGTGTCGAGCAGCTCTTCGGCCACTTCGTTGGTCGTCTCCAGCTCCCAGATGGCTCGGGTGTTCGCGCGTATCGCCTCCGCCGCCCGGAGCGCGCGTGTCGCGTGGGCGACGATGCTTCGCGCGGTCAGCCAGATCGTGACGAGCAGGGCGGCGGCCACGAGGACGACCACGCCGGCCACGATCATCCAGAGCCGCCAGGCGGCCCAGAGCTCAGCGTCGGTCATGGGTGTCCTCGCGGGCGGCGCTCTCATCGAGGTAGTCCCGGCGGGACCCGGGCCGATCGGCACCCCAGAAGCGTTCTTCTTCCCCGGGCGGCCGTCCCGGTTTCTTCGAACCCATCTGCTGCCACTTGGTGTAGAAGAACTTCATGGCCCGGTCCGTTAGGGTCTGGGCCTGGACATGGGCCCATCCGCTCGGGACTTCTTGTAGCACGTCCCAGCGATGCTCGCGGTTCGCTTCGCGGTTCGACAGTCGCCGGAGCCGGCGCACGACGCCACCCACCCCCTTCGCCGCGAACGTCGAGAAGATCGCGCCCGGCGGAATCTTGTAGAACGGGCTGAACTTGTCCGGAAAGCCGGGCATCGTGCACCCGATGCAGATGCCCCCGGCCCGCATGCACCCGCCGATGTGGTTGATGGCGCCTCGCTGCACGATGTTGCAGTTGACGACGGGGCCCCAGCAGCCGATCTCCACCAGGCACTGCGGGTCGCCGTAGTGCTTGGCGAAGATGCCCTCCTCGTAGAACCCCGCTCGCGTGCAGCCCTGGTGCACGGTGTCGCGAAAGAGCCAGGCCGGCCGTCCCAGCTCGTCGAAGGTCGGCAGGGGCCCGAGCCCCTGCAGGAAGAGCAGCACGGCGAAGACGGTCTCCGTGAAGTTGTCGCCCTGCGGGGCGCACCCCGGGATGTTGATGACCGGGAGACCGAAAGCGCTCAGGTAGTCCTTGCCGAGGAAGTCCATGACGCTCATAGCGCCGGTGGGGTTGCCCTCGGCGGCCGGCACGCCGCCCCAGGTGGCGCACGTGCCAATCGCGATCGTCGCGGCGGCTCCCGAAGACAGGCGCCTCAGCCAGGTGGCCGTCGGCACCGGCCGATCGCCCTCCGTATCCGAGACGGTCTCGACGCCCATGGCACAGAAGTAGCCGCCTGTCCGCGCGGCAATACGCTCGTCGGGCACGGATCCCTCATAGACAACGACGTAGGGAGCACCTAGCTTGCCCTCGTATGCATCGCGGAACGACTTCACGAACTCCGCGCCCGCCTCGACGGACAGGACCGGATGATGAAGGATGACTTTCGGCATCGCGGGGACCGTTCCCGTCAGGAGCCCCTCGATGCCCGGATTGGTGGCCCCGGCCACCGAGATTGTGCAGCCGTCACAACTCATGCCGGCCAGCCAGTAGACGTGGATCGTCTTGAGGGGGCCCAGCGGAAGGTGTTGAACTCTCGGTTCCGGCTGCGTCTCGGGGATGGGCGGCTGCCCTCCCTCGATGACCTCGCGTTCCACCACGGTGGCCATGGCTGGCTCCTTCGCTGCGCTAACAGATTCGCGGAAGCTGATCGCCCTGCAGCATGTCTACGATTCTCCGCCCGCCTACCCTGGTTCTCAGAACGATGAGGCAGGCCCCGTCCTCGACCACTTCACCCACCACCCGCGCCTCGACGCCCTGCGGATGCTCGCGCATGGCTCCGATCACCCGGGCAGCATCCGCGCGCGCGACCACGGCCAGCAGTTTGCCCTCGTTGGCGACGTAGAGAGGGTCGAGACCGAGCAGTTCGCAGACTCCCCGCACGGGTTCGCGGACCGCGATGGCTTCCTCCTCGAGGACCATCCCGACGTGCGATCGCTGCGCGATCTCGTTCAGAGCGGTCGCCACGCCTCCGCGCGTGGGATCGCGCAGGCAGTGGATGTCGGCGCCGGTGGCCAGAATGGCCTGCGCGAGCCGGTGCAGGGGCGCGGTGTCGCTGGCGATGGGGGTCTCGAGCTCGAGCTCGGCGCGGGCCGCCATGATGGTCATTCCGTGGTCGGCGATAGCCCCACTCAGGATGACGACATCGCCCGCCCGGGCGCGGTCCGCGGAGATGGGCTGGCCGTGCTCGACTACGCCGATTCCGGTCGTGGTAATGAAACAGCCATCCGCCTTACCCCGATCAACGACCTTCGTGTCCCCCGCCACGAGGAGGACACCGGCGGCCTCCGCCGCCGCGCGCATCGACGTCACGATTCGCTGGAGGTCAGCGAGCGGGAACCCCTCCTCGAGAATGAAGGCGGCCGCGAGGTAGAGCGGCCGAGCCCCTGCCGTGGCGAGGTCGTTGATCGTGCCGTTGACGGCGAGCGTACCGATATCGCCCCCCGGGAAGAACAGCGGGGTGACGACGTAGGCGTCGGTGGTCAGAGCGAGGCGGGTGCCGCCGACACCCACCACCGCCTGATCGTCGAGCCTCTCCAGATACTCGTTGCGGAACGCGGGCAGGAAGCAGCGCGTGATCAGCTCGGCCGTCATCGTGCCGCCGCTTCCGTGACCCAGCATGATGCGGTCGGTGTCGCCGAGGGGCAGCGGACAGCTGAGGGTGAGTGGCATAGCGAGATCAGAGGACATCGTCTTCCCCGAGCGCGACGTGAACCAGATCCCACACCACGTGATAGAGCGCGACGTGCGTCTCCTGGATGCGGTGAATGCTGAACGACGGCACGATGAAGCCGTGGTCGGCCAGGGCGGCCAGACGTCCCCCGTCCTTGCCGGTGAAGGCGATGGTCAGCGCGCCTAGCTCACGCGCGACCTCCAGACCATGGACGAGGTTGGGGGACTGACCGCTCGTGCTGAGGGCCATGGCCATGTCGCCGGGCCGGGCCAGCAGACGCAGCTGATCGCCGAAGACCTTGGCGAAGTCGCGGTCGTTCGAGATCGCTGTGAGGAGCGCGTTGTCGGTGGTCAAGGCGATGGCCGGCAACGGCCGGCGCTTCTCGAGGATGGGATGGCAGAACTCCACCGCGACGTGCTGGGCGTCCGTGGCGCCGCCCCCGTTGCCCATGACATAGAGCCGGCCGCCCTGCTGGAAGGAGACTGCCATGACGCGGACGAGGGCCTCGATCCGGTCCGCCTCCGCACGGAAGAATTGCTCCTTCACCTGGGCGCTTTCATGAGCCTTGCGAAGGATGGCAGACGTCATTTGGACTGGGCACGGGCTCCCGGGCTATCGCCACGCCCGTGCCCCGCCGGAAGCACCGGCAGCGGTCGGTCATTCGCCCGATCAGAGTCCCTACTACCGGTGTCGCCACGCCCGTGCCCCGCCGGAAGCACCGGCAGGGGTCGGTCGTTCGCCCGATCAGAGTCCCTACTACCGGTGTTGCCACGCCCGTGCCCCGCCGGAAGCACCGGCAGCGGTCGGTCATTCGCCCGATCAGAGTCCCTACTACCGGCGTCGCCACGCCCGTGCCCTGCCGGAAGCACCGGCAGGGGTCGGTCGTTCACCCGGTCAGCGTCCGCCTCGCCGGCGTCGCGATGGCGACCGTATGCGTAGTAAGCGGCGCAGGCGCCCTCCGCGGACACCATCGTGGCCCCGAGCGGATGCGCCGGAGTGCATCGCGTGCCGAACGCCGGGCAGTCGGGGGGCTTGCGGAGGCCGCGCAGGATCTGCCCGCTGATGCACTCAGCCGCCTCGTGCGTCTCGAGTGTCCCCACGTCGAAGCGGCGCTCGGCGTCGTACTCGCGGAACTCGTAGCGCAGCCTCAGGCCGGATTTCGGGATCGTCCCCACCCCGCGCCACTTCCGGTCACAGACTTCGAAAACGGACCACAGCAGCCGCTGCGCCGCGACGTTGCCGGCGTGGCCCACCACTCGGGAGTACTGGTTCTCCACCCCCGCCATTCCCGCTTCCAGCCGCCGCACCGTCCGGAGGACGCCGTCCAGGAGATCCACGGGCTCGAAGCCCGTGATCACGATCGGCACCCCGTAATGCCGGGCGATCGCCTCGTATTCGCGATAGCCCATGACCGTGCACACGTGGCCCGGGCCGAGGAACCCTCGCACCCGGTTCCCGGGCGATTGGAGCACTGCGGCGATGGCCGGGGGAACGAGCACGTGGGACACCAGCACCGTGAAGTTCGCCACCCCGAGCGCCCTGGCCCGCGTGACGGCCAGGGCGTTCGCCGGAGCCGTGGTCTCGAAACCGATGGCGAAGAACACGACCTCGCGAGCGGGATTGTCCTGGGCCAACCGCACGGCGTCGAGCGGCGCGTAGACGATGCGGACGTCCGCGCCGGCCGACTTCAGCCGCAACAGATCGGTGTGAGAGCCCGGCACGCGCAGCATATCCCCGAACGAGGTGAAGATTACTTCGGGCCGTCGCGCGATCGCGTGCGCCTTGTCGATCTGCTCCAGCGAAGTGACGCAGACCGGGCATCCCGGACCGTGGACCAGCTCGATCTCGGACGGGAGGAGCCGATCGATGCCGTGCTTGACGATCGAGTGCGTCTGCCCGCCGCAGACCTCCATGAGCGTCCACGGTCGGGTGGTGACGCGCTGGATCTCGCGCAGGATCTTCCCCGCGACCCGGCCGTCGCGATACTCATCGAGGTACTTCATGGGTCTGACTGCGGCACGCCGAGCTCCCCGAGCTGATCGAGCTCCTCGAGAAACCGGTACGTTCGCTCGGCCTCCTCGGGATCGACTCGGCTCAAGGCGAAGCCGACGTGGACGAGCACGTAGTCGCCCACGCCCGCCTCGGGCAGATGCTCCACACAGACCTTCTTGACGGTCCCCCCGAAATCCGCGCGGGCCATACGCAGTCCGCGGTCCTCGAAGATCTCCAAGACCTTTCCGGGAATGGCGAGGCACATCAGGCGGGGTCCCTCAAGTTTAGGCGTCGCGCCGCGACCGCGGCCTGGCCGAGCGCGAGCCCGCCATCATTGGCCGGCACGTGACGATGAGAGTAGACCTCGAAGCCACGGGCCGCGAGGGAGTCCACGGCCGCCTCGAGAAGCCACACGTTCTGAAAGACGCCGCCGCTCAGAGCCACCGCCGACACGCGCAGCCGCTCGCGGATTCGCTCGCAGACTCGCGCGATCACGTCGGCCAGGGTGGCGTGGAACCGGGCCGCGATCCGGGCCGCTGGCACTTCGCCCAGCAGGTCATCGACGACGCCGCGAATCACGTCTGGGGTGCGCACGACGATGACCCCTCCGTCCTCGGCCAGCGCCGTCGAATAGACGACGTCCGCTTGGCGCTCGGCCAGCGCTTCGAGCTCCATGGCCGCTTGTGCCTCGAACGCAATGCGGTCGCGCAGGCCGAGAAGGCTGGCCACCGCATCGAAGAGCCGGCCGGCGCTGGACGTCAATGGCGCGTTCAGCCCGTGGTCAATGGCGCGACTCAGCACGCGCCAGGCGGCGCGATCGAGGCGGCGCACGAAGGCCAAGTCGAGACCCGACATCCCCTCGCCATACGCCGCCCTCAAGAACGCCGCTGCCATGCGCCAAGGCTCGCGCACCGCGGCGTCGCCACCGGGCAGCGGCACCGGCTCGAAGTGACCGACGCGTTGGAAGTCGGCGAGGCCTCCGAGGAGGAACTCGCCTCCCCACACCGCTCCATCCCGCCCGTAGCCGGTGCCATCCCAGGCGACACCGATCACGCGCCGATCGACACCGTTGTCGGCCAGGCAGCTGGCGATGTGCGCATGGTGATGTTGGACGGCCATCGTCTCCACGCCTTCGAGCGATTGGGCATAAAGCGTTGAGCGGTACGCGGGGTGGAGATCGTGCGCGGCGATTTTCGGCGAGCAGGCGAACAATGTTCGAAGATGGTCGATGGCATCGAGGAACGCGCGGAATGCGCGCTCGTCGGAGAGATCGCCCAGGTGCTGGCTGAGGAAGGCCTCATGGCCCTTGACGAGCGCCACGGTGCTCTTCAGCTCGCCCCCGCAGGCCAGGATGGGTCGCGGCGCCGCCACCGGCAGGCGGATGCCGAGCGGCACGTAGCCACGCGAACGACGCACGAGGCGCGGCGTATGCCGCACCACGCGCGCGACGGAGTCATCGCAGGGCGTCTGGATAGGTCGATCGTGCACGAGGAACAGATCGGCCACGCCGCGCAGGCGGTTGAGCGCGTCTTCGTCCGTGTATGCGATGACCTCCGCGCTGGCGTTTCCGCTGGTCATGACGAGGGGCCGCTCCACGGCCTTAAGCAGCAGGTGATGGAGCGGCGTATAGGGGAGGAGAATCCCGAGGTCGGGGCTGCCTGGCGCGACCTCGCCCGCCACCGGTGCCTCACCGCGCCTGCTGACAAGCACGATCGGCCGCGCCGGCGATGTGAGAAGCTGCGCCTCCGCCTCGGAGATGCGGCACAGCGCGTGACCCATCGCGAGGTCCCTCACCATCACGGCGAGCGGCTTCGCGTCGCGCCGCTTCCGCCGGCGGAGCTCGGCAACGGCGGGGCTGTTCGTCGCGTCGCACGCCAGATGGTATCCACCGACGCCCTTGACGGCGACAATCCCGCCAGCAATGACGGCGCGGGCAGTGGCCCCGACTGGGTCCGCGCACGCAACCGGGTCGCCGTCCGGTCCATGGAGGGTCAGCACCGGCCCACACCGCGGACAGCTGATGGTCTCGGCGTGAAGGCGGCGATCCTCCGGGTCTCCGTGCTCCGCCTGGCACAATGCGCACATCCGGAAGGCGGCCATCGCCGTGCGTTCTCGGTCGTAGGGCAGCGTGCGCACGATCGTGAATCGGGGGCCACATGCCGCGCACGTCACGAATGGGTAGCCATAGCGGCGATCAGCTGGATCCGCGAGCTCACGCAGACAGTCGTCACAGGTCGCCAGGTCCGGGACGGGACACAGCTCGCCCACGCCGTCGCGAGTACTGGCCTCGATGGAAAACGAGGTCCGGGCGCGGGGCTCTCCCCACGTCACCGAGCGTCGGTGCGGTCGGCTTGCCGGCGGCGAGGCCTTATCCAGATCGTCGAGGAAGTTCTTGACCGCATCCTCGTCACCTTCGACGTCGGCGACGACGCCCTGGAGGGAGTTCCAGACCGATCCAGTTAGCGCGTGATGGACAGCCAGCCGGTAGAGGAATGGCCGGAACCCCATGCCCTGGACGACCCCTTCAATGGCGATCGTGCAGCGCCGCATGCGAGCCGAATCACCCCAGCGGGCGACCATGGAGTTCCTTCTCCACTCCTGAGCGTAGAAAACCTCTCGGCCGGTGACATGACTCTAACGGGGTGGCCTGTAGGAGGTCAATCCAGGCTCGGTGAGGGTTCGAAAAATCGAAGTGATCGCGCCTGTGTCGATCACGACCGGTGTCGCCTTCGGCTTCAAGGGCGACACCAGCATCACAGCGATGGACGGCTGATCGATCCGAAGTATCCAACGACCGCCACGTATGACGGGCATCACCAGGAGAGCAGTCATGCCCATTGCGTATCTCGA
>JBKPAK010000084.1:0-29277 GCA_046726415.1 Candidatus Methylomirabilota bacterium
GCGGCCGGACACGGCACGATGCCGCCCGTGATTCCCAGGGTGAACAGCTCGCGCAAGGTGGCCGGGGAGGCGTGGTGGTGATGGCCGTGCTCACCCCGATGTTCGCCGGCGTGGTGATGGTCGAGATCAGATGCATGGCCGTCCGTAGGGTTGAGGTCATGCCCCCGAGCGCGGTCGTGCGAGTCGCCGTGATCATGCGCGTGGCCGTGTGGATGTGGGTGGTCATGGCTGTGGCCGGGGTGGTGCCCGTCGCCTCCCGCAAAGCGCTGCAGGAAGAGCCAGGCGCCGAGTCCCGCGATGGTCAGGCCAGAAACTGCGCCCAACCACGGATAGAGACGCTCCGGAACCATGTACCGCGAGGCATAGAGCGTCACGAGCCCGAGGAGAAAGACCCCGGCGGTGTGCGAAGCCGTGACCACGAATCCCAGGAGCACCGCATGCCACGCCGTCCCTCGCCCTCCCACGAGATAGGCGGCCACGATTGTCTTACCGTGCCCCGGCTCGAGGGCGTGCGCGGCCCCCACGCCGAGCGCGGTGACGACGGCGAGCAGGATCACTCCGAGGCTCAGCTCGCGCGGCGTCACGAGTTGCGTGAAGCTCGAGCGCGGCGTGGCATTCGCGATGGGCCTGGCGAGCACCGGCGAGGCGTCCCTCTCGCCGATCGGCTCCCGCTTCGGCAATGCGACCACCTTCTCGCCGATCGGCCCCCGCTCCACCGGCGCGGCGTCCGCGGCCACCCGCGCCGGCGCAACCGGCGGTGGCGAAGCGGATACCGCCGCCACCTTGGGCCCCGGAGTCACCGCGAATAGAACGCGCGCCTCGATGTCTTGGGGCGGGCTGTTGAGGAGATCTTCGGGATAGTCGCTCAGAGCGCGGCTGCGATCCTGCTCGGGGACAGAGCTGGCGGTGAGGCTCGCTCCGGCTCCGGCCACGGCGACGATTTCCTTCCAGCCGGCCCGGTCGGAGAAGTTTGCGTCACGGTACCGCAACTCGCCGAGCGGGCGGGCCGCCATCGCCTCGAGGTCGACCCAATAGACCGCGCGCAGGCGCAACGTGGGCAAATCCCCGGCCCCCGCTGGAAAGAGCACGCCGCTGGAGGCTGTTTGCAGAAGGCGCCGGGACCCGTTGACCTCTAGATGGAGGCCTTCCCGGAGGCTCTCGGTGGCGCCGCGCAGGTATGGGCGCACCGACGGATGCTCCGGATCGGGAACGAGGCCGTGTGCCTGGATTTCCTGGAAGGCCGGAATCTCCGCCATGTCGATGACGTACGTGATCTCGATGCGCTCGGCATTGATGCGCAGTCCCGCGTAGCGGTTGATGGAGAAATTCCCCAGCGGATGTGCCTCGAGCGAGGGCGGGACGAGGACGCCAAGCGCGAGCGCGACGACGGGCACGAGGCGCACGACGTTCATGGCCGAGGAGGGTCGAGGCGACCGAGCATCTGCTCCGCCTGGGGCGCCTGGAGAAGATCGAAGTGAGGGTTGAGAGCGACCGCCCGCCGGAGGTACGTCCGCGCGGCGTCGGTTTCGCCAAGCGCCGCATGGATCATCCCGGCATGGTAGAAGAGCCGGGCGTCTTGGGTGCGCAACCGCAGGGCCGCCTCGATGGAAGCGCGCGCTTCCCCGTGCCGGCCTCGCTTGTGAAGAATCCACGCCAGCACATCGTGCGCGTAGATGTCTTGCCTCGCCTCCAGCTCGGCGCGGGCCAAGGCGACCGCCTCGTCGAGCTTCAGGTCGTGATTTGCGTAGAACAGGGCGAGCTCACGGCTGTACAGGACCTTGTTCAGGCGGTCGAGCCGGCCAACGTACTCCACGAGGGCGTACTGCCGGGAGGCTTCCTGGGGCCGGCCGAGCAGCGCGTACAGGTCGCCCAGGGCGGCTGCCGTTTCGGGAAGGGGGATCACGGCCAGCGACCGCCGGTAGAGCTCGATCGCCGCCTCGAACTGCTTCTGGGCGGCGCGGACCTGAGCGAGGCCGGCGGTGGCGCGATAGTAATCGGGCAAGGTCGTCAGGGCGCGTGCATAGCTAGCCTCGGCGCTCGTCAGGTCGCCGACGGCAAAGTATTCGTTGCCGAGTTGCCACTGGGCCCAGGCCACGCTCTCGCGGGGCCGTCCAGCCATCTGTCCCTCCGCGATGGCGCGCGTGAGATCGTCGATGGCGCCTTTCGGGTCGCCCAGGACACTGCGCAGGCCGGCGCGACGGCCGAGGGCATGCAGATCCTCGCTCAGCGCCAGCATCCGCTCGTACGCCCGCTTCGCCTCGTCGTAGCGTCCGACCTCGAGGAACGCGTCTCCGAGCACGCCCCAGGCATGCGCGTCCCGCTCGTTGATGGCGAGGGCTCGCTGGGCCTCGCGAGCCGCGCCCGCAAAGTCGTGGCGCGAATAGAGCACGAAGGCGAGATGCCGCGCGGCGTCGGCATACTGCGGTTCGATGGCGAGCGCCCGCTGCAGGGCCTCCTCGGCGCGCTCGAAATAGGCCGCGTCGCCACTGGCGCGCGCCTTCTGCACATACGCGTCGCCGAGCCGAAAGTACGCGCGCCCGTCGCGGGGGTTGCGCCGAAGCATCCGCTGGTAAAGGCCGATGGCGCCGTCCGGAGTGGGTTCTTGTGCGAGGACGAGCGCCGTAGGGCCGACCAGAGGACTCAGAGCCAACAGCACCACTATCGTGTGCCAAGCCTGCATCGCGGCTCCTCCGTGGGTCACCCGGGCGAGGTGTCCCGCCCGGGTGATGGTGGGTAACCCTACCGGAACAGCGGCTGGTTCGGAGGAGTCGTACCGGGGGCCGGCGGCGGACCGCTGCGTCCCGGATTCGGCAGCGGCAGGAAGGGGAACTGTAGAGCGATGCCGTTGGGTGTCACCGCCGGCGTCTCGGGGCGCACGCGGTTGAAATTCACGCCGTCGCCCAGACGGTTGTTGGGGGAGCCGGAGCAGCAGCCACTCAAATTCAGGATGCCCGAAACCACGCGGAGCGCGATATCGGTCACGTCATCGTTGGGCCGGCGGCCGTTGGGCCAGCCGGCGGGATCAGCGGTCGAAGCGCCACTCGCATTGTGGGCGATCACGGTGAGACGCTTCTGGCTGGCCGCCGCCGTCGCCGGAACGGACATATCCAGACGCAGTAATTCCGAACGGATCCCTCCGCTCGCGTACTGCAGCAGGACACTCACCAGGTCGTTGCGCGGCGTCGCGGGGATCGGCACCCCGATGGCGTTCAAGAGCGAGGCCAGCCGCGGCGTCGTGTAGAAGTCGCTGAAGAGCACTTCATCCTCCGGCGCCGTGGCATTCCAGAAATCCTTGAAGCCGGTGCCGATGATCAGCTCGTTGACGAGCGGATTGCCCATGCGGGCCACCTGGGTCCACGGTCCCTCACCGCGGCGAGAGCCGTCTGCCTCAATCACGAGCGCTCGTGGGCGCTTCGTCGAGGCGTACATTCCCAACACCGGCTGCGGTGCGAGCGCGATCGGGACCTCGATGGCAATGGTGTTGATGTTGAGGCCTTCGAAGCCGTCGTCGATGCCAAAGGCATTGGCGGCGTCGTTGGCGTCCTGCGCGTCCGTGAGCACCGGCGGCGAGGCTCGGAAGTTCAGGGTGTCGAAGGTGGAGCCGAGGTCGATGTAGAACGTCTCCTCGCGCTGCCCGGCGAAGACCCGAATGCCCGAGCCAAGATCGTAAATACCCTGGCTGGCCAGGGCCGCGTAGTTGGGCATCGTTCGGGGTCCGACGTTGGACGGCACCGCAAAGAGCGGCTTGCCGCTCACGTCAGTCTGAACAACCCCTAGCTCCTGGCCGTCTCGGACGAAGCGCACCGAGTACCGCTGACGAAGGCCGAGCCCGGCCGAGCCCGGCCCATCGAGGGACGTGATGGCGGGGGGAAGCCCCGGCACGGGATCGACGCCCCCGTACGAGATCGGGAGGTCGTCGAATGGCGAGCGGATTTCGGTAGTGAATCGGAACTCGATGAAGGCGTCGTCTGGCCGGCCGTCGCCGTTCAGGTCGAAGTGGAAGGTGTAGAGGACGTTGTCGTCGAAGTTGAAGAAGTTTGGCCCGGAGGCCGGGACCTGGCTGGGAATGACGTTCATGATGAAGACGACCTTGCTGCCGTCTTCCCAGCTCCTAAAGGCGTAGACATCGGTGATGTCTGCCGCGGGGTCGAGGGCGATCAGGGGAGCTTCCCGGTGGCTGGCCCCCCATGCCATAGGGGGCCACGGTAACCCGATGAGCACCACTAGTACTGCCGCGAGCACGCGAGATGCCTTCATGCTCCCCTCCCCGCTCGAGTCGATGCATGTCGGGGCGGCCGGTCCGCCTCGCTATCAGCACATACGTGCGCGCCCCGCGGGTTGGATGTTTGGAAACTACACGCGCATCGATCAGCCTCCCTCTGGTCGCCGGATCACCGTGTAGCCCCGCTTCTCCATGCACTTGTTGAGTGCCTCCCGGTCGGGACCGGTCAGCGAAGGATACGCGAAGGTGCCGGTGGGTCGGGCGATCTGGCGGCATTGGGTGAGGTCACGATCGAGCTGGCCTGCCGTCACCCGAGGCTTGTCGTAGGTCCACTCCTCCCCGGAGCGGCATCCGACGAGCACCCCGAGGAGGACTACAATGATCGCCGCGCCCCGAATTGCCCGGATGGCCGCGCGGCAAGCTGCGCAGACTGCCGCGCGGCGAATTACGCAGAGGAGGACGGCGCCATGTCCCCAACGATCTTCTACGGTCGCGAGGGCTGACCCTCCTGCACCGCCGCGAGAGAGTTTCTCTCGCAGCGCGGCGTCGCCTTCGAAACCATCTCGGGCCAGGGCGCTCGGCTCGAGCGGGCCGCCGCCCTGCACTTGGCCATGCGGAGCCGGCGCCTGCTCGTGAAGACGCGTGAGGGAACGGTGCGGGCAGACGTGACGGAGCGGCGCCTCAGCGATGCGGAACTGGCTTCGTATCTCGTCCATCAGGATGGCTTTCTCAACGTCCCGGTATTGGTGCTCGGCGATCTGCTCGTGCGCGGGTATACGCCGGAACTCTATCACGAGGCGTTGACCGGAGGGTGAGGACCAGGCCTCCAAGGGGCCCGTCTCCATCGCCGTTGGGGATCCGCATATCATAGGCACCATGGCGTTTACCGACGAGCTGTGGGGTTCCATCACCGGCATCTACGCCGCCATCGTGAAGCACCCGTTCGTGCGCGGTCTCACCGACGGCTCTCTGCCGCGGGAGGCCTTCCGCTTCTACGCCGTGCAGGATGCGCTCTACCTGCGCGACTTTGCACGGTCGCTGGCGCTGGCCGGCGCCCGGGCGCCACGCGACGAGTGGATCATCATGTTCAACGAGCATGCGGCGGAGACGCTCCGCGTCGAGCGAGTACTCCACGAGAGCTTCTTCGCCGAGTGGGGCCTCACGCCGGGCGATGTGATGGAGACGCCGCTGGCCCCCACGAATCTGGCCTATACGAGCTACCTGCTCGCGGTGGCGCACGCCGCTCCCTTTCACGAGGGATTGGCCGCCCTCCTGCCCTGTTACTGGATCTACTGGGAAGTGGGTAAGGAGCTGGAGCGCGTCGGATCCCCCGAGGCGCTCTACACTCGCTGGATCGGAACCTACGCCTCGGAGGAGTTCGGCGGCCTGGTGCGGGCAGTGCTGGACGTAGCCAACGAGACGGCGGCGTCCCTCACCCAGGCCCAGCGCGATGCCATGCGCCGCCACTTCGTCACCACGAGCCGCTACGAGTGGATGTTCTGGGACATGGGTTGGCGGCGCGAGGGCTGGCCTGTATGACGACGCCCTTGGCCGATGCAGCCGGGGAAGCGCCGCACAAACTCGGTCAGCGACTGGAATTCGAGGAGTTGCTCTCCGCGCTGTCCCGTGCCTTCGTGGCCGTGGTTTCGGCGGACGTCGACGACGCGGAGATCAAGCGCTAGGCTCCGCCGCCTCGTCGAGTTTCTCGGCGTTGATCGCTCGGGAATCGCGCAGATGTCGACGGGCGCGCGTTGCACACGACGCACTCCTACGCGGTCGAGGGCATCCCTCATGGCCGTCCGTCAGTCTCTCTCGCGCTGATCAGATCGGTCGAGCTGGACGTCGAGACCTTTTCTACCCCAGCCGCGTTCCTCGCCCACCGCCGGCCGACCGACCCGCGTGCGTCGTGCTCGACATCCGGATGCGATCCCCGCATCTGCCGGTGCTCCGCTCCACCGAGCCTCTGGCCCGCCCAGTGCCTTCGTGGGCGGCGCGCCGAAGGGCCTCCATCCATAGGCCAAAAGTCGTATAGCCCCCTTCCCAAGATCCGATTTACGGTCACCCGCAACGCGGATTGAATGCATCCGGAGATGAACCCCTCCGGACCTACGGAATTCGAGGAAGGCGTGGTGTACGTCGACGACGATCTCTCGGTGCGCCGGTGCCGTCGCCTATCTGTCCAAGCCATTCGACGAGCGCTCACTTCTCGAGGCGATTCGACAATCGTTGAGTGGCGCCTCGAACCGGGGGCCGGGCTGACCTCGGGTTCGAAATGCCAGGCATGACGTGGTCATGGGAGGTTGCATGGACCAGCGGCGTACGTCCGATCATGGAAGGTCGACACCAGTGAACGGAAAGCCCGTGGTCGAGCTCGATGGCGTTCGCTCTCTGGGGGAACGGCTCGGGGTAGACGACGGCGATCTGGGGCCACCCGACGAGCGGGACGACGACTCCGACAGGATCATCGGGAACAGCGATGCCCTGAAGTCCGTCCTCTTTCGCGTCGACCAAGTGGCGCTGACCAACGCCACCGTACTCCTTCTCGGGGAGACCGGAACCGGCAAGAACCAGCTGGCCAGCCTCATCCACCGGCGGAGCCCGAGGGCGCACCGCCCGTTCCTCATCGTCAACTGCGCGGCACTGCCGACGAGCCTCATCGAGAGCGAGCTGTTCGGCCACGAGCGTGGCGCGTTCACAGGCGCCCACGGCACGCGCCTCGGCCGCTTCGAGCTGGCCGACGGGGGCACGCTCTTCCTCGACGAGATCGGCGACTTGCCGCTCGAGCTGCAGCCCAAGTTGCTGCGGGTGCTGCAACACGGGAACCTGGAGCGACTGGGCTCTTCGCGGACGATCACGGTGGACGTCCGGGTCGTGGCGGCCACCAACCGAGACCTGGACGAGGCGGTGAGGGTGGGAAGCTTCCGGCAGGATCTCTACTACCGGGTGAACGTGTTTCCCATCTCACTCCCCGCTCTCCGACAGCGATCGGAGGATATTCCGCTGCTCGCCCGGCATCTCGTGGCGCGGCTCGGGGAGAGGCTTGGGCGTCGCATCATGGCGATACCGCCGGAGATGATCCAGGCTCTGCAGGAGTACGACTGGCCGGGCAACGTGCGGGAGCTCGAGAACGTCCTCGAACGGGCCGTCATCCTCAGTGGGGGGCCGATGCTGCGCCTGACCGAGCCCCTCTCGGCGGGTCGGGCGCGCTCGTGCACCTGCGGGACGACCGGATCGCTGCGCGACGTCGAGCGCGCGCACATTCTCCGCGTCCTCGAGCGCACCGCCTGGAGGATCGAAGGCGACCGCGGGGCCGCCGCTACCCTTGGCCTCAAGGCCAGCACCCTGCGGAGCCGTATGCGGAAGCTCGGCATCGCGCGGGGATCGACGTAGACGGTCACTGGCCCATCATGGAGCGGGAGGTGAATTCGCCCGGGAGCGACGCAGGAGGTCCTCCGCCCCGGTTCTCCGCGACACCACGTCGAGGGTGAGGTGGGGAGCTTCGGTTAGGAGAAAGGCCATACCCATCAGGACGGAGAAATCGTCAGACCGAAGATACGCGTCAAGACTCTCTTGGGTCGACCATTCTGCGACGACCGCGAAGGCGTTCGGGTCCTCGCCGTCGATATAGAGCTGGCTCATCCGGCAGCCGATGCGGTCACGCGCTCGACTCGTCAGAGCCGTCACGGTCTGAACGAACTCCCGACGCTTCTCGGTCCGCGCTTTCATCCTTACCGTCACCACGCGGATGTCCGTCCGGGCGCGGGGCCTCATCGCCATCGCTCGGTGCCTCTCGATGTCGAGGGCTCGGGAGCCGCCGCCGGGCCCCGAGCCCTCGGCCGTGTCTACTGCTTCTCGACGCTGAGCTTGATGCCTTCAGCCGCGAGCTTGAGGTTGGCGCCCTGGGCCGTGCTGGTCAGCTCGACGAGGACGCCGTTCTGATTCCTCATGGCCGTGGCGCCCGCGCCCCCGGCGATGGTCGCTCCTGCGCCCGCGTTGGAAAGACACCCGCTCGTGAGGATCAGGCAGATCGCGGGCGCGACAATGGCGTGCAACAGTGAAGAACGCCCAATCATCGCTGAACGGTGTCTCTTCCGAAGATCAGGATGTTGGGTTGCCGGTCGATCTCCTCGCTGAGCGCGCGGACGGCCCGCGCCGCCCGGGTCAGCTCTGCGACCATCTGGGCCAGCTCATAGCCAAACGGCGAGCTCTCGTCGAACACGCCGCCCACGCCACCGAGCGCTCCGTCGGCTTTTTGCAGCGTCGCCCGCGCGGCGTCCAGGGTGCCCCGGGCGGCCACGGCCAGTGGCGCAATCTGGTCGTTGAGATCGCGGACAGTGCGCTGCAGGTCCGTGACGAGGACGCGCGTGGCATCCGAGGTGGCGCCGACGTTGGTGGCCAGCGGACCGACCTGGCCATCCACGTTCTGGAGAAGCCTTTGGAGGTCGCGCGAGAGAGTGCCGATCGCCGCTCGGGCCTCGTCGAGCGTGAGCTGGGCGCTGGTCGCCATCGGTCCCACCTTCTGACTGACATCCTTGGTGAGGACCTCCACGCTCTGCATGGTGGCCGTCATAGCATTGATCGCGCGGGTGACCTCCGGGGAGCGCACGAGGCGTTCGACGCCCTCCACCGTGGAGAGGGTCGCCGTGACGATCTGCTTGAGGGGCAGTTTCTCGAATTCCGCCAGGAGGTGCTTCAACTGATCTTGAAGGAGGGCGAGCTCGGTCGGGATGGTGGGGATTTCCGGATAGTCGGGATCGATCTTCGTCAACACTGCCGGTGAATCGGGACGCATCTCGAGCGCGACGTTGAGCTGGCCGGTGACGAAGCTCTGCGTCTGCAGCTGGGCGCGGACGCCCTGCGCGATCAGGGCGGTCACCCGCTCGAGGGTGCCTTGGCGGCTCGCGTACAACCTTCCCGGCGCGCCCTCCACGCGGTCGGGATAGAAGTCCGCGTAGACGGCCACCCGATCCTTGCCGTAGCCCAGCGCGATCCGGATGACCGAACCAACCTGGACGCCACGGGCCAGCACGGGAGCCCCGACGCTGAGCCCGGAGACGTCGTCGAAGGCCATCACGAAGGTGACCGGACGCCTGAGAAAATGGCCGCCTCCGAGGATCAGGATGGCCACCACGGCGATGGCGATGGCCCCTAGGACAAAGGCGCCGATGACCGTGGCGTATGCGCGTTTATTGATGGGCATCTCGTCCGTGCTCCTTAGCGGGCCAGCGCGGCCGACTCGCCTCGCGTGAGAAAGAACTCGCCGAGAGGCAGACCTTGCCCCGCTCAACGGTGAAGTTCAGATTCCGCTGTACCACGAACGATCCGTATCCGATGTCGAGCTCGCGCACGACGATCTGGGCTGACGGGGCGATGGTCGACATGCTAGATCCCCAACGCATTGAGGAGGACAGCGATGATGCCTTCGGCGACCACGATGAGCACGATGGCGGTCACCACAGCCGACGTGGTCGAGAGACCCACGGCGGCGGCGCTGCGGCCGGACTGCATACCGCGGAGGCAGCCGGAGATCGCGACCAGCACGCCGAAGATGGAGCCCTTGACGAGGCCGAGCAGGAAATCCGTCATGTCGAGGGCCGCGCGCGTGCGGTCGAAGTACTCGATGATACCAAGCCCCAACATCGACGCCCCGACGAAGGCGCCGCCGAGGATGGCCATGAGATCCGAGTACAGCGTGAGCAGCGGCATCATGAGGATGAGGGCCAGCATGCGGGGGAGGACGAGGAAGTCCATGGGCGGGATGCCCATGGTCACCAGTGCGTCGATCTCCTCGTTGACGCGCATGGTGCCAAGCTGGGCGGCGAAGGCCGCGCCAGTGCGGCCGGCCATGATGATGCCCGTCATCAGACAACCCATCTCGCGCGTGCTGGCGATGGCCACCAGGTCGGCCACGTAGATCTGGGCGCCGAACGTCCGGAGCTGCACCGCTCCCATGAAAGCCAGGATGAGTCCTACCAGAAAGCTGATGAGGGTGACGATGGGCAGCGCGTTGGGCCCGCACTCGCGGACGATCACGATCAGATCGACCCACCGGAAATCGGCCTTCCCCCGCAGGAAGCGCGCGAAGGCCAAGGTCGCCTCGCCAATGAACCCCACGAACGACCCCACGGTCTCGGTGAGCCCCAGCGTGCCCATCCCGATCCGCGCGAGCCAGGGCAGGCGCTCGACCTCTGTTCGCGTCTTCCTCTCGGGCACCGCCGTGGCCAGCCTGATGAGGCGATTGACGCCGTCGGGGAGGCCACTTTGATCGACCGCGATACCGCGTGCCGCACAGAGCTGGACGATCTTCAAGACGAACGAGACCAGCCCGCTGTCCCACGACGTCACCTCCCGGCCATCGAAGGCTAGATGATGAACGGGAGCGCCACCGGTGACCTCGTGCTCGACGTCAACGATGGGGGGAAGCTGGTCCTGCATGCGCCAACTCCCGGCCAGAATGATGCCAAGCGAGTCGCCTGCTTCTCGCCGGAGGTCAAGCATCCACGGCCGGGCGTCAGGATGAGACGGTGTCGATGGCACGTCGGGCTCCGTCCCGCAAGTTCGGCGCCAAGTTGGTCAGTCCGGCGGGCCGGCATCCTGCGATGAATTGAGACGGCGTTACTCCGTACCGAAGAGGCGAGTGAGGCAGGCTTCTCCCGAGCGTTGTCGCTCGTCCTCCCCACGATATACGAAGGTGGAGCTGCGACATTTCGCGGTCCTGGCCACGACCTCAACCGAGGCCGCCAGAGCGTGTCGTATATCGGCTCCCCCGGATATGGCGTGGAGGGGAACTCCGGGCGACGCATCGGTTGCTCGTGCGGCATGGAGATCGCGTGGTCGCCCGATCATGTGCGCTCACGCGCAATTGCGCACGGGCTCGACGAGTATACGCCAGGCGAATGCGATCGCGGGGTCACGAGATGAGACGGGAATCCCGCGACATTCCGTGGCCGCAGGGGGTCCAGTGTGTTTCTGACGCACGCAATCCGTTGATAACTCGCGATCCTCCGCAGCGTGGATCCCGGCATTGAACTTGCGGCATGTCGCTCGATCGGGATTTGTGAAACTGGAGCGAGAACAATGACTCTGCCCGCGTGTACCGGGCGACGACGTTATGAGCTCGCTGCCGCCATTCTCGCGGTGAGACGGACAAGCGATGGCATCGGGCGGCCGCTGGGTGGCGTCCTCGCCGCCTTCGCCCTCGCACTTGGTCCCCGATTTCTGCGTGTATCTCTACCAGATCACCGAGACAGGCCTGTCCGCGTCGCTGACGCTCAGTGGTACCAAGTTCTTCCGGGATGACGACCTGAACTGAGGTCGTAACGGTGCAACCGCCCACGAATCATGCTTCCGCCCCCGAAAAGCTGTGACGTCAGAAACGCGCCAGGTGAGACGCATCGCCACATCGTGGGGTAAGATCGCCACGACATATCGCGGTGCACAGACTCGTTGCGGCCGCCCTGCTTCACCAGCGCCCGAGACGACTGGATTCCCCAGGCGGATCGAACATGGCGCAAATCTTGGCTCGCCGTGAACGGCAGCCCGCGTGCTCGTGACTGTCATGCCGTCGTGGGCCGACGGGAATCTCCAGGATGGGCGGGCGAGGTCCGCGCCGGATCCGGCGCCGCGCCGGGCCTACCACCTCGGTGTCCGCAAGTTCCACAGCATCGTGAATCGGTTCGGGGCCGGTCCTTCGTTCGGGATCTCCGTGCTCCGCCAGGACTCGGCGATCAACAACATCGCGGAGCGTCTCCCCGACGGCGAGCTGAAGATAAGGAGTCACGGCTTCGGCGTCGGGGGCGTGGTCGGGGTGATGATCGAGCCCACAGCGACCACGCGCTTCGGCGTCCAGTACACGACGCCCATGTCGTTCACCTACGAGAACATCATCGACTCGGTCCAGGGCCTCGGGCCGGGCTTGAGGACCCTGTTCATCGCGGTGGGAGGCCTGCTCGAGATCCCGGCGGGGAGCCAGGTCGACCTCAAGCTCACCATGCCGCAGCAGGTGATGGCGAGCGCCTACCATCAGTTCAATGACCGGTTGGCGCTCATGGGCAATTTCGGCTGGCAGAATTGGAACGCATTTGGTCAGCCCAGCGTGATCGTTCACGGGAACCCCAATCGCCGCTTCACGGTGGACCAGGGCTACGAGGACACCTTCCACACAGCCATCGGCATCCACTACCGGGTAGCCGAGAAGTGGCTGCTGATGGGCGGTTTTGCCTACGACAGCTCGGCGGTATCAGATTCGAGGCGGACCGTGGGCCTTCCCCGTCGACGAGCAGTTTCGCTACGCCATCGGCGTTCAGTGGGCCGTGACCAAAGACATCACGCTCGGCGCAATGTACACGCTCATCGACGCTGGATCCGCACCTATCAATCAGTCGCGGGGCCCACTGACGGGCACGTTGGTCGGGGACTATTCACCGAACCTGCTCCACGCGATTGGGTTCAACCTCGCGTGGCGCTTCTAGTCGTGACACATGGAGGCCGTACCGCACGCCACGTACTTTCGTTCATCCTCGTCCTTGGCCTGGGTGGCCGCAATCCCTATGTCGCTGCCGTCTCGGTCGCCCACGAGACGTATGGCGTGACCACCGACCTCCTCTCGCCGTCCACCCAGGAGGCGGACACGCAGGCCGAGGTCTAGCGCAACGCGGGACTCTTGGCTTCGACGGTGAAGGGCACCAGGACCGGCGGTACCTCAGGCGTGCGCGGGGGCCGGCGCTCCGCTACCATGGGGCCGCCCGTGTGTGCGCGTGGAGGTGGCGATTGACGACGAGACCCCCGAGGAAGCGGTGCCCTCAGGGCCTGATTTCCCGTCGGGTGCTCTGGGCCGTCCTCGGGCTGGGGCTCGCGTGCGCAGGTGCCGCCACGGGCCAGGAACGAATCATCAAGGGCGCGGACGGCGCGGAGATGGTGCTCGTCCCCACCGGACCCTTCGCGATGGGAAGCGCCCCCACCGACATCGCGCGGGGCGTCGACGAGTGCCGCAAGCGAGCCAAGCCCGAGAACGAGCTCAAGTGCGAGGGCTGGTTCCGGTCGGAGGGGCCCCAGCACACCGTCGTTCTCGACGGCTTCTACATCGACCGGCATGAGGTCACCAGCGCTCAGTTCGAGAAGTTCGTGGCCGCCACCGGCTACCGGACGACCGCCGAACAAGACGGTCACGGCTGGGTCCATCGAGAGAGGGACGGCACGTGGCGCTGGGAAAAGATTGAGGGAGCGAGCTGGCGTTCGCCCGGCGGGCCCGGGACGTCGGCTTCACCGACACACCCGGTGGTGCAGGTCTCGTGGTACGACGCCGACGCCTATTGCCGGTGGACCGGCGAGCGTCTGCCGACCGAGGCAGAGTGGGAGAAAGCCGCGCGCGGGACGGATGGCCGACGCTACCCATGGGGCAACGAGTGGGATGCGGCTCGCGCCAACGCCCATCGGGTCGCCAAGGGGACGAGTCCGGTCGGAAGCCATCCATCCGGAGGAAGTCCATACGACATTCACGACATGGCGGGCAACGTCTGGGAGTGGACGGCCGACTGGTACGGCGCGGACTATTACCGGACCTCGCCGGAGCGGAATCCCGCGGGTCCGTCCAGCGGAAAGCATCGGGTCCTGCGCGGAGGGTCGTGGATCAACCTGCCGTTCTTTCTCGGCGTCGCCCATCGGCTCAACGAACCCCCGCAATCGCGGGGGATGAACGTGGGCTTCCGCTGTGCCAAGAGTCTGAACTGACCCATCACGGCGCTCTTACGGCCTGAAGAGATGGCCTCTCGAGAGGGCCCGGCATGGTCGAGGGGGTGGCACCTGAGCTCTGTGGCCATTGGGGGCATCGTGTTGGCCTGTCTCGTGGGCGGGACGCTCCTCGGCATCGCGCTTCGGGACATCCTACCCGCGCACCATCTCAACACGGAATCGCGCGATCTCGTCAGGCTGGGGATGGGACTGATCGCGACGATGTCGGCCCTGGTCCTGGGCCTGCTGATCGCCTCGGCCAAGGGCTCGTACGAAGCGCAGGCGCACGAACTCACCCACCTGGCCACCAATGTCATCGTGCTCGACCGCGTCATGGCCCATTACGGACCCGAGACGAAGGGCGTCCGCGAGCTCCTCCGCCGCGCAGTCGTCGATGCCGTCGCTCGGATGTGGCCCGAGCACGGGTCGCGGTCGGCCCAGCTGGAGCCGACCCCCAGGTCCGAGACCATCTATGACCAGATCCAGAAACTCTCGCCGCACAATGACGCTCAGCGCGCGCTCCAGGCTCGGGCCCTCGCCATCTGCATCGATCTCGCCCGAACGCGCTGGCTGCTCGTCGAGCAAAGCGACAGCTCCGTTCCGGTGCCCTTCCTCATCACGCTGGTCTTCTGGCTCACCATTCTCTTCGCCAGTTTCGGTCTCTTTGCGCCCCGCAACGTCACCGTGATCGCGACGCTATTCGTCTGTGCGCTCTCGGCGTCGAGCGCGGTCTTCCTCATCCTGCAGCTGGATCGGCCGTTCGGGGGGCTCATTCAGATCTCCAACGCTCCCCTGCGCAACGCTCTGCAGCATCTTGGCCAGTAGGATGACGCGACCGCTCTCCATGGGGCGGCCAGCGACTCTGGCCGATCACGGCGTCATTTCCCAAGTTCTTGCCCTTCGGTTGGTGGGCGCGGCCGGGCTTCGCAACCTGGTCGCCCATCAGTACGGCGCCGTCCAGTGGGGACGGATCTACGGCGCGGCGAGCTCGTCCGACCTTGATGAGCTGTAAGCGTTCAGCACCGCGCTTGCTGCGAAGGTTCGCTGAGGGCGGTGGCGGCGGCCTAGCTGCGCTCGCCCTCCTGCTGGCGCTCCAGGACGCGCGCGGTGGCTCGCCCCTTGTCGGGACTGGGATCCTTGACCACGCCGTACGCCTCGCGCCCCTCGTGGCCCTCAGGCAGGTACTCCGTGATGGGAACGCCTTCCGGGGTGACGAACAGGAGGCAGTGGCAATACTTGTACTTCTGCATCTCGTCACAGGCGCAAATCCAGCGACGGAGTTTGGCCTCTTCCTTCGGATCCGGATAGAAGTTGCAGGGACAGAGCGGGCGGCCCACTTCCTCGATGTGACGCGCCAGCCCCATCACCACTGTCTCGGTCACGCTGACATCGGGATGGAGCGACGTGCCGGACTTCTCTGCGTACTTACGGGCATACGCCCACATCTTGTCGATGTTGCCCTGCGCCGGCTGCTTCATGTCATCTCCCTGCCAGATCGAGCGAGCTGGGCGGGTTGCTCTACGCGAGCGCCGCCAGCGCCGCCTCGATGGCGTTGGGGTTGAAGCCCGTGAGCTTCTGGTCGCCGATGAGGAGCACGGGAAGCGAGAGCAACCCGAGCGCGATCAGCTCCTGTCGGGCCTCGGGATCCCGCCCCACATTCTTCTCGGTGAACTCGACACCCTTTTGCGATAGAAACTCTACCGCTTTGTGGCACGGCCCTCAGCCTATGTTCGTATAGATGGTGATCCGTGACGCCACCGGCGTCCTCCTTTCCCGCGCCTACGCGGTCACGTCGCGGACAATGAGCTGACCGAGACCGGGCCGAGACGGCGAGACAAGCGGTATCCAGCAGCCCATGCATCGTTGAATCCGCAAGGTTGTGATGCACTCCGGATGCTCACCGATGCGCTCGCCCTCATCCGCAGCGTCTCACCGATACGCCCGCACCCATCCTAGGCGCGGGCGGGCACCGCGATCAAGGTGCCTCGTTGGGTACGCCCCAGGGCGAGGTGGCCACCGGCACCACCGCAAAGGCCTCGATCTCCACCAGGATGTCGTCGCGCGAGAACCCCGCCACTTCTACCAGGGTACTCGCCGGTCTGGTGGAGCCGAAGTATTCTTGTCGGACCGGATTGATCCGGTCGCGGTCGGCTCCGTTGCGCAGGAAGACCGTGACCTTGCACACGTCGGCGAACGACGCGCCGGCGGCCTCCAGGCTCTTTCCGAGATTCTTGAGCACCTGCCGGGTCTGAGCCACGACGTCACGGCCCCCGACCACCTTCCCCTCCGCGTCGAGGGCGCTGCAGCCGGAGACGAAGATGAGCTGGCCGGCCCGGACGACGTGAACGTAATGGCTGGCCGGCTCTGGCAGGTCGGTGACGAAGATCTCGATCCGATCATCGCGCATCAGCGGCCCCGGAACACCGGCTCACGTTTCTCCACGAACGCCTTGGCCGCCTCGCGATGGTCCTCCGTCATGCCGCACCGGGTGTGGTGCCAGGCTTCGAGATCGAGGAGATCCTTGAGCGTCCCGCTCTCGGCCGCATTCATGTTGCGCTTCATGTAGCGCAGGGCCACCCGGGGGCCGTTGGCCAGCCGGCCGGCCAGGGCGACCGTCTCCTCCTCCAGCCGAGCGTCGGGCACCACGCGATTCACGAGGCCAAGCGCCAGCGCCTGCTCGGCACCGAGGATCTCGGCCGTATAGTACAGCTCGCGCGCCTTGGCCGTGCCGACGAGCTGGGTCAGGAAGTAGCTCCCGCCGAAGTCGCCGGAGTAGCCCACGCGGGCGAAGGCGGTAGCGAAGCGGGCGCTGTCGCCGGCGATGCGCAGGTCGCAGGACATGGCGAGCGAGAGCCCTGCCCCGGCCGCCGCCCCGCGCACCATGGCGATGGTAGGCTTGGGCATCTCGTGCAGCCAGCGCGACACCTCCATGCGCGAGCGCAGGATGGAGGCCTTCTCCTCCAGCGTCTCGCCGCCAAACTCACGCCCCTCCGCCATGGCCTTGACGTCGCCTCCCGCGCAGAAGGCACGCCCGGCACCCCTCAGGACGACTGCGCCGACCGCGGAATCGTCAGCGAGGCGAGGCAAGGCCTCCAGCATGGCATCGAGCATGGCCAGCGACATGGCGTTCAGGCGGTCGGGGCGATTCAGCGTGAGCATCGCCACGCCGTCCTTGACCACTTCCACCAACTCACTCATTACACTCTCCAACAGGATGCGAGGTTCGCCAGATGGTGCGCGCCTCAAGATCCTGACGCCCCGGACCCTTCTCGATACTCCGACCCGCCCCCAGGGGAGCGCGAGCCCGCGACCACCGGGGGTCGCATTCAAGGCAGACGCGCTGGGCGTTATCATACCGGTCACCGAGAATTGCGCGCCAGGGCACCCACGATGGAAGCGGTGAAGGACGCCGCCATCTGTACGAGGTCGAGCGCCGCGCCGGTGACGCGAGAGGCCCAGCTTCTGGATCACGAGCTTCCGATCGGTCCCGCCCTCCTGCGTAGCGCCCATCACTGAACAAGGCATGAGCCACGGGCGGGGGGCGGACCTCCGGACCGCATGGCAGAGCGTCGTACCATGAAGGGGTGAGTCGCCGCGGAGCCGTCCATGCGCTGGAAGCGTTCCATCCCGCCGTCCGCGATTGGTTCGCCGCCTCGTTCGCGGAGCCCACGCGGGCGCAGGCCCTCGGCTGGCCACCCATCGCGCGCGGTGAATCGGCGCTGATCCTCGCTCCGACGGGCAGCGGCAAGACGCTGGCCGCCTTTCTCTCGTGCATCAACCGTCTGATGTTCGAAGCGACACCGCCGCGCGGCGAGCGCTGCCGCGTCCTCTACGTTTCGCCGCTCAAGGCCCTGGCGGTCGACATCGAGCGCAACCTGCGCCTTCCCCTCGCCGGCATCGCCGCCATGGCCTCGCGGCGCGGCGACCCCCACGTCGTCCCGGTGGTGGGCGTGCGCACCGGCGACACCCCCGCGCGGGACCGCGTCCGCTTCACCCGCGAGCCGGCCGACATCTTGATCACGACTCCGGAGTCGCTCTATCTGCTCCTCACATCGAGGGCGCGCGAAGCGCTGCGCTCACTCGACACGGTCATCGTGGATGAGATCCACGCGCTGGTCCCCACCAAACGCGGTGCGCATCTCGCGCTGTCGCTCGAGCGTCTGGAGGTGCTGGCTGGCCGCCGTCTCCAGCGCATCGGCCTCTCCGCAACGCAGCGGCCGCTGGAGGAAGTTGCGCGCTTTCTCGGCGGCGCGCGCGTCTCATCGTGGCCGGATGCGCATTCTGCTCCGGCCGGTCTTGTCGCCCCCTGTGGCGAACATGCCGCAGTTTACCGCCAGGATACCGCGCCTCCAAAGACGTCCGCCGTGGCTGAGGACGGTGGGGAACCCGCATCGACGGACGCGGTGACGGGGAGGGCCAGCGGCACCGACGCCGACCTCGGACCGATGCCGGCAAGGGACGAAGTCGATGACGAGGCGGCGGCCGCGGGGCTGGCGGCGAGCGCCAAGGTGCACGAGGAGTTCGCGATACATGAAGGCGCCGTCGAGTATCGGGCAGTCACCATTGTGGATGCGGGGGAGCGTAAGCCGCTGGAGCTGCGCATCGAGGTGCCGGTCGAGGACATGGCGCGGCCCGCCGAGCCCGCCGGCCCGGGCGGGCCCGCGGGACGAGACCCGGGACGCACCTCCATCTGGACGGCCATTCATCCGCGCCTCCTGGAGCTGGTCCGCGAGCATCACTCCACCCTGATCTTCGTGAACAGCCGGCGCATCGCCGAGCGGCTGGCGGCCGCGCTCAACGACCTGGCCGGCGATCCGCTGGCGCGCGCGCACCATGGCTCCATCGCGCGCGAGCAGCGGCTCGAGATCGAGGAGCAGCTCAAGGCAGGGCAGATCCGGGCCCTGGTGGCCACCTCGTCGCTCGAGCTGGGCATCGACATGGGGGCCATCGACCTGGTGATCCAGGTCGAGGCGCCGCCGTCGGTGACCAGCGGGCTCCAGCGAATCGGTCGCGCCGGCCATCAGGTGAGCGCGGTGAGCCGCGGCATCATCTTCCCGAAGTTCCGGGGCGGCCTCGTGGCCTGCGCCGCGGTGGCGCGGCTGATGCGCGATGGTCAGGTGGAGCCCACCCGCTATCCGCGCAACCCACTCGATGTGCTCTCCCAGCATATCGTCGCCATGGTGGCCCTGGAGCGTTGGGACATCGATGCCCTCTACCACACCGTGCGGCAGGCGGCGCCCTTCGCCGAGCTGAGCCCTCGCATCTTCGAGAGCGTGATGGACATGCTCGCCGGCCGCTATCCCTCCGACGAGTTCGCCGAGCTGCGCCCGCGTCTGACGTGGGATCGCGTGGGCCGGCGGCTGACCGCGCGCGCCGGCGCGCGTCACGTGGCCGTGGTCAACGGTGGCACCATTCCCGATCGCGGTCTCTACGGCGTGTTCCTGGCCGGCACCGAGACCCCCGTCCGCGTCGGAGAACTCGACGAGGAGATGGTGTTCGAGAGCCGCGTCGGCGAGACCTTCGTGCTCGGGGCTTCCACCTGGCGCATCGAGGAGATCACGCACGACCGGGTGCTTGTCTCGCCTGCCCCCGGCGAACCCGGCAAGATGCCTTTCTGGCGCGGCGAGGCCGCCGGCCGGCCAGTTGAGCTCGGGCGACAGATCGGGGAGCTGGTCCGCGAGCTGCGCGAGATGCCATCCGCCGCGGCACGCCAGCGCCTGATCGGCCGCCACGATCTCGATGCTCAGGCGGCCGCCAATCTCCTGCTCTACCTGCAAGACCAGGCGGCGGCCGGCGCCGTGCCCGACGATGGGACCGTCGTCATCGAGCGCTGCCGCGACGAGTTGGGCGACTGGCGGCTCTGTGTGCTCTCCCCACTCGGCGGGCGCATCCACGCTCCGTGGTCGATGGCGGTGATGGCCAAGGTCCGTCGCGAGAGGGGGATCGAGGTCGACACCATGTGGACGGACGATGGCTTCGTCGTCCGATTCCCAGAGACGGACGAGCCGCCCGATCCCCAGCTCGCCCTACCCGATCCCTGCGAGGCGGAGGAGCTCGTGGTCGGCCAGCTCGGATCCACCGCGCTCTTTGCCGCGAAGTTCCGCGAGGCGGCCAGTCGCGCCCTGCTCCTTCCCCGGCGCCGTCCGGGAGGGCGAGCGCCCCTCTGGCAACAGCGCAAGCGGGCTGCCGACTTGCTCGCGGTGGCCGCGCCATACGGCTCCTTCCCAATACTGCTTGAGACGTATCGCGAGTGCCTGCGCGACGTTTTCGACATCCCCGCCCTCCTGGCCACCCTGCGTGACGTGGCCAGCCACACCATCCGCACGGTCACCCTGGACTCTCGAGTCCCTTCGCCGTTCGCGGCCGCCCTCCTGTTCGGGTACGTTGCCAACTACATCTACGAGGGCGATGCCCCGCTGGCCGAACGGCGGGCTCAAGCCCTGGCCATCGATGGCGATCAACTCCGGGAGTTGCTCGGTGCGGCGTCGTTGCGCGAGCTGCTCGACGCCGACGCCATCGCGAGCCTCGAGCGCCAGCTGCAGCACCTGGACGAGCGTTCGCGCGCCCGCCACGCCGACGCCGTTCACGATCTGCTCCTGCGCGTGGGAGATCTCTCGAGTGACGAGCTACAGGCCCGCATGGCCGAGGGCACTGCCGTGGCGACGATCGAGGCGCTCGTCGCCGAGGGGCGGGCCGTGGTTCTCCCCGTGGCGGGCCGATCGCGATATGTCGCCGTCGAGGACGTCGCCCGCTACCGGGATGCGCTGGGCCTTCCGTTGCCCCCGGGCATTCCCGATGCGCTGCTCACGGCCGTGCGCGATCCACACGGCGATCTGGCGCACCGCTACGCGCGCACGCACGGGCCCTTCACCACCGAGGAGGTGGCCGGCCGGTACGGACTCTCGCGCTCCGCTGCGGATCGCGCGCTGAGGCGGCTGGCCGCGGCCGGCCGGCTGCTGGAAGGCGAGTTCCGCCCCGGCCGCGTGGGACGTGAGTGGTGTGATCCCGGCGTGCTGGCCACCGTGCGCCGTCGCTCGCTGGCGAAGCTACGCACCGAGGTGGAACCGGTGGCTCAGGCGGTGCTCGGCCGCCTCATCACGACCTGGCAAGGCGTGATCAAGAGCCGGCGCGGCCTCGACGTCCTCCTCGACGCGATCGAGAATCTCCAGGGGGCTCCCCTTCCCGCCTCGATCTTCGAGCGCGAGATCCTGGCCGCGCGCGTGGAGGGCTATCTGCCGGGCGACCTCGACACCTTGACGGCGGCGGGCGAGGTCGTGTGGTGCGGCGTGGAACCGCTCGGCGAGCGCGACGGCCGGATCGCGCTGTTCCTCACCGATCACCAGGCGCGTCTGTGGCGGCCGCCGGCGCCTGCTGGAGCCGGAGATCTGACGCCGCTGGAGCTGCGAATTCTCGAATACCTCCGCGAGCACGGCGCGTCGTTCTTCAATGTCCTGCACGGGGGCATCGGTGGCGGTTTTGCCGGCGACCTCCTCGATGCCGTGTGGAACCTCGTCTGGCGAGGGCTCGTCACGAACGATGGCCTTCACGCGCTCCGCGCCTTCACCGCGCCCCGTGAGCGGCGCGATCGGCGGACCCGCGTGCTCCATCACGCCTTTCGCTCCCGGCGGACGACGCCCCCCGGCGGCGAGGGGCGGTGGACGCTCACCTCCTCGCGCGTCGCAGCGCTGCCGTCGGCGACGGAGTGGAGCGCGGCGGTCGTCCAGCAGCTCCTCCGGCGCTACGGAATCGTGTCGCGCGAGTCGGTGGTGACCGAGGGGGTGCCCGGCGGCTTCGCCGCGGTCTACGAGGTGTTCAAGGCGCTCGAAGACGCCGCGCGCATCCGCCGCGGCTACTTCGCGACCGGCGTGGGCGCGGTGCAGTTCGCCCTGCCTGCTGCGCTCGAGCAACTCCGCATGCTTCGCGATCCGCCCGCGTCACCGGAGGTCGTTCTGCTCGCCGCCTCCGATCCCGCCAATCCGTACGGAGCTATTTTGAAATGGCCCGAGGGGGACGCCGGGCGACCGCCTCTCCGGTCGGTGGGAGCCCATGTCGTCCTCGTCAACGGCGCGGCCGCCGCCTATCTCGCGCGCGGCGGCCGCCAACTCACGGCATGGCTGCCGGACGACGAACCCGAGCGCTCCGCGGTGGCGCGAGCGGTGGCGGCGGTACTCGCCGACCTCGCCCGGCGAGACGGGCTGCTGCTCAGCGAGATCAACGGGGCGCTGGCGGGCCAGCATGCCCTGGCCCCCGCGCTGGCCGAAGCGGGGTTCGTCGCCTCGGCGCTCGGCTTCAGCGTGCGGCGATCGTCGGCGCGCGTCTGACGGTCAACTCCTCGGTGATCTGGCGCGCGTGCCACCCCACCCCCTTGAGGTACTCGAGCAGACCGAGGTACACGGACGACGCCCGCGGCAGGCACACGCCTTCGGCCAGCCGCTGCTGATGGGCCATCGCGTAGTCGTTCGCGAGCTGCGCATACTGCGCGCCCGAGCCGAGGATGTGGCGCACGAGGACTCGGTTTTCGGTGGCCAGCGCATCGCGCGCGCACTCGACGAGCTCGATGCCCTTCTCGAAGAGACTGTTGATCTCGCGCGTGGCCCGATCGGTGAACGGCACCGATTCCTCCACCATCGCGCGGACGGTGGCCAGAAGATCCGCCACACTGGTGATCAGCTGATCGGGCGGTGCGCCCGGCGGCGCGTAGCTCCGGCGCATGCTCCGCAGAAGTCTCTCAGCGGCGCCGAGCGGGGCGACGTCCTGCCGGCGGAAGGCCTCCCAGGCCAGCCGAAGCAGGTCGACGGCGCGCGCGGTCAACTCGTGCGTTGAGCGAGTGGCGAGGGTCGCCTCGACTGCCATGATGCCGCCTCCCTTCGGACGAGACCAGCAAGGACCACAGGGCGAGACCGTCGCTTTTACCGAGTGTAGGGAGGCGACCGGAAGACTGTCAAGACCGCACACATTTATGCCGTCCGTGACCTAAGGCGCGAGGTCTAGGAACAGATGTATAGTAGTCACGTGCGAGCCGCGTACCGAGAGGAACCGTGCAAGAGCGCCCTGAATCCCGTGTCGGGAATGTCGTTCGCCTGGTCGCTCAACCCCTACGTGGGCTGCGTGCATCGATGCACGTTCTGCTACGTCCGGGCCTTCGAGCGGCGCGCCGATCGGCCGGCCGGCGAAGAGTACGGACGGATCATCCGCGCCAAGATCAACATCGTCCAGGTACTGCGGGGTGAGCTGGCCCGGCCCTCCTGGCGCCGCGAACTAGTGGCCATCGGCGCTGCCACCGATCCCTATCAACCGGCCGAGGGGCGCTTTCGTCTCACCCGCGGGTGCCTCGAAGCGCTCGCCGCTGCGCGCACCCCGTTCAGCATCGTCACCCGCGGTCCGCTGATCGTGCGCGACGTCGATGTCTTGAGATCTGCGGCGAAGCGAGCCGAGGTCGAAGTCCATGTGTCCCTCCCGACGCTCGACGAGAGCGTGTGGCGGTGCACGGAGCCGGGTACGGCCCCTCCGCGACAGCGCCTGCGCGCAGTGCGGACGCTCGTCGAGGCTGGGATCCGAACGGGCATCGGCATGGCGCCCATCCTTCCGGGCATCTCCGATCGCCCTGAGCAACTGCGAGCGGTGGTCCACGCCGCCCGGGAAGCCGGGGCGACACATCTCTGGTGCAACGTCGTCCACCTGCGCCCGGGCACGCGCGAGCACTTCCTCGCCCACCTCGCGCGCGACTGGCCGGAGGAACGCGAGCGATACGAGCGGCTCTTCGCTCGGGGCGCCTACATGCCCCGGACACAGGCCGCGCCGATTCTCGACGAAGTCGCCCGGCTGCGCGACTCAGTCGGCATCGCCGACCGGCGTGTTGCGCCGCCTGCCCCGCCTCCCGCACCGGAGCAACTCGACCTGCTCGGGGTGGCGGGACACTGACCCTCACCCTCACGTCTGAACCCGCAGGCCTCCGTCGGACGCGCTACCCAAACGCCCCAGGTCGGGCTAGTCTCGGAGCGAGGTGTCGTCGCCAGCGCGCATCGGCGAACGCGCGCGCACCGGCCCAGGCGTTGTCCGCGGAGGCCGCCGTCGGCGGCGAGCAGACGGGAGAGGTGAAAACATGCTGGGCAAGTTCGGCGGGATGTTCTCCCGGGATCTGGCCGTCGATCTGGGGACCGCCAACACGCTCGTGTTCGTCCACGGCGAGGGCATCGTCCTCAACGAACCGTCCATCGTCTCGCTGCGCCAGGCCGACGGATCCGTGCTTGCCGTGGGACGCGAGGCCAAAGCCATGCTCGGCCGCACGCCGGGCACCATCGTGGCCATCCGCCCGCTCAAGGACGGGGTCATCGCCGATTTCGACGTCGCTCAGAAGATGCTGCAGTACTTCATCGAGCGGGCCCACAATCGGCGCTGGTTCGTCCGGCCGCGGGTGGTGGTCAGCGTGCCGTCCGGTGTCACTCCGGTGGAGAAGCGAGCCGTGCGCGAGGCCGCCACCCAAGCGGGAGCCCGCGAGGTGTATCTCATGGACGAGACGATGGCCGCCGCCCTCGGGGCCGGGCTGCCCATCGAGGAGCCGGGCGGCAACATGATCGTCGACATCGGCGGAGGCACCACTGAAGTCGCCGTCATCTCGCTGTCCGGCATCGTGTACGTGAGGTCGGTGCGGGTGGCCGGCGACGAGATGAACGAGGTCATCGCCCAGCACATCCGCAAGCAGTACAACCTCCTGATCGGCGAGCGCCGGGCCGAGGAGATCAAGATCGAGCTGGGCTGCGCGTTCCCCACCGGGGAGCCGCCGCGCAAGATGCCCGTGAAAGGGCGCGACCTCATCGCCGGGTTGCCCAAGACCATCGAAATCAGCGACGAGGAGATCCGGGAGTCCCTGCACGAGCCGATCGCCACGATCATCGAAACGATCCGCATGGTCCTCGAGCGCACGCCCCCCGAGATCGCCGCCGACATGATCGACAAGGGCATCGTGCTCACCGGCGGGGGGGCCCTCCTGCGCGGCCTCGACCTCTTGATCCGCCAGGAGACCCGCCTGCCGGTCATCGTCGCAGAGAACCCATTGTTCTGTGTCGCCCTGGGGGTGGGCAAAGCCCTCGATCAGCTCGCCCTGCTTCGCAAGGTCGCCCTTCCCGAGTGACGCGGGGGCCGGCCGCTCACCCAGTCAACGAGCGTTCGAGCTGGCGGAGGCGGCGGCTGAGGGTGACCAGGATCTTGTAGGTCAGGTCCGGCACCTCCTGCAGGACGGTGTGGAAATTGCGCCGCGGGATGGCGAGGAGGCGCACGTCGGTCTCGGCGTGCACGGTGGCCGAGCGCGGCTCACCGTCGAGCAGGCTCATCTCCCCGAAGAAGTCACCGGGACTGAGGCGGCCGCGCTTTCGGGGGGCCACGTCGACGATGGCCGAGCCGTCCACGATGACGAAGAAGGCATCGCCGGGCTCGCCCATTCGGGTGAGCACCGTGCCGCCCGGCAACTCGACGACCTTCGAGATCTTGGCCACCTCCCGCAGTTGCTTGCGCGTGCAGTCCGCGAACAGCGGCACCTCCTCCAGTCGGCGAATCTTCTCGTCCTGGCTGATGCGATAGCTGGACGACACCGAGCGACGCAGAGCGTCTTTGAGGTCCAGCGAGATCGATCCCTCCAGGATGCGGCTCACGAACTCCATGACGACGTCTCCTCGGTGGACATTAGGCGGAACGCCGGCAGCGTCGGCGCCACCCCGATCCGCTCGCCGCGGAATCGCTCGAGGAGCGCCCGGTACAGTTCGGCCTCGGCGGGCACGACCTCCGCCACGGCAACCCACGGCTGGATGGTCAGCTTGACACCGAGAGGCCCGATCTCGGTCACGCCGACCACGGGCGCCGGGTCCTTCAACACCCGGGGCTGGGCAGCGGTGACCTCGCGGGCGGCGGCCAGGGCGGCGGCCAGATCGGCGTCGTGGGGGACGCGCACGGCCAGAGTGAGCTGACGCATCGACCCGAAGTTGTGGAGGATCTCGCCCACGATCTTGCGATTCGGAATGACGATCCGCGAGCGGTCTGGATGTACGAGCGTGGTGGAGAACAGCTCGATGGCGATCACCTCGCCATGGACGCCCAGCAGCGAGATGAACTCGCCCACCCGATAGGGTTTCGTGAAGATGATCGTCAGACCTGCCACCACGTTGCTGAGCACGCCTTGCAGGGCGAAGCCGATGCCCAGCCCCGCCACCCCGATGCCGGCGACCAGCGGCGCGATTTGAAACCCGAACTTGTCGAGGGCGACGATCAGCGCGAACAGCAGCACCACCACGCGCACCACGCGGACGGTGAGCTTCCGCATGGGCGGTTCCATGGTCTGGCGCTGGAGCCATCGGTCGGTGAGACTGCCAATCCAGTGGGCGACGACGAAGCCCGCCGTCAGGATGACCAGCGCGCCCAGCACCTGGAAACCGTAGCGGATCACGAGGTCGAGGATCAGATCGCGCGCGCTGTTGACGCTGGTGGGCATACCGCCCCATCCCCTTCTACGCCCGGCCCTGGGGATACCCGAGAGCGCGGAGCCGTCCGGCGATCTCCTCCAGGATGGTGGGATCGTCGATGGTGGCCGGCGCCGTGTATGGCGCGCCGTCGGCTATTCGCTTGATCGTTCCGCGAAGGATCTTCCCCGACCTCGTCTTGGGCAGCCGCTGCACCACGGTGGCCGTCTTGAACGCGGCCACCGGGCCGATGGTGTCCCGAACCCGCTGCACCAGCTCGCGAACGATCTCGTCTTCCCCGCGATCGACGCCGGCCTTGGTGACCACGAAACCGACGGGAACCTCGCCCTTCAGCTCGTCCACCACGCCCACGACCGCGCATTCGGCGACGTCGGGGTGCCCGGCCAGCACTTCTTCCATGGCGCCGGTGGACAGCCGGTGGCCAGCCACGTTGATGATGTCGTCCACGCGGCTCATGATGTAGAGGTACCCGTCGTCGTCCCGGTAGCCCGCGTCGCCCGTCAGGTAGTTCCCCGGATAGGCTTCGAGATATGACTTTTCGAAGCCAGTGTCGTTGTTCCAGAGCGTCGCAAGACATCCGGGCGGCATGGGCAGGCGAATGACGATGCTGCCGATCTGTCCAGCCGGCATCTCGCGTCCCCGCTCGTCGACCACGCGCACGTCGTAGCCAGGCACGGGCTTCGTCGGCGACCCGGCCTTCACCGGCAGCATGCCGAGGCCGACGCAGTTGGCGGCGATGGGCCAGCCGGTCTCGGTCTGCCACCAGTGGTCGATGACCGGCACGCCCAGCCGCGCTTGCGCCCAGTGCAAGGTGTCGGGATCGCACCGCTCGCCGGCCAGGAACAGCGTGCGGAATCGCGAGAGGTCGTACTTGCCGATGTGCGCACCGACCGGATCTTCCTTCTTGATGGCCCGGAAGGCCGTGGGGGCCGTGAAAATCACGTTGACGCCGTGCTGCGCGCTCAGGCGCCAGAAAGCGCCGGGGTCGGGGGTGCCCACGGGCTTGCCCTCGTAGAGGATGCTGGTGGCCCCGCGCAGGAGCGGCCCGTACACGATGTAGGAGTGGCCCACCACCCAGCCGATGTCAGAGGCGGTGAACATCGTGTCGCCAGCGGCCACTCCATAGATATTGCTCATACTCCACTTGAGGGCTACGGCGTGTCCGCCATGGTCGCGCACGACGCCCTTGGGGACCCCGGTGGTACCGGAGGTGTAAAGGATGTAGAGCGGATCGGTGGCGGCCACCGGTACGCAGGCGGCGAGAGGGGCGCCGGCTATCGCTTCGTCCCAATCGAGGTCCCTTCCCGATACCAGCGAAGCCCTCTGCATCGGCCTCTGGACAATGACGCACCGCTCGGGCTTGTTTGCCGCCAGCTCGATGGCCTGGTCGAGGAGCGGCTTGTAGGCGATCACTCGGTTGACCTCGATCCCGCAGGAAGCGGAGAGCACCAGCTTGGGCTTGGCGTCATCGATGCGTTTGGCCAGCTCGTTGGGCGCGAACCCCCCAAAGACCACCGAGTGGACGGCGCCGATGCGCGCGCAGGCCAGCATGGCGACGACGGCCTCGGGCACCATGGGCATGTAGATGATGACCCGGTCCCCCTTGGCGATGCCGAGGCGCGCGAGGGCACCCGCACACCGCGCAACCTCGTCGCGCAGCTCCAGATACGTGAAGGCGCGCACGGTGCTGGTAACCGGGCTGTCGTAGATGAGCGCCTGCTGCTTAGCTCGCCCGCGGTCGATGTGGAGATCGAGGGCGTTGTAGCACGTGTTCAGCAAGCCGCCGGTAAACCAGCGGTAGAAGGGCGGCCGCGAGTCGTCGAACACCCGCTCCCAGCGCCGGTCCCAGTGGACATCGTCCGCGGCCGCTGCCCAGAAGTTCGCAGGATCACGCTGTGATCTCGCGTAGATCTCGTCGTAGATGCTCGCCATCGCCACGCCTCCGTCGCGACGTCCGCTTGCCCTGCTCGTGCGACGCGCTCCAGTCTGGATCAGGTGAGCCGGCTCAGCAACCAGGGGGGGATGGCCCGGATCACGACATCTTTCCTCCAGGTTGCCGGCGGCCCGGCCTGGGCGCAGTTGCCATCCCCGTCGGAGCTACGCCAGCAGTTCCAGGAGACCGACCGAAACGGCGACGGCAAGATCGATCGCGAGGAGTTCCACCGCCGCTCGGTCGAGTTGTTCTACTTCCTCGACAAGGACCGGAAGGGCTATCTCGTGCTGGCGGCCATCAGAGGCCTGTCCGCAGACGATTTCAAGTCCGCGAACCGGAGGAGCGATGGCAAGCACACCCTGGAGGAGTTCCTCAATGCCCGCTTCCGGCACTTCGACCTCGCCGACAGCAACGGCGATGGAGTGCTCACCTTGCAGGAGGTCGAAACCCACGTGGGCCGCCTGCGCTGACGGGGGTCGAGGAGCGCTGACCGCGCCCAAACACGGCGGCCGAGACCGGGTCGGCTCAGCGCATCTTCAATGAGGGCCTCGGTGCGCCCGACGTACTCGGCGTAAATGGGCACCGTCTTCTGGAGCACGTCCGCCACGACGACGGTGGGCGGAGGCGGGTCTCGCTCTTCGGGGCACTCTTGGCACGCTCGCAGGCGGAGAGAAGGACGAGGCCAAGGCACGCCGCAAGAGGAAACGCGCCAGCGGCAAGGAGAGGCGACTTCGAACGGCGGCGCGGCCACACAACTAAAGCCATGCCGAACACGGCGCCAGCCTAGCCCGCATTATGCGTGAAGACACAGACATGACCCCGACAGGGGCCGCATTGGCGCGCAGGGCCAACTTTGCGGGGTCGGAACATCGCGATGCATTGCCAATCGAAGGAACGAACCGTGGACACGCTCGGTGGAGGGC
>JBKPAK010000085.1:0-51352 GCA_046726415.1 Candidatus Methylomirabilota bacterium
CTTGGAGGGCGACCTATGTCGGGCCTCCCCAAGCTCACGCGGAATCGAGGGGCGCCCCGGCTGCGCCGGGGGTCCCGAACGTTGGGGGGTTGGTGGGCGACCTATGTCGGGCCTCCCCAAGCTCACGTGGAATCGAGGGGCGCCCCGGCTGCGCTGGGGCGTCCCGAACGTTGGGGGGCTTGGGGGGCGACCCATGTCGGGCCTCCCCAAGCTCACGCGGAATCGATGGGCGCCCCGGCTGCGCTGGGGCGTCCTGAGCGTTGGGGGGCTTGGGGGGCCTCGGTCGAGGCCCCCCATCTCGATAGTCGGCCGAGGTTACACCTTCACGGTGAGGTACGAGGCCGTGCCCTCGCGCTGGATGAGGAGGAGCAGCGAGCTGCCCGCCTGCGTGGCGTCGAGCGCCCGACGGAAATCGTCCACGCCCTTCACCGGCTGGCGATTGACTTCCACGATGATGTCGCCAGGGCGTAGCCCGGCCTCGTCGGCGGGGCTTCCGTCCCTGACTTGCCGGACGATCAGACCGGAGGCGGCGATGCCGAGCTGACTCGCGATGTCAGGCGTGACGGGCTCGACAGAAACGCCGAGTCGCGCGCGCTGGCCGGCTTCGTGCGGAGCCGCGGAGGCGAGGTTGACCGGCTGCTCGCGGCGGGCCACCTTGGCGGTGAGGGTCACGGGCTTCCCTTCCCGCAGGACCGAGACCTTCACGTCTTTGCCAATCGGCGTGGCCGCCACCTGCAACGAGAGGTCGGTGGCGCGGCCGATCTTCCGACCGTCTAGCTCGACAATGACGTCGCCCTGTTTCACGCCGGCGGCCGCCGCCGGGGAGCCATCCCAGACTTGAGAGACGACCACGCCGTCCGTCCGCGTGAGACCCAGGGCGGCAGCGAGGTCAGTCGTCAGTGGCTGCGCGGTGACGCCGAGCCAGCCTCGCTCGACCTGTCCCTTCTCGGCGAGCTGGGGCACCACGAACTTGGCCAGGTGCACCGGCACCGCGAAGCCGATGCCGATCGAGCCCCCGGTTCGGCTGAAGATGGCGCTGTTGATCCCGATCGCTTCGCCCTGGGCGTTGACCAGCGGTCCGCCGCTGTTGCCGGGATTGATAGACGCGTCCGTCTGGATGAAATCGTCGTACGGTCCCTCGCTGATCACCCTACCGGTGGCGCTGACAATGCCCGTGGTGACGGTCAGCTCGAGGCCGAAGGGATTGCCGACGGCCATGACTGGCTCGCCGACCTTCAGGGTGCTGGAATCGCCGAGGGGGATGACGGGCAGATTCGTCGCGTCGATCTTCAGCAGGGCGAGGTCTGTCTGCTGATCGCGACCGACGACCTTCGCATCCAGTTCCCGCCCGTCGCTGAGACGGATTCGCGCGACCGCGACACCTTCGACCACGTGGTTGTTGGTCAGGATGTAGCCGTCGGCGCTGATGATGAAGCCGGACGCGCGGGGGCCCGGCACGCGGCCCATCGGGGGCAAGGGCCGGCCCGGGGCGGGGCGCCGCTCGGCCGCTACGTTGACGACAGCAGGCTTGACCGCTTCCGCAACGGCGACCCAGTCGGGCGTGGCGGGCGTGGCCGACGTGCGGGGACGCTCGGTCCAGTACTGACGCGTGGCGGCTTCCGCGAACGTCTGGAGGGAGAACAGGCCCAGCAGCACGCTGGCGACGAGGGGGATCGCGGCGCGCCGGGGCGGAGCGGAAAGTGACATTATGCAGCCTCCTTGTGGTGAGCGCTTCGTTGGATGTCTCCGACCGAGGCGGTCGCCATCACACGAAGCCGCCGCCGGCCTTGTCATCAAGGACGAACGGGGGAAGCCTTCTATTCGGTTGGGGGGCCTCGACAGGGCCCCCCAAGCCCCCCAGCGCTCGGGGCGCCCCGGCGAAGCCGTGGCGCCCCTCGATAGTGCGCGGCGCTTGGGAGGGCCGACGAAGCTGGGGCGTCCCTCGATACTGCGCGGCGCTTCGGAGGGCCGGCGAAGCCGTGGCGCTCGTCGATACCGTGCGGCGCTTGGGCGGGCAGACGAAGCTGGCGCCCGCCTCGATACTGCCCGCGCGCTTGGGCGGGCCGGCTAAGCTCGCGCGTCCCCCGATATTGCGCGGTGCTCGGGCGGGCCGACGACGCCGGGCGGCGGTCCCCGGTATTCCGGCGCGCTCCGAATCTTGCTACCGGGCGAGGTAGCTGCTCAACTTGGCGCCATTCCGCGCGCGCAGGGTCACGGCGATGCGGAGCTGTTCGAGATACTGTTCCAGGGTTTTGCCGCCGAGGTCGATCTTCCGCTGAGTGAAGAACTCGTGGACGCTTCCCTCCAGCTCCGGTGTGGCCAGCGCGGTGACGCCCTCGGCCATGCGCCGGAGCCCCTGCTTCGGGTACTGGCGGTCCATGGTGTCCCAGTTGGCGCGGACGAAGTCCCACGCCACCTCGCGGCCGTGAACGGTCATCAACATGGCCCGGACCACGAACGGCGCGTCCTGGGTGCGGATCTCGCCGTTGATCGTCTTGGCCAGGGTCTGCTCCACCAGCGGGCGGGGCTGGAAGGCCACCAGCGCATAGAGGTAGCGCTGCTCCTCCTGCGGCGTGGTGGCCGCGCGGAAGGCCCTGAAGAATGCGTCGTAGCGCGCCGCAAGGCCGACGTGGGCGAGGATCGCGATGAGGGCCGGCAAGACGTTGGGGTCCACCAGGCCACTGCCGTCGAGGTGCGCCGCATAGACCTCCTCCGCTCGCGCCTGTGTGGCCGGATCGTTGCCCAAGGTGCCGAGGGCGCGGATGAGATCGCCGCGGAGCTGGCGCCTCAGCTCGTCCTCGCCGGCGCGGGGTGTCCATCCCAGCTCCTCGACGGCGCCGGACAGGCGATCGCGGACGAGTCGCTCGAGCCCAGGGCGATCAGCGGAGAGGATGATCCGATTGAGGGTGTGGAGCGAGCCCATGAGGATGACCCAGACATTCTTGTCGCGCTCGCCGCGGAACTCGGCGGTGAGGTCCAGGTACTCTTCGATTGGCGTGAGCCCGGCCACGGTGGCCGCCCACGCGTCGCCGAGCAGGTTGAAGCGCTCGATGGGAGCGAGGCCGGATGCTAGCCGCCGCAGAAGGCGCCCCAGCAGATCGTGGCTGTAGCGCACGCGATAGAAGCCGTGACCTCCTTCGTTGACTACGACGGCCTCGGCGTCCGCCGGAAGGGCAATCTTCGCCTCTCCCTCGGCGAGCAGCACCCGCCGCACCTCGGAGGGGCCTCGGCGCTCGACGCGGATCTGAAGGGGGATCTGCCACCGCTGATTGCGATCCACCGGCGGTGCCGACACCCGCCCGGGCACGCGGTCCAGCGGGTCGCGCAGGTAGGTGAAGCGCTGCTGCTCCAGGACCAGCTGACCATTGTCGAGACGGGCGCTGACGATGGGAAAGCCGGGGCGGAAAATCCAGCCGTCCATCAAGGCGGGGATGGGTTGTCCGGAGGCCCGCCCCAGGGCCGCCCACAGATCGCCGGTCTCCGCGTTGCCGTAGGCGTGCCTCCGCAGATATTCGCGCACGCCCTCTCGGAACACCTCGGGACCGAGGTACTGCTCGAGCATGCGCAGCACCGAGGCGCCCTTCTCGTAGGTCAGGACGTCGAACATCGCGTCGGCTTCTTGCGGGGCATTCACCGGGAATTCGATGGACCTCGTGCTGTGCAGGCCGTCGACGGCGAACGCCGCCGAGCGCGAGACTCCGAAGGTGGTCCAGCGCTGCCACTCGGGCTTCCAGGCGTCCACCGCCAGCATCTCCATGAAGGTGGCGAAGGCCTCGTTCAGCCAAATGCCGTTCCACCACTCCATGGTCACCAGGTCGCCGAACCACATGTGGGCATTCTCGTGGGCCACCACGTCGGCCACCCGCTCGAGCTCGCTATGGGTGGCCGCGCCCGCGTCGACGAGCAGCGCCGTTTCGCGGAAGGTGATGGCGCCGAGGTTCTCCATGGCGCCGGCCGCGAAGTCGGGAATGGCCAGGAGGTCCAGCTTGTCGCCCGGATAGGGATGCCCGTAGTACGTCTCGAAGAACGCCAGCGATGCCGCGCCGATGTCGCGCCCGAACGACGCCAACCGCCGCTTGCTCGGCACGCACCAAACGCGCAGGGGAGTGCGGCCCACCATCACCGGCTCGGTGGCTTCCAGCTCGCCGACGACGAAGGCCACGAGGTACGTCGACATGACGATGGTGTCGGCAAAGGCCACGACCTTTCGACCACCCTCGATCCGCTCGGAGACGACGGCCGTGTTGGACACCGCGGTCAGCGCGGGATCGATCACCAACGTAGCGGCAAAGACCGCTTTGAACGCGGGCTCGTCCCAGCAGGGAAAGGCGCGCCGCGCGTCGGTGGCCTCGAACTGGGTGGCGGCCAGGGTATGCGTGGCGCCGCTCTCGTCCTTGTAGGTGCTGCGATAGAAGCCGCGCAGCTTGTCGTTGAGAGTCCCCCGGAAGGCGAGGCGCAAGCGCCAGGTCCCCGGGGTGAGCGCCTCGCCGAAGCGAAGGCAGCAGCGCTCGCGATCGGGCTCGAAGGTGGCCGTGCCCCGGCGCACGTGGCCATCGTCGCGCGAGATGGCGACCTCTGAGATCGTCAGCTCGGCCGCGTTGAGCCAGATCTCGGAGACCGGCTCCTTCACCGTGACCGTGACCGTTTCCTCGCCTTCGAAGACGAAGGTGGAGAAGTCGGGGATCAGGCGGAGGTCGTAGCGGCTGGGGGCGACGGTTCGCGGCAATCTGTAGGGATCCAGGGTTCTCTCCTCCGGCGCCGAGCGTTCCATCAACTCTACTTCACCTGGGAAAAACTGCATCCGCCAAGCCCCTGGGCGGGATCGTCATCCCCAAAGGCCGCGAGGATGGCGCGCCCGCCGATGCCGACCAGAAGACCGGTCAACATGTCCCAGCCCGAGCTATGGCCAAGGGCGCCGAGCTGCTCGACCGCGGCGAGGGCGCGCCGCTCGTCGCGGCGAATGAGCGCGTCGACGACGTCGTGCAGCGGCTCGTGTCCCTCACCGGCGGCGAGGTCCTCGAGCAGCGCCACGCTGATGGGGTGGGTGCGCGTACGCGCCCGCTCGATCACGAGCGCGGCGGCCCGCGACCAATCATCGGCGCGTGTGCCCGCCCAGTTTCGCGCGCAGAGCACGCCACCCACGAAATCGTCGCCCGAAGGGGTCAATCCCGGCCCCAGGCCGAGCAGCGCATCCGCTGCCGCCACGACGGCGGTCGGGTCGTCAGCATCGCAGGCGGCGGCGAGGGCCATCACCGGATCCACCGCGCGGTCCAGGGGAAAGTCCGGGGCGTGTCCCAGGAGCAGCCGGCCGAGTCCGAGCGGAGCGGGCCGGACTGGCCGCCGGAGCACGGCCACGAGATCTCGCGCGGCTCGCCCGAGGCCCGCGGCGGCCGCGCGCGCGCCGCGCGGTGGCCGCCACGGATGCAGGCCGGCGATATCGAACCCGACCGTCTCCGCCTGTATGCGCGCCATGTAGGAGGGCCAGGGTTCGGCCGCCGCCGCCAGGACCGCGCGCGGGTGCCGCAGTCCGTCGCTGGGCCCGACCCAGATGATTTCCCCCCCGGCCTCGAGATAGATCGACGTGGTCAGCGGTGCCAACACGCGCGCGGCGCCGGCAGTGCCGGAGAGCGCTGCGTGAGCCCTCCATCCGATGGCCGCGATGGGCACGGCGACCGTCGTCACGGCCACACTCTACCGCGGCCGCTCGGTGGCCGGCCGCGTCTGCACGGGGTCATGCCCGCCCATCGTCCTGGTAAGGTGAGGACGTGACGCTCCGTCTCGCGATGCTGGCGGCGACCTGCGTGGTCGCGATGCTGGCTCCACCCCCTCTCTCCGGCGAAACGACCGCGGAGTTCGTGCGACGCCACTGGAAGCAGCCCATCGCTGCTCAGGGCGCGCCATCGCCGCGCTTCTCGCCTCTCGAGGCCTCACTGGAACCGGCATCCTGTGGCACCTGCCATCCCGTGCAGTACGCGGACTGGCGGCGAAGCATCCACGCCGCGGCCAGCGGTCCCGGCGTTCTCGGCCAGCTCGTCGAGATGTGGAGGGCAGATCCGGCAGCCGCCTCGGGATGCTACGCCTGTCACGCTCCACTCGCCGAGCAACGGGCCTTCATCCGGACCGCCGCTGGTTTCGAGGAGAACCCGGCGTTCGTGTCGGTCCTCGCCGATCAGGGGGTGCCGTGCGCGTCGTGCCACGTGCGCAACCACGAACGCTTCGGACCCCCGCGCCGCGACGGTTCTCTCGCCAGCCGCGCTCCGCGCGAAAGCCTGCCGCATGGCGGCGTGACGCGGACGCCGGCATTCCTGGCCTCGGAGTTCTGCCGCTCGTGTCATCAGTTCGAACCGAACGGCCCCGCGCTCAACGGCAAGCTCCTTCAAGACACGTACAACGAGTGGAAGGCGAGCCGCTTCGCGCGGGCCGGCGTGCAGTGCCAGGACTGCCACATGCCGGATCGCCGGCACCAGTGGCGGGGTATTCACGACCCCGACATGGTCCGCGCGGGGCTGAGCATCAGCGCCGGCACCGACGCGGTCCGCTACCGACCGGGTGATTGGGCCTCGCTCGTCCTGACCGTGACCAGCGTGCGCGTGGGGCACGCCTTTCCGACCTACGTCACGCCCCGGGCAGTGATGCGCATCGAGCTCGTCGACGGCGAGGGCCGCGTGGTGCCGGGAAGCCGGACGGAGAAGATCATCGCGCGCGAGGTCGCCCTCGATCTGTCGAAGGAATATTTCGATCGGCGACTGCCGCCCGGGGGGCGCGCCAGTCTCGCCTATCGGCCGCGCCTCTCAGCGGCGGGGCTCAAGGCGCGGTTCAGCGTGGTGGTCGAGCCCGACGCATTCTATGTGCGCTTCTTCGAGGTGCTGCTGCGCCAGGGCGCCGGCAGCGGGGAGGCCCAGATCGGCGAGGCGCTGGAGGCCGCGCGCCGCTCGCTCTTCACCGTGTTCGCGCGCGAGGTGCCCCTGACGTAGTGGGGGTGCTCGTCAAACCCCGAGGGCCGCGCCGTCGGCGCGCGGGTCCGAGCCGCCCCTGAGTCCGCTCGCATCGAGGCCGATCACCTGGACATGGCCCATCAGGTCGCTCCAGGCCTCGACGACACGCACGTCGTGGCCGCGGCGCTGGAGCGCTTCGACCACCGAAGGGGGAAAGCGCGATTCCAGACGAAGGGCGCGCGTCTGCTCACCCCATGTGCGCCCGAGGAGCCAGCGCGGGGCTTCGACGGCCGCCTGAGGGCCCAGCCCCCGGTCGACCATGCGGGTCACGATGGCCGCCTGCGTCTGCGGCTGTCCCTCGCCGCCCATAGTTCCATACACGAGACGCGGTCGGCCTCCCACCAGATACATCGACGGGATCAGCGTGTGGGCCGTGCGCGTGCGGGGTCTCAGCCGGTTCGGATGCGTCGGGTCCAGCGAGAAGAAGGCGCCGCGGTTCTGGAGCAGCACGCCGGTGTCCCCGGCCACGATGCCCGCTCCAAACTCGTGGTAGATGCTCTGGATGAGCGAGACGGCGTTGCCCTGGCGATCGGCGGCGACGATGGCGATCGTGTCGCCCGCGATGGGCGGGCCGGCGGCTGTCGCCACGGCGTGTGATGCGATGCGGCGCCGGCGGCGGGCCAGGCGAGCCGGGTCGAGGCAGCGCGCGACCGGAACCGGCACCACCGTGGGATCCGTCAGATATCGGTCGCGGTCTTCGAAGGCCAGCTTGGTCACCTCGACCACGAGATGCACGTACTCTTCCTCGGCCATCGACGGCAGGTCGAACCCCTCGAGGAGGGCCAGGATCGCGAGGGCGGCAAAGCCCTGGGTCGGCGGGGGAAAGCTGACCGCCTCCCCGCCGCGGTAGGGCACCCGCAGCGGCTCGACCCAGTCAGCGCGATGCGCCGCCAGGTCCTCCGCGGTCAGCGGGCTGCCGGCCTCGCGGGCCGCTCGGACGAGGCGGCGGCCGAGATCGCCCTGATAGAACTCGTCGGGGCCTCCATCGGCGATGCGCTCGAGGGTGCGGGCGAGGTCCGGCTGGATGAAGCGCTCGGCGGCCAGGCGATCGGGGTGAAAGATCGGCCAGAGCGTGCGCCGCACTTCGTCGGGTGCGCTGGCGCCGAACAGCGCCGGCGCCGAGGCGGTCACTCGCCGCTGACCGGCCGAGGGCGGGAAGCCCTGGGCCGCGTGCTGAATGGCCATGTCGAGGAGATGGCGCCACGTGATCGGCGAGCCCATGCGCCCGGCGCTGTGGCGATGCGCCTCCCACCAGCCGGATACCACACCGGGCACAGTCAGGGCCGCCGGTCCTCCGCGAGTGGGAATGGCCGTGCCATGGCGGGCGCGGTACGCGTCGAGATCGGCGGCCGCCGCCGAGCGCCCCGCCGCGTTGAGGGCGAGCAGACGACCGGCGCTCGCATCGTAGATAAGACAGAAGTTGTCGCCGCCGATCCCATTCATGTGCGGATAGACGACGGCCAGGGTGGTGGCTGCGGCCAGGGCCGCATCGACGGCGTTGCCGCCGCGCTCGAAGATGGCGCGCCCCGCTTCGGAGGCGAGATGGTGAGGTGAGGCCACGAGGCCGCGCGAGGCGCGCGCCTCGGGCCAGCGTGTAGGAGGGCTCACGCGCCTCATGATAGCGTTCCTTCTCGGTCCGGACGCCGGGAACATCGCCCGCCGAGCGACGCGCTCGACATGGCGACCGACTCGGATAGCATATGAACGGTCCCGAGGGCGTCATGAGCGGAGATTCGAGGGACATCGATACGGAGTGGTGGTACCCGGAGAAGAACACCCAGGAGCGCGGGCGCCTCCTCGCCCTGGGCGCGCCCTTCCGGCCCGGCCTGGACCTCCTGCCGCAGGTGCAAGAGGCGTGGGCGGTGGTGAAAGATCGCTGGGGACGTCCCGCCCACGGCGAGCCGCGCGAGGCGCTTCGCCGGGTCATTGCCCCGGTGCCGGCCATCGGTCCCAACGACGCGCTCGGATACGTCCTCTACGCAGGTCTGACCTACAACACGATGTTCGCCGCGCGCGGTGTGCCCATCTCCGTCTTCGATCTCCACGATTGGGATCTCCACATCCCCGGAAGCGGGGCCGTCGTCATGGTGGCCGCGCTCGGTGCCGAAGCCGCGCGCGAAGGCCGTCTGCGCGTCGGCGAGGTGCGGGTAGTCTACCCAGGCGTGTCCGATCTTCTGTCGCCGCGCGCCGGCGACGATCCCATGCATGCGGACTTCAAGATCCAGGGCTACGAGACGCCGGACGGCACCTTCGCCCAGTTCGTCCGCTGCCAGGCGCCGGGACTGCTGAAGCACTCCGAGCGCCTCACGCTCCCCGCAGGTGCGTCGTTCATGCTCGATCTGGAGACGGTCTACAAGGCGCTCTACGACGTGGCCGGCGTTCAACCCGGCGAGCGCGTCTTCGTGGAAGGCGCGGCCGGCGGCACCGGACTCTACGCCGTCAGCTGTGCCGTCCTGCGCGGCGCGCTGGTCACCGGCCTCGTCTCCACCGAGGACAAGGGCGCGCTGATTCGCTCCCGCGGGGCGGCCGTCCATGTCAACCGCGCTCGTCCCGACCTGAAAGGTGTGTTTGCGATAGTGCCGTGCGACCTGCCGGGGCAGGCGGAATGGCGCGCGGCCGGGGAGCGCTTCCTGGCCATGGTGCGCGAGGCGAACGAGGGATCGGCGATCGACGTGGTCGTCTCCTCGGTCGGGCGCGATCTCTTCGGCCGCATGATCGACCTGCTGGGTCCGGGCGGCCGGCTCGTGTTCTACGGCGCGACCAGTGGCTACAGCTTGGCGTTCCTGGGGAAGGAGGGAGCGATTTCCGCGCGTGAGATGCTCAGCCGCGCCGATCTCCGTCCCCACGAGGGTGTCGTCGTCTATTGCGGCACGTCGGACGCGGTGGGCGACGACGCGATCCAGGCGGCCCTGCGCGCGGGGGCCCGCGTGGTGGCCGTCGCGGGGAGCGATGGGGAAGCCGCGCGGCTTCAGGCGCGGTTCCCGCTCCTGCGCGGCGTGGTGAGCCTCGAGGCGCTGGCGCGCGGTCCGGGCTTTCGCTGGCCGGACACCATGCCGGACTACGACCTCGACGCCGCCGGCTACCGCGAGTACCAGGACCTCACCCTCAAGCCCTTCGGCCAGGCGATCGGTCGGCTCCTCGCGACGCCGGACAATCCACGGGGCAACCCCGACCTGATCGTCGAGCGCGCCGAGCAGGACACGCTCGGCGTGAGCGCCTTCATCGCGCGCCCGCACGGCGGCCGCGTGGTCTACCTGGACGGCGGCAAAGGGCGCCGCTTCTCGCTCTACGCGCCCAACATCTGGATGCACCAGAAGCGCATCTTCTTCCCGACCTTCACCATTCTCGGCAGCCACCTCTCGAACGCGCACCAGGCGGCCGAGGTCGTGGAGCTCATCGATGCCGGCGCCCTCGGGGTGCACGCGCCCGTGGTCCATCCATGGGAGCAACTGGCCGAAGCCAACCAGGCCATCCACGAGAACCGCCACACCGGCACGCTTGCCGTTCGGGTCGGGGCCACCGACGCGCTCGACGGCGCGCGCTCCGCGCGGCAGGTGTACGAGGCGTGGGGTTCTCGCTTCATCGACACCGCCACGGTGCGAGTCCGGCTCGACCCGGTTCGGCGCGGGTTTCCAGATCTGGTTGCCCTCGTCACGATCGACTCGCCGCCCGCCAACGCCCTTGGACGAGGCACCCTGGAGGATCTCGAAACGGTTCTGGATCGGCTGGAGGCCGAGGGGGGCATGCGCGCGGCGGTGCTCACCGGAGCCGGATTGATGTTCGTGGCCGGCGCCGATATCCGCCAGCTTCGCGCCTTCGCCACGCCCGAGGATGTCGAGGCCTTCGCGGCGCGGGCCCAGCGGCTCTTCGCGCGGATCGCCGCGTCGCCGGCGCCGTTCGTCTCCGCCGTCGATGGCTATGCCCTCGGGGGCGGCAACGAGCTCCAGATGGCCTGCGCGTACCGCGTGGCGTCGGCGCGCGCGGAGATCGGCCAGCCAGAGATCAATCTGCACGTGATTCCGGGATTCGGCGGGACGCAGATGCTCCCGCGCCTGGTCATCCGCCAGGCGCGGACCGGCGGCGCGCAAATGTACACGCTGCTCGCGCACGCGCTGACCATGCTGCTCGACGGACGCCGCCGTACTGCAGGCGAGGCCCGCGCGCTCGGGCTCGTCGACGAGGTGGCGGCGGCCGACGCGCTTTCCCGGGCGCTCGAGATCGCGGGAAGGATTGCCCGCGGCGAATTCACCGGGGCGCTGTGGTCGCCGCTGGCTCAGCGCGACACCATCGCCTTCCCCAACGCCGAGCGCGACGCCAACATCCAGCGGGTTCTCGCGCATCACGCGGCGATCCCTCGGGCGGCGGCGGCGCGCGCCATCGCGGACGTCGTGCGCCTGGGGCTGACGAAGGGGTTGGCGATCGGACTGGCCCAAGAGGCGCGTCTCTTCGGCCAGCTCGTCGCATCCGAGGACGGGCGGGCGGGCATCGATCGCTTTCTCGGGCGACGCTCGCTGCCGCTTCCCCTGCGTCCCCGGGGGTAACAGGCTAGACTGTTGAGTTGGAGGGGGCGCGACGCCCCCTCCAAACCTCCCCATTTGCGCGGGGTGAGACACCGTATTGGCGAGGGGCGCGACACCCCATTTGCGCGGGGTGAGACACGGTATTAGCGAGGGGCGCGACACCCCTGCTGGCGATTAGCGCGGGGCGAGACACCCTACTGACGTGGGGCGGCGACACCTTCGAGGAAAGACGCGATGAACGCGACGGGCACAGCCAAAGGACGGGCGGTGGTGATGCAGCCGGACGACGGGCCCTCGTTCTGGCAGCCCATTCCCGCCAACGGTCACGCCGACCCCAAGCTCTATCCGGGAAACACCGACTTCGAAGGACTGGCCATGGGCTTCCAGACCATCGCCCCGGGTAGCCGTGTCCGCGAGCATTCGCACGGGGACCAGGTCGAGCTGCAGATCTGCTTTCGCGGCCAGGGCCGGGTGGTCGTCGATGGTGTCAGCCATGACCTCGTCCCCGGCACCTCGTGTTTCCTGGGTTATGACGTGCGGCACGAGATCATCAACGAAGGCCGCGAGGATCTCGTGATGCTGTGGGTCATCGCACCGGCCGGGCTCGAGCGCTTCTTCGAGGCCATCGGGCGGCCGCGGCGCCGCGGTGAGCCTGCGCCCAGCCCCTTTGCTCGCCCGGGCGACGTGGTGGCCATCGAGCGCGCCATGGGCATGAACGACACCTGATGCCTGCGGTCTCCCTCGACGACGCCGAGATCTACTACGAGGAGCAGGGCGCGGGCCCGCCGCTCCTGCTGGTGCCGGGGCTGTCCGGCCTCGGATCGTTCTGGGCGAAACAGGTCGCGGACCTCGCGCGCGACTTTCGGGTCGTGGTCCACGATCACCGTGGCGCCGGGCGGAGCAGTCACTCGCGCATCCGGTACTCCGTCGAACAGATGGCGGCCGACGTGCTCGGCCTGATGGACCGCCTCGACATCGACGCCGCCCACCTGGTGGGACATTCGACCGGCGGCGCCATCGGCCAGGTCATTGCGCAGGATCACCCCGAACGGCTGCGCCGGCTCGTCCTCAGCGCCACCTGGGCCGGCCCCGACCCGTTTTTCCGTCGGTGCTTCGCGGCGCGCAAGGACGTCCTGCTCCACCAGGGGATGGAAGCCTACGTGCGCGCGTCGGCCCTCACCCTCTATCCGCCCTGGTGGATCAGCGCCCACGACGAGGCGGTGGAGGCCCACGTGCGCGGGGCGATGCTCAATCCCTCGCCGGTGGAGGTCGTGGCGAGCCGGATCGACGCCATCGTGCGGTACGATCGCCGAGCCCGGCTGAGCGAGATCGCGGCCCCCGCGCTGGTGATCGTGGCCGCCGACGACATGATCACCCCCGTCTTCTACTCCGAGGAACTGGCGGGAAAGATCCCGGCGGCCACGCTTCGCGTGCTGGACACCGGGGGCCACTTCGCGCCCGTCATCGCGGCGGACGCGTACAACTCCGCCGTCGGCGCCTTCCTGCGCGCCGCCTGATCGACGGCCAGCGATCGCGATGCCGAAGGGCTGGCTCAGGGGTTTGCGCCGCCCTTGGTAAGCCCGCTATCATGAAAGGGCGTGATCGGGCCGCGACACTGCCGCGCGGCGAGTTCGCTAATCGACCTCTGAAGCGACGGCCGTCCCACGGTCGAGGAGCCAATGGAAACTAAGCGCGATTTCTCGCTCGACGCCAAGTACCGCCAGCTCGACGGGCAGATCCTCCTCTCGGGGATCCAGGCGCTCGTCCGCCTGCCGCTCGATCAGCACCGCGCCGACAAGCGCCGCGGTCGCCACACGGCTACCATGATCTCCGGGTATCGCGGCTCACCGCTCGGCGGGCTGGACCAGACGCTCGAGCGCAATGGGCCGCTGTTGCGCGAGCATCACGTCCACTTCATCTCCGGCGTCAACGAGGATCTGGGCGCGACCATCGTGTTCGGCAGTCAGCTCGCGAACCTCTTCCCCCGGCCGAAGTACGACGGCGTCCTCGGGATGTGGTACGGCAAGGGACCCGGGGTGGATCGCAGCGGCGATGCCTTCAAGCACGCCAATTACGCGGGCGTCGGACGGGAGGGCGGCGTCCTCGCCGTCGGCGGGGACGATCCGCTGTCCAAGTCGTCGACGTTGCCCATCCACTCCGAGGTGGCGTTCTACGACGCGTCCTTCCCGGTAGTGTTTCCCGGCAACATCCAGGAGATCCTGGACTTGGGCCGCCTCGGCTTCGAGCTGTCGCGGTACTCGGGTCTCTGGGTGGGCTTCAAGATCGTCACCAACGTGGCGGACGAGATCGGCACCGCCCTCGTGTCGCCCGACCGCGTCGTCATCGAGGATCCTGGGTTCCTCTACGAGGGCCGGCCGTGGCGGCACACGCAAAATCCCACCTTGCTCCCGCCCTTCGGCCTCGAGATGGAGCGAGAGATCAACTACGGGCGGCTGGAGGCGGCCAAGGCCTTCGCGGCGGCCAACCGGCTCAATGCCATCACCGTGCCCGCGCGCAACGCCTGGCTGGGCATCGCGGCCCCAGGCAAGACGTACTACGACCTCCGCGAAGCGCTGCTGGAGCTGGGACTGGACGACGCCGCTCTCGAGCGCTACGGCATCCGCCTGCTGCGGATCGGCATGCTCTTCCCGATGGAACCGGGCATCGTGCGGGAATTCGCCCGAGGCTTGGAGGAGATCCTCGTCGTCGAGGAGAAGCGCTCCTTCGTCGAAGTCTTCATCCGCGATGTCCTCTATAACCTCGCTGAGCATCCGCGGGTCCTCGGCAAGCGCGATCTGGAGAATCGGCCACTGGTGCCGGCCCACGGGGAGCTGGACGCGGATCGCATCGCCCAGATCGTGGCATCGCGGATCGAGCGACGGATTCCCCTGGGCTCGATCACCGCGCGGGTGGCCCTGCTGGAGGCGCTGCGCGAGCGGCCGGCGCCCCTCACCATCGCCCGCCAGCCCTACTTCTGCTCGGGCTGCCCCCACAACCGGTCCACGGTGGTGCCCGACGGTTCGATGGCCGCCGCGGGGATCGGTTGCCACGGCATGGCGTTGGGGATGCCCGAGCGCCGAACCTTGGGCATCACCCACATGGGTGGCGAGGGCGCGCAGTGGGTGGGCATGGCCCCGTTCACCGAGATGCCGCACATGTTCCAGAACCTCGGCGACGGCACGCTGTTCCACTCGGGCTCGCTGGCCATCCGCCAGGCGGTCGCCGCGGGAACCCACATCACCTACAAGATCCTCTACAACTCCACGGTGGCCATGACCGGCGGCCAGGACGCCGCCGGGGCCATGCCGGTTCCCGAGCTGACGCGCGCCTTGCAGGCCGAGGGCGTGGCGAAGATCTTCGTGGTCACGGACGAACCTGGGAAGTACGGCAAGGGCGTGGCGTGGGCCGATGGCGTCGAGGTCTGGCATCGCGATCGACTCGACGAGGCGCAGCAGATCCTGCGCGACACTCCGGGCGTCACCGCGCTCGTGTACGACCAGCGGTGCGCCGCCGAGAAGCGGCGGCTGCGCAAGCGCGGCAAGCTGCCCGATCCGGCCATGCGGGTGTACATCAACGAGGCGGTCTGCGAGGGGTGCGGCGACTGCGGAGTGAAGAGCAACTGCCTGTCCGTCCATCCGGTGGAGACCGAGTTCGGGCGCAAGACGCAGATCCATCAGTCGTCGTGCAACAAGGACTACTCCTGCCTGCGCGGCGATTGCCCGTCCTTCCTCACCGCGATCCCGCTGGGCCCGCCGAAGAAGCGGGAACGGAAGATCTTCACGGTCGAGCGCCCGCTTCCCGAACCCGTCCTCAAGGTTCCCCGCACGAGCAACGTCTACATGATGGGGATCGGCGGAACCGGTGTAGTGACCGTCAACCAGGTCCTGGGGACGGCGGCCCTTCTGGACGGCGCGCATGTGCGCGGTCTCGACCAGACGGGGCTCAGCCAGAAGGGCGGACCGGTCGTGTCCCACCTCAAGATCTCGGATGCTCCCCACGAGGTCTCCAACAAGATCGCGGCGGGCGAGGCGGACTGCTACCTCGGGTTCGACATCCTGGTGGCGACATCGCCGACCAATCTCGACCACGCCCGGCCGGACAAGACCGTGGCGGTGATCTCGACCAGCCAGGTTCCCACTGGCGCCATGGTCACCCATACGGACGTGCAATTCCCGGAGACGAATGGCCTGCTCCAGTCGATCGATCGCGTGACCCGCAAGGACGAGAACGTCTACCTCGACGCGCTGGGGCTGGCCGAGCAGCTGTTCGGGGACCACATGGCGGCCAACCTCATCGCCCTCGGCGCCGCCTACCAAGCCGGGGCCATCGCGGTGAGCGACCAGGCCATCGAGGAAGCCATCGCCCTCAATGGCGTGTCGGTGGCCATGAACACGCAGGCCTTCCGGGCCGGGCGCCTCGCCGTGATCGATCCGGCTGCGCTGGAGCGCGAGCGCAAGCCACGCCTCGGTGCGGTGAGCGCGGAGCCGGTGCTGAGTGCCGAGGCGCGCGCTCTGGTGGACGGCGTGGGCGCGACCGGGGAGCTGCGGCGACTGCTCAGCATCCGGGTGCCCGAGCTGATCGAGTATCAGGACGCCGCCTACGCGCGGCAGTACGTGGAATTCGTGAAGCGCGCGCTGGCGGCGGAGCCGGACGGCCGGGCGAGCTTCAGCGAGGGCGTGGCCCGGTATCTGTTCAAGCTGATGGCCTACAAGGACGAGTACGAGGTGGCCCGACTCCATCTCAAGAGCGATCTCGCGGCCAGGCTCGCCGCCGAATACCCGGAGGGCGTCGCGGTTCAGTACCACCTGCACCCGCCGATGCTGCGGGCGCTCGGGTGGAAGAACAAGATCAAGCTCGGCTCCTGGTTCGACGGCGCCTTCCGCATGCTGGCCCGCCTGAAGGGACTGCGGGGCACCGCCCTCGATCCCTTCGGGCGCGCCGAAGTCCGCCGGGTGGAGCGCGCCCTCATCGGGGAGTATCGCGCCCTCCTCGAGAAGGCCATGGCCGGCCTCTCGCCCGAGAGCTACGAGCGGGCGGTGAAGCTCGCCACCCTCCCGGACGTCATCCGCGGCTACGAGGAGGTCAAGCTTCGCAACGTCCAGCAGTTCCGCGACGAGGTCCGCGCCCTCGGCTTCTGAGCATGCATCTGAAGAGGGCCGGCATGCGCCAGGGGCGGCGGTGACCTCGCGTCCCGCGAAGGCGATGGAGGATGTCGTCGACGCGTTCGCCCATCGCGGGCACTACTTCCGAGTGCTCCAGCAGACGGAGCGCAGTCAGACGGCGGTGATGACCATCGGGCCGGGGGAGGATGCCGGACCGGAGGAGCAGCATCCCGGCGATCAGATCATCTACGTCGTGGAGGGCGAGGCCATCGTGCGCATCGCCGACCGCGAGCATCGCGCGGGCCCGGGCGCGCTGGTGACCATTCCCGCCCGCACCCGCCACCACGTGACCAACCCCGGTCGCGTCCCCCTGTTCTTCGTCACGGTCTACGCGCCCCCGGCTTATTGAAGATCGGCCGTCCGACACCGCGATCACCCGCGGCCGAGAGCCGTAGGCTGCCGGAGCTATGCGCAGCAATCGACACCGCCCTTTGACGACATGTCTAATCTGACATATTCTCGTGGTCGTGAGCCCGAGCGACAAGCCGCTCGTCTGGCTTCACGGAGAAATCAAGACACCGCCCTTGTCCCGGGCGGCGAGAATCGAGGCCGGTTATCTGCTCCGTCTGCTGCAAAAGGGGCAGGCGGTTGGCATGCCTCAGCCGAGGCCGATGCCCGTGGTGGGGCCCCACGGTCACGAGCTGCGAATCCGCGATGCGGAGGTTGACTGGAGAATCGTGTACCGGCTGGACTCCGATGCCGTGGTGATCTTGGAAGTCTTCACCAAGAAGACACGCACCACGCCCAAGATCGTCATTGACGCGTGCACTCGCAGACTCAGGGAGTACGACCGTGCGTGACGAAAAGCGACGTCGGCTGGAAGCAAAGGGCTGGAAGTTCGGGACCACTCAGGAGTTTCTGCGCCTGAACGCCGAGGAGGCCGCCTATATCGACCTCAAGGCGCGACTGGCCACAAGCCTACGCGAACGGCGCCGGCGCCGAAGTCTCACGCAGGCAGCCCTTGCGAAGCGCCTTCAATCGAGCCAGTCTCGCATCGCCAAGATGGAGGCCGGCGATGCCTCGGTGTCGTTGGATCTGCTGATCAGGTCGCTGTTGATCCTTGGCGCCTCGCGCCGGGAACTGTCGCGGATCATTGCGTGAGGTTCGACCGTCCGTTACGACGGTAGGTCCTCGAGGCGCACCCCGCGTCCCTCGTTGAGAGCACTCCGCGCCTCGGCCACGCGGCGGAGGAACTCAGGGTGGTGCTCGAGGCGATAGTCGAACCAGTCCTCCTCGCTTTCGAACCCGATGAGGACGCCGGCCGGCTTACCATGCCGCGTGATGAGGATGTCCTCGGACTCGGCCAAGCGAAGGAAGCGCGAGAGGTCGTCCTTGACTTCAGCCAGCGCCACCCGGCGCATCGGGTGTCCCGTGCTCGGCGAGCCAGTGTGCCGCCTCGGCTTTGATGAGGATGGCGAGGATTTCGACGGCTTCCGGCGTGAGGTCATAGAACACTCGCACCTCCAAACTCGCAGTATCGGGTGAGCGACGGTCCCCGAGGTCACTCCTCGACAGCGCGGGTGCGCAGGCGCTTAATGGCGCCGTGGCGCTTCTTCTGGGCGAGGCGACGCTCCTCGGCGGCGCGCGAGGGCAGGGTCGGTCGGCGGCGCCGCGGGCGCTTCAGCGCGGCATGTACGAGGCCGCGCACCTTATCGCGGGCATCCTCCAGATTCCGCGCCTGGGTGCGGGTCGCCTGACTGCTCACCACGAGGCGGCCGCGCGCATCAAGGCGGCGCCGGGCGAGGAGTCGCAGGCGGGCCTGCTGGTCGTCGGTCAGCCCCTCGATGCTCTCGAGGTCCACCTCGAGGATCACTTTGGTGGCCACGCGGTTGACGTTCTGACCTCCGGGACCGGAGGCGCGCACCGCCCGCATGCTGAGCGCGTGACCGGGGATGCGGACGGCATCGGTGACCACGATCGGCTCGCTCACCGCCCCATTGTGCCGCATAATTGACGCGTATGGACGTTCTCGCGCGTCGCGCGCTGACCGCGGTGGCGCGCGGACAGGCGCACGCCGACCTCTACCTCCGCGGGGCCACCCTCCTCAACGTCTACACGGGGGAGGTGTACCCGGCGAACGTCGCGGCGCGGGGCGAACGCATCGCCTACGTGGGGCTGCGCGAGGACGTGATCGGACCGCGCACGCGGATGGTCGACGTGGCGGGGCGCATCCTGGTGCCGGGGTATATCGATCCCCACGTCCATCCCGCGCACCTGGCGACGCCCTCGGCGTTCGCCCGCCACATCCTGGCGCTGGGGACCACCACCGTGTTTGCCGACACGCTCCAGATCTGGGAGCTGGGCGGGCTCAAGGCCTTCCGAGTCGTGGCCGATGCGCTGGCTCGCTCGCCGGTGAAGTTCTACTGGATGATCCGCGTCCATGCGCAGTCGCGGACCACCGACGAGGGGCGGCGCTTCGCCCCAGCCGATCTGCGGCGGGCCCTCGAGCACCCATGGGTTGTGGCTATTGGGGAGGTCACCCGCTGGCCCGACGCCCACCGCGGGGCCCGCTATCTCCTCGAGCGCCTGGCCCTTGCCCAGGGTCGCGGCCAGCGCGTCGAAGGGCACACCGCGGGCGCCTCCGCCGAGAAGATCCCGGCCATCGCGGCGGCCGGCCTCACCTCGGACCACGAACCGATCACCGCGCGCGAGGTCCTCGACCGGGCCCGTCACGGGATCGCGGTGATGCTGCGCGAGTCGTCGCTCCGCCCAGACCTGCGCGGCCTGCTCGACGCCCTCAAGGAGGCCCCCGGGCTGGCCTCGCGGGCGATGCTCACCGCCGACGGCTCGATGCCGGCGTTCATCCGCGATCATGGCTTCGTCGACCACCTGATTCGCGTGGCCCTGGAGCGGGGCGTGCCGCCTCTCGAGGCGTATCGCATGGCGACCCTCAACGCGGCCACCTACTTTGACCGCGAGGGCGATGTGGGCGGCATCGCGCCGGGCCGCTACGCCGACATCTGTGTGCTCGGCGATCTGAGCCAGCCCCGTCCGGAACTGGTGGTGGCCCGGGGACGCGTGGCGGCCGTCGACGGCCGTCTCACCGCGCCGGTGCCGGAGCTTCCCTGGGCAAGGGTGTTGGCCTCGCCGACCGCGCGCCTCGCCGTGCGCTGGCGGGCCCGCGAAGCCGACTTCGCGCTCCCGCGCCGCGCGCGCTATCCGGTGATGCGGCTGGTCAGCGCGGTGATCTCGAAGCTCGAAGAGCGCGCGCTGGCCGCAGGCGACCTGCACGCGGCCCTGCTCGACCGAGCCGGCCGCTGGTGCGCCCCGGGCGTGGTGGCGGGATTCGCCGATCGCCTCGACGGTCTGGCCTCCACGATCACCACGGACTTCAACATCCTCGCGCTGGGACGCCGTCGAGACTCCATGGCCCGGGCGGTGAACCGCCTGCTCGATCTGCGGGGCGGCATCGTGGTGGTCGATGGCGGCGAGGTGGCGTACGAGGTTCCCCTCCCGCTGGGCGGCCTCATGGCTCGCGGCTCGCTCGTGGAGGCGGCGGCCAGGGAGGACGGGTTGCGGTCGGCGCTGGAGGCGCGCGGCTACCCGTTTCACGATCCCGTCTTCACCCTCTTCTTCATGGCCGCTGACTTCCTGCCGTCGGTGCGGCTCACCCCGCGCGGCGTGTGGGACGTCAGGCGGGGGCGCGTGCTCCTGCCGGCGCGGCGCCGCTGACGCGGGCGCTCGATGTCGCGCCGGGTGGCCCCTCGGCGCCAGCGCCGGCTCGCGCTGGCCGTGCTCATCGGCGCCGCCGCCACCGCGGTCCTCGCCTTCCCCGTCCGCACCACGTGGTGGGGAGGCTGGATCCTGGCCATCGCCGAAGCGGGGTTGGTGGGCGGACTGGCGGACTGGTTTGCCGTCACCGCGATCTTCCGTCGCCCAATGGGACTGCCCATCCCCCACACGGCCCTCATTCCGGCCAACTGGGAGCTGATGGCCGCGCGGGTGGGCAGCATGGTGGGCGATCGCGTTCTCACCAAGCAATTCGTCACCGACGAGGTCGCGCGCCTCGACCTCGGTGAGGGAGTGGCCCGGGCCGCGGCGCGGCTCACCCGCGACGATCTGGAGGCGGCCACGCGGGTGGTGGCGCGGTGGCTGGTCGCCCAGGTGCCAGGGCACGCCATGCAGGATCTCCTCGAGCGCGTCCGCCAACTCCTTGCGGGGCGAGCCTGGGCGCCGACCGTGGCGACCGCCCTCGAGCTGGCCCGCGAGCGCCAGTGGGACGATCGGATGATCGGCGGTACCTTTCGCGCGCTGGCCGAGGCGCTGGAGCGACCCGCGCTCAGCGCGGCCCTCGCCGATCTCGTGGACGATCTGCTCCGGCGCTATCGCGCGAACCTGAACGCCTACCCGCGATTCTGGCTGAGCATCGCCGATCTGCTCGGCGTCATCGATCGCCGACGCATCCTGACCTCACTGCGGGCCGGGATGCGCGAGGTGGCCGACGACCCCTACCATCCGCTTCGGCAGACCCTGTTGACGACCGTGGCGGAGTTCGCGGAGCGGCTTCGCACCGATCCCGAGCTGGCCGCGCGCGTGGAGGCCATCGCGGGTGAGGTCCTGGAGGGAGAGACCTTGCGCGGCGTGCTGCACGACCTGGCCGACGTGCTCCAGCGCACCGTGCTGGCCGACGTCGAGGACCAGCGCTCGCATCTGGTGGAGTGGGTGGCCGACCGGCTCGAGCGGGCGCGCCGCAGCCTGATCGACGACGCGAGCTTGCGCGGTGAGCTCGAGGCATGGGTGAAGCAGCGCGTGGTCGAGGGCATCGAGCGGCACCACGGGCGCATCGCCGGCTTCATCGAGAAAGGCGTGCTGGCCCTGGGCCCGGACGGCGCCGTGCGCCTCATCGAAGAGCACGCCGGCGACGATCTGCAGTATATCCGCGTCAACGGCACCGTGGTCGGCGGGCTGGCCGGCGGCGCGATCTACGGCATCCACATGTTCCTGCGCCTGCTCTGACGCCGTCTGGTCGGCGCATTGTGAGGCCACATCTTTTCACGTACACTCCAGCCATTCACGCACCTCACCGGGGAGGATTCCATGTTGCCCAGAAGCGCCGCGACGGCCGCAATGGCCGTCAGTCTCGTCCTGGTCACCGCATTCGCCACCACGCCGGCCACTAGCCAGACGCCGAAGGCGGGCGGGGTCATGAACGTGATGCAGCGCGAGGACCTGCCCCAGGGCTTCTCCATTCACGAATCGGCCACCATCTCGACGGTGTGGCCGAGCATGCCGTGCTTCAACAACCTGGTCCTGTTCGATCCCCTCAAGAAGATCGAGAGCGTGGAGACCATCATCGGCGAGCTGGCCGAGCGCTGGTCCTGGCAGGACAACTATCGCAACCTGGTCTTCTTCCTCCGCCGAAACGTGAAGTGGCATGACGGGCAGCCCTTCACCTCCAAGGACGTCAAGTACACGTTCGACATGGTGCGGGAAGCCGCCGACGCCCCGGCCAAGCTGCGGATCAACCCCCGCAAGGACTGGTACGCGAACGTGGAAGCGGTGGAAGCGGCCGATCCGTACACCGTGGTGTTTCGCCTGAAGCGGCCGCAGCCGTCGATGCTGATGCTGCTGGCCTCGGGCTATTCGCCGGTGTACCCCGCCCACGTGCCGATCGCCGAGTTCCGCACCAAGTGCATCGGCACCGGTCCCTTCAAGCTCAAGGAGTGGAAGAAGGGTGAGTACGTCGAGCTGGTGAAGAACCCCGAATACTTCGTCAAGGGGCGCCCGTATCTCGACGGCCTCAAGTACGTGATCATCACCGAGCGGGGTACCAAGTTCGCCGCCCTGCAGGCGGGGCGCCTGGACGCGGCCTTCCCCAACGACGGCACCAAGACCATCGTGGAGCAGGTGCTCAAGGCCGAGCCGCGCATCGCCATGCAGGTCAATGGGACGAACGTCAACGACAACTTGCTCCTCAACAACACCAAGCCGCCCTTCAACAACGTCAAGCTCCGCCTGGCCGTGAGCGCCGCCGTCGACCGCAAGGCCTACGCCCAGGCCGTGCACCAGGGCGGCGCCGAGGTGGGCGCGTCGATGCAGCCCAAGCCGTACGGCGTGTGGGGCCTCCTGGCCAAGGACGTGACCGCGCTGCCTGGCTATGGCCAGCCGGCCGAGGACAAGGCGAAGGCGCGGGCTCTGCTGGCCGAGGCGGGATACACCGCGGCCAAGCCCCTCAGGATCGAGATGGCCACCCGGGCGATTCCGCAATATCTCGACTTCGCGTCCTTCGTGATCAGCGAGCTCAAGGCGGTGGGGATCGACGTGTCGCTCAAGCAGGTGGAGACGGCCCAGTGGCACCCGCTGGCCACCCGCAAGGAGTACCAGGCCGGACCCAATCTCACCGGCATTGGTGTCGACGATCCCGACGCCAACTTCTTCGAAAACTACGCCTGCAGCTCTCCGCGCAACTACACCGGCTACTGCAACGAGGGGCTCGAGAAGCTGATGGTGCAGCAGTCGCAGGAGCTCGACGCCAAGAAGCGGATGCAGCTGGTGGCCCAGATCCAGAAGACGCTCGAGCAGGAGGGGGCGCGCCCGGTGATCGGGTGGCGGCTCGAGTACTACGCGCACTGGAAGCACGTGAAGAACCTGATCGCGCACCAGTCGATCTACAACTGGGGCCGCATGCAGGAAGTCTGGATGGACAAGTAGCGCCGAGTCTCCGGCTCGGGCGGGGGGAGACTCTTCCGGGCCGCCTTCGGCGGAGGAGCACACCACGCGTACCTACGTCACCAAGCGACTCGGCATCGCCCTGCTCACCCTGCTGGGCATGTCGGTCGTCATCTTCGTCCTCATGCGGCTGGCCCCCGGCGACATCGTCGACATCCTCTTCGCCACCGGTGGCTACGTGAACGACGCCGACAAAAAGCTGATCATGCAGGAGCTGGGCATCGACCGGCCCATCTGGGAGCAGTACCTCGACTGGCTCCGGCACATGCTCACCGGCGACCTCGGCAAGTCGTACCGGTACGACCTGCCGGCGTGGGAGGTGATCAAGCCCCTGATCCCGGTGACCGTCGAGCTGGCCGTGCTGTCGACCATCATCTCGGTGCTGATCGGCGTGCCCACCGGCGTCATCAGCGCCGTCCGCCAGGACACCGCCCTCGACTACGCGCTCCGGATCTTCTCGCTGGCCGGTCTCTCGATGCCCTCGTTCTGGCTGGGCATGGTCATCATCCTGGCGCTGGTGGCGTGGTTCGGCTGGATTCCTCCGGTCACCTACGTGTCGCCGACCCAGGACCTGAAGATCCATACCGTGCAGTTCCTACTCCCGGCGCTGGCCGTGGGATACCGCTCCTCGGCGCTCATCACGCGCATCACCCGGTCGGCGGTGCTCGAGGTGATGCGCGAGGATTACATCCGCACCGCCTGGGCCAAGGGCCAGAGCGGCCGCGTGGTGATCTGGCGCCATGCCCTCCAGAACGCCATGCTGCCGGTCATCACGGTGATCGGGATCGAGTTCGCCTTCCTCATCGGCGGGCTCGTCGTCACCGAGACCGTGTTCAACCTGCCGGGCGTGGCCCGGTTCCTCGTCCAGGCCATCCTGTGGCGGGACTATCCCGTGGTGCAGAATCTCGTGATGTTCATCGCCATCGTGGTCATCCTGTCGAATCTCGTGGTCGACATGCTCTACGGCTGGTTCGATCCGCGGGTGCGCTATGGCGATTGAGCCCGCGGTGGCTCCCGTCGACGTGGCCGCCGCCCGAGCCATCCGCCGGGCCGTGCAGCGGGACGGGATCGCGACCCTCCTCGTCCGCTTCTGTCGGAAGAAGCCCCTGGGCGCGGTGGGGGCCGGCCTCATGCTGCTGATGGTGCTGGTGGCCATCTTCGCCGACCAGCTCGCCACCCACGACCCCATCACCACCTCGGCCGCGGCCACCCTGGCCCCGCCCGGGGCCGAGCACTGGCTGGGGACGGATCACCTCGGGCGCGACACCTATAGCAGGATCATCTTGGGGACCCGGGTGTCGCTGGTGGTGGGGGTGGCCTCCACCATCCTCGGCTCCTTCCTGGGAGGGGTGATCGGCTTGCTCTCCGGCTACTTCGGCGGAAAGCTCGACCTGATCACCCAGCGCCTGCTGGACATTCTCCAGGGACTGCCGTTGCTGGTCCTCGCCCTGGTCATGGCGGCGTCGCTGGGCCCCTCGATTCCCAACGTGGTGGTGGCCATCTCCATTCCCATCATGCCCCGGGCGGCGCGGGTGATCCGCTCCAGCGTGCTGTCCATTCGCGAGATGCAGTACGTCGAGGCGGCGCGCGCCCTGGGGCTGCAGCACTTGCGCATCGCCTTCCGCCATGTCATGCCCAATACCATCGGGCCCTTCATCGTGCTCATGACGGCCCAACTCGGCAGCGCCATTCTCACCGAGGCCGCGCTCTCCTTTCTCGGGCTGGGCGTGCCGGAGCCGTGGCCTTCCTGGGGAAGAATGCTCTCGGTCTCGGCGGCCGAGTACGCGCAAAAGGCCCCCTATCTCGTGCTCTTCCCGGGCATCGCCATCAGCCTCGCGGTATTCGGCTCGAATCTCCTGGGCGATGCCCTGCGCGACACCCTGGATCCCCGCCTGCGCGGCGCATGATCAGGAGGTGCCCGTAGGCCTGCGCATTCCAGCGATCGCTCCGGGCGGCTGGGTGATGTGACGAAGATCAGACATTGACCTCGCGGGGCCGGCTTTCGATACTTCGCGCATGCCGCTGGCCGAGCTCCTGATCGCCGCGTCTCTTTTCGGCCTCATCGTGGCGGCTACCACCCCGGCGCTCCAGCAGGTCCTGGCGGCGTTCGGCGAGGGCCGAGCGCGGATCGAGACGCAGCAAGGCGCGCGCGCGGCCATCGACCGCCTCACCCAGGACATTCGCGGGGCCGGGTACGGCGGCCCCCCGGCGGACTTCTCGGCGGTCGCGGTGGCGGAGCCCTCGCGCGTCGTGCTGCAGTCCGACCTGAACGGCGACGGCCTGATTTCGGACAGCGGGGAAACCATCGCCTGGCGGTTGGCCGATGACGGCGTGCTGCGCCGCGACGCCGGCGCGGGCGGCCAGCCGATCGTCAACGGCGTCGCCACATTCACCCTGACCTATCTCGATGCCGATGGCGCGATCACGACAATACCGTCGGCGGTCGGTGCGGTGCGCATCCAGCTCGCCACCCACCCGTCGCGCCCACCGGCGGCGGCGACCGCCGGCATCATCAGCGCGCTCGCCACCACCGTGTACCTCCGCAACCGCTGAGCCACCCCGCACGCGGCGCCGCGGGGAGTCCGCGGTGCGGGCGTCGGCGCGTCCCGGCGCCCCGCGGGAGCCGCTCCGCTCGCTCGACGACCCCCTAGGCCAACACGGCGCGGACGTGGAGAGGGGACACCTGGGAGATCGCGTCGAAATCGCGATCGTGGTGGGCCACCGTCAATCCGTGTCTCAAGGCGCACGCGGCGATCAGGCAGTCGACGCCGGACCGCACGGCGTAGCCGGCTCGGCGCGCTGCTCGGTAGAGGCGAATCGCCTCGTCGACGACCTCCCATCGAAGAGGCGATTCGACGATCGGGAAAGCCAGCATGGAGTCGTGGGCCACTCGGAATGCCGCCTCGTCGCGGAAGCCCTGGAGCACTTCCTGGACGACCGGGAGGCACGTCACGACCTCGTCGATTTCGGCGACCGACGTGAGAGTCAGTCGGCTCGGCCGCCGGAACACTTCGATCCAGACGGAGGTGTCAACGAGGACCACGCGGACGTCGCCGGGTGGGCTTGACCGGGCGGTCGGCGCGCATCGCGGTGAGATTTCCCTCCCAGCGCCCGGACCCGGCGAGCTCGAGGATGCGATTGGCCCGCACCCGCCGGACGAAGTCCGCGAGCGCGCGCCCCACCGCCGCCGGCCCTCGCGCGCGAGGGCAGAATCACACGGTACAATCGATGGCATGGCGCGCCATCTCACGCTGCTGCTCGCGGGGATCCTGCTGCTCGTCATCGCCTGCCAAACCGCGCCGCTGACCGGCCGCTCGCAAGTGATGTTGCTCTCCGAGGACCAGGAAGCCCAAATGGGCCAGCAAGCCTACGGCGAGGTGGTGAAGAAGTCCAAGGTCTCCTCCGATCCCGCGCTCAACGCCCAGGTAGAGCGCGTGGGTCGTCGCATCGCGGAGGCCACCGGCAAGGACTACGCGTGGGAGTTCAAGGTCATCGAGGATCAGCAGGTGAATGCCTTCTGCCTGCCCGGCGGCAAGGTCGCGGTGTACACGGGCATTCTGCCGATCACCCGGGACGACGCCGGGCTCGCCGCGGTGCTCGGCCACGAGGTGGCCCACGCCGTCGCCCGCCACGGCGGTGAGCGGGTCAGCCAGCAAGTCGGTCTGAACGTGGTGCTCACCGGGCTCCAGGTCGGACTGGGCGCGAATCCCGCGCTGGCCCAGCAGGTCACCGCCTTGCTCGGCGCGGGAGCCACCGTCGGCGTGCTGCTGCCCTGGAGCCGGACGCAGGAGTCGGAAGCCGATCATCTCGGCCTCATCTACATGGCCAAGGCCGGCTACCATCCAGCTGCCGCAAAGGAACTTTGGGTTAGAATGGAAGCTGCCGGCCGGGGCGCCCAGAAGCCGCCGGAGTTCCTCTCCACCCATCCCTCCGAAGCCACCCGGATCAAGCAGATCGAGGGCTGGCTCCCCGAGGCGCTGACCTACTACCGACCCCGCTGAGGGGCCTTCGCACAGGTCGTTTCCCGCCCCGATTTCGGCCTTCGCCACGGTCGTTCCCACGTCGATTTCCGCCATCTGGCGTCCACAGGGCTCGAGGCCCCAGGCATGGGGGTAAGGCCCCAATCGGCCCCCACCCCTCGTTTGGGAAAAAAGTCAGTCTTAAATAGCCTGAGAAATCAGAACTTTTGCCTTGACACGTTGGTCGCTGGCGGCTATTGTCGCCGTCGGGTGGACCGAAGTGGGATGAAATCCCACGGCGGTTGACGATGTGGGGGACATGTTCAGGGGGCGGTTCGAGCACTCAATCGATGGCAAGGGGCGCCTCAGCGTGCCAGCGAAATTCCGGGAGGTGCTCCAGCAGAAGTTCGACGGCGACAAGAATCTCGTCGTCGTGCCGAACGAGCGCTGCCTCGAGGTTCACCCCGTCGCGCGATGGGAGGAGATCGAGGCGCAGGTCCGCACCGGCTCGATGTTCGACGAAGGCCTCCGGGAATTGAGCCGGCTCTACATGTCGCGCGCCCGCGAGCTGGAGATCGACAGTGCGGGGCGCGTCCTGCTACCTCCCGACTCGCGGCAGCAGGCGGGCCTGGACCGCGACGTCACCTTGGTCGGCGGAGGGCTGATGCTCTTCGAGGTCTGGGACCGGCGTCGCTTCGAGGACTACGAGCGGACGGTGCTGCACAAGCTGCCCGATCTGTTCGACAAGATGGTGAGCCGCGGAGTTTAGCAGTTCACGCGAGACGCTGAGCAGAGGAGTCTAGCAGTTCACGTCCCGGTTCTCGTAGACGAGGTCGCGTTTCTGCTGCGGCCGCGCCGGGAGGGCTGGGTGATCGATGGGACGGTAGGCATGGGCGGCCACGCGCAGACACTCCTCGAACGGCCAGGCCCGGCCGTGCGCCTCTTGGGTCTGGACGTCGACCCCGAGGCGCTGCGCCGGGCCGCCGAGCGGCTCGCGCCGTTTGCCGAGCGGGTCCGGCTCGAGCGGGCGAACTTCCGCGATCTCCGGGAGGCCGCCCGTCGCCGCGACGTCCTCACCGCGCAGTCGATTCTGCTCGACCTCGGCGTTTCCTCGTATCAGCTCCGGGAGTCGGGCCGGGGTTTCTCGTTCCAGGCCGACGAGCCGCTCGACATGCGGCTCGATCCCGAGGCGCCGACGACCGCCGCCGAGCTCCTGAACACCGTGGCCGAGGCGAACCTCGCCCGCCTCCTCTTCGAATACGGCGAGGAGCCGCATGCCCGGCGCATCGCGCGCGCCATCGCGCGCCGCCGCCCACTCGCCACAACTGCCGATCTGGTGGCCGCCGTCCGCAGCGCGGTGCCGCGTCGGGCCTGGCCCCGGCGCCTTCACGTGGCCACGCGGACGTTCCTGGCCGTCCGCATGGCCGTCAACGACGAGCCGACCGCGCTTCGTCAAGTGTTGCCCGAGGCGGCCGAGATGCTGGAAGTCGGAGGCCGGCTCGGGGTGATCTCGTTTCACTCGGGGGAGGATCGCGTCGTGAAGCAGACGTTCCGCCTGCTCGCAGCGAGGGAATTCGAGGAGCTGCAGCCGTCGCCGCTCGCGCCGACCGACGAGGAGGTGCGCGCCAACCCGCGGGCGCGGAGCGCCAAGCTCCGCGTCGTGGAGCGCCGCGCATGAGCCGCGAGCAGCGACTGCATCGCGAGACCGATCCCCGCGTCGGTCGCTCGCTCAGATTCACCGCGGCCTGCGCCATGTGTCTGGTCATCATGGCGCTGCTGGTGGTGGCCGTGCGCGTCCAGCACGTCCGCCTGGCCTACCAGCTCGACACCCTACGGGCGGAGCGGACCCGGGTGGAGACCTTGATCCAGCAGCTCGAGGTTCAGCTCGCCACGCTTCGCTCCCCACGCCGGCTGGAGTCTCAGGCCCGCCAGCTCGGCCTGATCGTCCCCGCGCCCCAGCAGGTCGTGAATGTCCGCGAGTTCGTGGCGGGCGCCGGCGCCGCGGCGGCCGCTCGTTCGGCGCGGATCGAGGCCCAAGTGCGTTGAGGTTACCCGGCCTCCGGGCGCGGGTCCTCGTGCTCGCCGCGGTGCTCGCGGCGGCGTTCGTGGGCCTGACCGGACGCCTGGCGCATTTGCAGATCTACCGCCACGCGGAGCTGGCGCAGATGGCGGAGCGACAGTACTTGCGCACGGTGGTGTTGCCGGCCCGCCGCGGACCGATCGTCGACCGGCATGGCGCGGCGCTCGCGACGTCGACTCCCGCGGAATCGCTCTTCGCCCAGCCTCGCTTCGCCGGGGACCCCGTGCGCGCGGCCGAGCGCCTGGCCCCGCTCCTCGGTGTGGCTGCCCGCGAGCTTCACGCCACCCTGACCGGCACCCGGTCCTTCGTGTGGCTGCGGCGCAAGCTTCCTCCCGCCCAGGTCGCCGAGGTGCTGGCCCTTCGGGAGCCGGGGTTCGGCTTCATCCCCGAGCCGATGCGGCTCTATCCAAATCGGGAGCTGGCCGCGCACGTGATCGGCTTCGAGGGTGCCGACGGCGGCCTCGAGGGCGTGGAACGCACCTTCAATGCGGAACTGGCCGGCGCCGACGGCAAGGCGGTCGTCGGCCGCGATGCCCTCGGCCGCGATACCGTCGTCCAGCGGGTGGTCCAGGCGCCCGTGGCCGGCTCCGGCGTGAAGTTGACCCTGGACAAGACGATCCAGTACATCGCCGAACGGGAGATCGAGGCCGTGTACTGGCGCACGCGGTCCAAGGTGGCCATGGCGGTGGTCATGGATCCCCGCACCGGCGACGTGCTCGCCATCGCCATCCGGCCCACGTTCAATCCGAATACCTTCTCCGAGCTGGCCTCGCGGGAGGTGGTTCGCAACCGCGCCATCACCGATCCCTTCGAGCCGGGATCGACGTTCAAGGCGATCATGGCCGCCGCCGCGCTCGAGGAAGGCGTGGTGCGCCCCGCCGATCGCATCTATGCCGAGAACGGCGCCATCACCATCGCGCGAGCGACTATCCACGACTGGAAGCGGTACGGATGGCTCAGCTTCTCCGAGGTGCTCCAGAACTCCTCCAACGTCGGCTCCATCAAGGTGGGGCTGTCGCTCGGATCCGAGCGCTACCACCGCTACATGACGGCGTTCGGGTTCGGCGCCCTCACCGGGGTGGGATTGAGCGGGGAGAGCCGCGGGCAACTGCGCGATCCCCGGCGCTGGTCGGCGTTGTCCCTGCCCACCATGTCCATCGGGCAGGAGGTGTCCGTCACCGCGCTGCAGCTGGTGACGGCGTTTGGGGCCATCGCCAACGGTGGCACCTTGATGCAGCCGCGGGTGGTCAAGGCGTTCCTCGACGAGAACGGCGGGGAAACGCGGCGCGTGGAGCCCCGGGCCGTGCGCCAGATCATCTCGAAGGAGACGGCGCGCACGCTCACCGAGATCCTCACCCGCGTGGTGGACGGCGGGACGGGCCGCCACGCCGCCATTCCGGGCTATCCCGTGGCGGGCAAGACGGGCACGGCGCAGAAGCTCGATCCGGCCACCCGCCGCTACTCTCGGGCCCCCGGGGTCCTGTCCTTCGTCGGCTTCGCCCCGGCCGATGCACCGCGTTTTGCAATGCTCGTGATGCTCGACGAGCCCAAGAACGAGAAGTGGGGGAGCGAGGCGGCCGCGCCCGTGTTCGCGGCCATCGGCCGTGAGATCCTGAGGTACCTGGAGGTATTGCCGCGCGGGACACAGCCCGTGCAGATCGTCACCGCCTCCGCGGCCGAGTCGACGGCCTCGCGGATGCGTATGCCGGAGACGCCTCCCGTGGTGACCCTCGATGCCGAGGCGACCATGCCCGACTTGCGCGGTCGGAGTCTTCGCCACGCCCTGGCCATGCTGGCGCCGCTGCGCCTGGAGGTCGAGGTCAATGGCCACGGCCTGGTGGCGCGTCAGGACCCAGAGCCCGGCGCGGCGGTGGAACCGGGGACGCCCGCGATCCTCTCGTTGGTCACGCGGACGCGGTGAGGGGCCGGAGAATGACATGGGGCGAGAGCAGTTCGGGATGAATGACCTGCTAGAGGCGCTGGCCGAGCGCACGGTGCACGGCGTCCTCCCCGCCGCGGTGGCTGGGATTGTCAGCGACTCCCGGCGGGTGGAGCCGGGGTATTGCTTCGTCGCCGTGCCGGGCTTCAAGCACGACGCGCGCCACTTCGCCACGGAGGCGGTTGCCCGGGGCGCCGCCCTCGTCGTCACCGAGGGAGCCCCCCTCGACGCGAGCGTGCCGCAGGTCCTCGTGCCCTCGGCCCGGCGCGCCTTGGCTCACCTGGCCGCGGCGTACCACGGTCACCCCTCGCGCACGCTGACCTTGATCGGGATCACGGGCACCAATGGCAAGACGACGACCTCATATCTGGTCGAGGCCCTCCTGCGCGCGCGGGGGTTGCGGACGGGTGTCATCGGGACCATCCAGTACGTGGTGGGCGACGAGCGCCGGGCGGCTGGTCAGACGACGCCGGAGGCGCCCGAGCTTCAGGCCATGCTGGGCGAGATGTCCAGACGCGGAGTGGGCGGAGTCGCCATGGAGGTTTCGTCTCACGCCCTCGCGCTCGATCGGGTTCAGGACTTGGCCTTCGACGTGGCGCTCTTCACGAACCTCACCCAGGATCACCTGGACTTTCACGGCACGTTCGAGGCGTACGCCGCCGCCAAGCGGCACCTGTTCGAGCTGCTCGCCGACTCGCCCAAGCCCAGGCGCGTGGCCGTGGTGAACGCGGACGATCCCGCCGGTGAGGGCATGGTGCGCGACCTGGGCCTCTCCGTGCTGCGGTTTGGGTTCAGTCCGGGCGCGGAGGTGCGGGCCCTCGAGCACACGTCGGCCCTGGACGGCATTCGGATGATGGTGGGCACCCCGGAGGGATCGCTGAGCCTCGGCTCCCCGCTGATCGGTGAGCACAACGTGCTCAACCTCTTGGGTGCGGTGGCTGTCGGCCTGGCGCTCGGCCTCGCGCCGGCAGCCATTGGCGCCGCCCTGGCCACAGTCGACGCGGTGCCGGGCCGGTTCGAGCAGGTGCGCGCAGGGCAACCGTTTCTGGTCATCGTCGACTACGCCCACACCCCCGATGCGCTCGAGCGCGTGCTGGCGACGGCGCGGAAGCTGACTCGCGGCCGCCTGGGCGTCGTGTTCGGATGCGGTGGGGACCGCGACCGGGGGAAGCGACCGCTCATGGGCGCGATCGCCGCGCGGCTGTGCGACCAGGTGTGGGTCACCTCCGACAATCCGCGCTCGGAGCCTCCCGAGGCCATCATCGCCGAGATCGCGCGCGGGATCGGCGGCGCCGCCGATTCGCGCGGCTACGCGACCTTGGCCGACCGCCGGGCCGCCATCCGAGCGGCCCTGGCGTGGGCGAAGGCGGGCGACACCGTGGTGATCGCCGGCAAGGGACACGAGGCGTATCAGATCATCGGCCGCGACGTGCTGCCGTTCGACGACCGCGAGGTGGCGCGCCGGATCTTGCTCGGAGGCGAAGCATAGCTAGCCGGGCTTCGCGCTTCACCGTGCAAGACATCGTGGCGGCCAGCCGAGGCGCCCTCGTGACGGGCGATCTCGGGATGCCCGTGGCCGGCGTGTCGATCGACTCGCGCACCTTGGAGGTCGGCGACGCGTTCTTCGCCATCCGCGGCCACCAGCACGACGGCCACGACCATGTGGCGGACGCCGCGGAGCGCGGGGCCTCGTGCCTGGTGGTGCACTCGTTGCCCGATGACCCGCCGGCCGGCGCGGCCCTCGTGCTCGTCGAAGACACGACCCACGCGCTCGGCCGTCTCGCCGCCCGCCACCGCGCTCGCTTCGACATTCCGCTGGTCGGGGTGACCGGTTCCAACGGCAAGACCACCACGAAGGAATTGCTGGCCTCGGTGATGGCCACGCGCCTAGTGACGCTCAAATCGCCCGCCAGCTTCAACAACCAGTGGGGCGTCCCGATGACGCTCCTGGGGCTGGGTCCGGAGCACGAGGCCGCCGTCGTCGAGATCGGCACCAACCAGCCCGGCGAGATCGAAGCCCTGGCGGCGATCGCCGCCCCGACGGTGGGCGTGGTCACCATCGTGACGGCCCAGCACACGGAATTCCTGGGCTCCATCGACGGCGTGCGCGAGGAGAAGGCCGCTCTGGTCCGCGCCCTCCCGGCCTCCGGCACCGCCGTCCTCAATGCGGACGATCCACTGGTGCTGGGCATGGCGAGGGACACCCGCGCCAAGGTGGTGACCTTCGGACGGAGCCCGACGGCCACCGTCCGCCTGGCCTCCGATGTGCTCGAAGACGCCGACTCTCTGCGCTTCACCATCGAGTATGCGGGCGCGCGCGCGGCAGTGTCCCTGGCCTTCGCGGGCCGGCACAACGCCACCAACGCTCTGGCCGCGGCGGCGGGCGGCGTCGCGCTGGGACTGACGCTGTCCGACATCGCGCACGGGCTCGCCGCGGCTCATCCCGCCAAGGGTCGGTGCGTGTGGCGCACCGCGGGCGGCGTGCGCATCCTCGACGACACGTACAACGCCAATCCGGTGTCGATGCGTGCGGCGCTGGACACGGTGTCCAGCCGACGGGGGAGCGGCCGGCTGGCGATCGTGCTGGGCGACATGCTCGAGCTCGGCGACATCGCCGACGAGGCCCATCGCGAGGTGGGGCGACAGATCGCCGCACTCGGGGTCGATGAGCTGGTGGGAGTCGGTCCGCGCGCTCGCCTGACCGTGGAGGCCGCGCGCGCCGCCGGCCTCGGTGAAGTCCGCCACGCGACGACGTTCGAGGACGCCGTCACCCACCTGCTCAAGCGCCTGGCCCCCGGCGACGTGGTCCTGGTGAAGGGGTCGCGCGGCATGCGGCTCGAGCGCGTGGTCGACGCCTTGGAGGCGCGGTTGCTCCCCGCAACCGGGCCAGAGGCGACATGAGGAGCGCCGATGCTCTACCACCTCCTGGTGCCGCTGGCGCGCGACTCCATCCTCTTCAACGTCTTCCGCTACCTGACGTTTCGGTCTCTCATGGCCCTCATCACGGCGCTGATCATCTCCCTGGTGCTCGGCCCCTGGCTGGTGCGGCGGCTGCGCGCCGTGCAGAACGGCGGCGAGACCATCCGGGAAGACACGCCGGAGCGACACCGCGAGAAGAAGGGGACGCCCACCATGGGTGGCATCCTCATCGTGGGCTCCATCGTGGCGTCGACCCTGCTCTGGGCGAATCTCCACAACCGCTTCGTCTGGGTCGTCGTGCTCGCCGCGCTCGGCTTCAGCCTGATCGGCGTCTGGGACGACTGGCGCAAGCTGAAGCGCCGCAAGGGCATGTCGGCCCGACTCAAGTTCGGGCTGCAGCTCATGCTCGCGCTGGCGCTGGTGGGGATCGTGTTCTGGCAGCCCGCGCGCGATGGCTGGCAGCCCGTCCTGGCCATTCCGTTCTTGAAGGGCTGGCTCATCGACCTCGGCTGGTGGTGGATTCCCTTCGCCATGCTGGTCGTGGTCGGCGCCTCGAACGCCGTGAACCTGACCGATGGGCTGGACGGCCTGGCCATCGGTCCCGTCATCATGGCGGGGGGCGCGTTCGGGATCATCGCCTGGCTGACCGGCAACTTCAGGGCCGCCGACTACCTCAAGATCCTCAATGTCAAGGGCGCCGGCGAGTTGACGGTGTTCTGCGGGGCGCTCATCGGCGCGGCCATCGGGTTCCTCTGGTTCAACTGCTATCCCGCCCAGGTATTCATGGGCGACGCCGGATCTCTGGCCCTCGGCGCTTCCATCGGGATGCTGTCGGTGCTCACCAAGTCCGAGCTGCTGCTGCCGCTCATCGGTGGTCTCTATGTCGTCGAGGCCGCCTCGGTGATCATCCAGGTGGCCAGCTTCAAGCTCACCGGGCGCCGCGTCTTCCGCATGGCGCCCCTGCACCATCACTTCGAGCTGGAGGGGTGGTCGGAGCCCAAGATCGTGGTGCGCTTCTGGATCGTGTCCTTCGCCCTGGCCCTCCTGGCCCTGACCACCTTGAAGCTGCGGTGAGCGGGCAGCGCGGGCCTGATTACCTCGCCTCCCTCGCGGGTCGCCGGGTCGCCGTGGTCGGCCTCGCTCGGAGCGGGGTCGCGGCGGCGCGGCTCTTGTGCGAGTCCGGAGCGCGGGTCGTGGCCACAGACGCCAAGCCCCTCAGCGCGCTGTCCGCCGAGGCGCGGGGGCTCGAGGCCTTGGGTGTCAAACTGATGACCGCCGACGCCATGCCGCTGGACGACGCCGAGTTGGTGGTGGCCAGTCCAGGCGTGCCCCTCGACGGCGAGCAGCTCGCGCCGGCTCGACAGCGGGGCGTGCCAGTCATCGGCGAGCTGGAGCTGGGCTGGCGCGCCTGCGAGGCGGAAGCGGTGGCCATCACCGGCACCAATGGCAAGACCACCACCACCGCGCTCGTCGGCGCCTTGCTCGCCCGCCCGCCCCGCGCCGTGCTGGTGGCGGGAAACATCGGAACGCCGCTGGCGGCCGAGGCGGCGCGGTTTGCCCGCGACGGCTGGCTGGTGCTGGAGGTGTCCAGCTTCCAGCTGGAGACGATCCAGCGTTTCCGGCCCCGAGTGGCTGCCGTGCTCAACATCACCCCCGACCACCTCGATCGCCACGGCACCTTCACCGCCTACTTCGCCGCCAAGGCCCGGATCCTGGAAAACCAGGGCCCGGGCGATGGCGCCGTCCTCAACGAGGACGACGCCGGGGCGCGTGCCCTGGCCGCCGCGGTGCGGGGCGACCTCGTGTGGTTCAGCCGGCGGCGCGAGCTGCCCCGCGGGGTGTTCGTGCGCGATGGCTGGATCGTCGCCCGCCTCGACGGGGCCGCGGAGCAGGTGTGCCCGGTGAGCGAGATCTCGCTCCGCGGCGCCCACAACATCGAGAACGCGCTCGCCGCCACCGCATGCGCCCGCTGGCTGGGCGTCCCCGCGGCGACGATCCGCGAGGGGATCGCCGCCTTCCGCGCCGTGGCTCACCGGATCGAGTTCGTCCGCGAGCTGGACGGGGCAGCCTACTACAACGACTCGAAGGGCACCAACGTCGAGTCGACTATCAAGGCCCTCGAGAGCTTCACCGAGCCGGTCGTGCTGATCGCGGGCGGCAAGGGCAAGGGCCAGGACTTCGCGCCGCTGGCCCGGGTGGCCCGCGGCCGGGTCAGGCTGGCCGTCCTGATCGGGGAAGACGCGCCGCGGATGGCCGCCGCGCTCGAGGCCGAACGCGTGGCCAGCGCGCGAAGCTCATCGCTCGAGGCCGCGCTGGAGACCGCGCGAATGGCGGCGCAGGCGGGTGACGTCGTGCTGCTCTCTCCGGCGTGTGCCTCCTTCGACATGTTCGACAACTACGAACACCGCGGCGACGTCTTCAAGCACCTCGCGCGGCAAATGGATTCGAAAGCGGTGGGCAGGTAGATGCCCAGGCGCCTCAGACCCGACATGTGGCTCTTCGGCATCGCCGTCATCCTCTTGTCGGTGGGGGTGGTGATGGTCTATTCGGCCAGCGCCATCGTCGCCGCGGAGCGCTTCCACGACCCGTTCATGTTCCTCCGGAAGCAGCTCTTCTGGGCGGCGCTGGGCGGGATCGCCCTGTGGGTCGCCATGCGGATCGACTATCGGCACCTCGAGAAACTCATGGTGCCGGCCCTCGCGGTCGCCGTCGTGCTGCTGGTGATCGTGCTGGTGCCGCCCTTCGGCCAGTCGATCAACGGGACTCGCCGCTGGTTGCGGCTGGGCCCGGTGTCCTTTCAGCCAGTCGAGCTGGCCAAGCTCGCCTTGGTGATTTATCTGGCGGCGTTTCTCGCCCGGCGCCGCGAGCAGCTCCACGAGCTGTGGCGCGGGCTCGCGCCGCCCGTGCTGGTGGCCGGGACCTTGGCCGGCCTCGTGCTGCTTCAGCCGGATCTCGGCAACGGCCTCACCTTGCTCGCGGTCACCTTCGGTCTGCTGTTCGTCGCCGGGATGCGGGTTCGCCATCTGGCGATGATCCTGGTGGCGGCGCTGCCCCCCGTGGTGGTGCTGGTGGCCATCGCGCCGTATCGGGTGCGCCGGATCATCGCCTTTCTGGATCCCTGGCAGGATCCGCGCGGCAGTGGCTTCCAGATCATCCAGTCGTACCTGGCGATCGGCGGCGGTGGGCCGCTGGGCCGCGGCATCGGTGAATCGAGGCAGAAGCTCTTTTATTTGCCGGAGTCCCACACGGACTTCATCTTCGCCATCATCGGAGAAGAGCTTGGCTTCGTCGGGGCGGCGGCCGTCGTGGGCCTGTTCGCCCTCTTCATCTGGCGGGGCCTGCGCATCGGCCTGCGCAGCCCGGAGCCCTTCGGGGCCTACCTGGCCCTGGGGATCACCGTCCTCGTGGCCACCCAGACCATCGTCAACCTCGGCGTCGTGACCGGCCTCCTGCCCACGAAGGGATTGCCGTTGCCGTTCATCTCGTTTGGCGGCTCGGCCCTCGTGGTCACGATGGCCTCGACAGGAGTGCTCTTGAACATCTCGCAACACGCGCATGTTTAAGCGCTATCAGCAGATCCATCTGGTCGGGGTGGGCGGCAGCGGCATGTCGGGCATCGCCGAGATCCTGCTCAACCTCGGCTACCGCGTGACGGGCTCCGATCTCAAGCGCAACGACGCGGTGGAGCGGCTGGAAGGCCTGGGCGCCAAGGTATGCGTGGGCCACGACGCGGCGAACATCGAGGGAGCCCACGTCGTCGTGTACTCGTCGGCGGTGTCGCGCGACAACATCGAGGTCCAGGTGGCGCGCCACCGGGGGGTTCCGGTGATCCCGCGAGCCGAGATGCTGGCCGAGCTGATGCGCCTCAAGTACGGCATCGCCGTGGCCGGGACGCATGGCAAGACGACCACCACGTCCATGATCGGCGCCGTCCTCGCCGAGGCTCGACTCGACCCCACCATCGTGGTGGGCGGCCGCGTCTCGAGCTTCGGCTCGCACGCCCGCCTGGGCCAGGGCGAGTACCTGGTGGCGGAGGCGGACGAATCGGACGGGTCGTTCCTGAAGCTCACGCCGACCATCGCCGTGGTGACCACCATCGACGCCGAGCACCTCGACTACTACGAGAGCCTCGAGCGGATCCGCGAGGCCTTCACCGCCTTCGTCAGCAAGGTGCCCTTCTACGGCTCGGCCGTGCTGTGCCTGGATCAGCCCAACATCCAGATGCTGATGCCTCAGATCAGCAAGCGCATGATCACCTATGGACTCGAGTCCGGGGCGGACCTGGTCGCCCGCCGCCTGCACCTGTCCGGCATGACGAGCCGCTTCGAGGTGGTCTACCGGGGCGCCCCGGTAGGCGAGTGCACGCTCTCGATCCCGGGGAGTCACAACGTGTCCAATGCCCTGGCCGCCATTGGGGTCGGGCTCGACCTCGAAATTCCCTTTGCCAGCATCCGGCGCGCCCTCGCCGGCTTTGCCGGCGTGCAGCGCCGCTTCCAGATTCTCGGACAGGTCGGACGCATCACCGTGGTCGACGATTACGGTCACCATCCGACGGAGATCCGCGCGACCCTGGCCGCCGCCAAGGCCGGGTTCGACTGTCGGCTGATCGTGCTGTTCCAGCCGCACCGGTACACGAGGACGTTGCACCTGCGCCAAGACTTCCTCACCGCCTTCAACCAGGCGGACGTGCTCGCCGTGATGGACGTCTATTCGGCTGGCGAGCCCGTGATTCCCGGCGTCACCGGTGAGGATCTGGCGGAGGGGATCGCTGCCCACGGCCACCGTCGCGTGAGCTACGTGGGCAGCGACCGGGCCCGCATCCTCGATCACGTGTGCGAGGTCGTCCGGCCCGGCGATCTCGTGCTGACGCTCGGCGCTGGCGATGTCAGCCAGATCGGGCCGGAGCTGCTGCGACGGCTCTCGGCCGAGCTCGGCGAGGGGAGGATCACATGTTAGGAGAGATCCGGGGCGAAGTCCGCTTCAAGGAGCCGCTCGGGTTCCACACGTCGCTGCGCATCGGCGGCCCGGCGGACATCTTCGTGGTGCCCCAGAACATCGACGACATCCGCCATGCGCTCCAGTTCGCCGAGCGCGACCAACTCGCGGTCACCGTGATCGGCGGCGGGAACAACCTCCTCGTGGGGGATCGCGGCGTGCGCGGGGTGACCCTCAAGCTCGAGGGTTGCCTGGGCCGCGCCGAATACCGCGGAGAGGAGGCTCTGGCCGGGGCGGGCGTGAGTCTGTCCGGGCTCATCCGCGAAGCCGCCGCCCTTCACCTGGGCGGCATCGAATGCCTGATCGGGATCCCCGCGACCATCGGCGGCGCCCTGGCCATGAACGCGGGCACGGCCGACGGGGCGATCGGGGACTTCGTGAGCGCGGTGTACTTCCTCCATCCGGACGGGACCTTGGGAGAGTTCAAGCCCGGCCCCGGGCCGCTCGGCTACAGCGCCTTCCAGGCGCCCCTGGGCGCCGTGCTCATCGGTTGCCGGCTGCGCCTGCAGCGCCGTCCGATGGGGGAGATCCAGCGCGAGCTGAAGCAGCGCCTCAAACAGAAGAAGACGACGCAGCCGCTGGCCCTGGCCTCCGCCGGTTTCGTGTGGAGGAACCCCAGTGGGGGGTCGGCGGCCAAGCTCATCGAGAAATCCGGTCTCCGCGGCAAGCGGGTGGGCGGCGCGGAGATCTCGGCCAAGCATGCCAACTTCGTGGTGAACCGCGGCGGCGCTACCGCCGGAGACATCATCGCCCTGCTCGACCTCACTCGCGAGCGGGTGCGCCATCAGTTCGGTGTCGCGCTGGATCATGAAATCCGGATCATCGGCGAGTAGGCGCGGCCGACTCGCCTCGCCGCACGGCACGGCGGGGATCCTCGGCGACCTCGGCAGCCGCACGCCGCTGGTGACGGGACAGCGGATCCGCCGAACGCGCGCCCGCCGCCGAATGCGCGCGCGCCTGGCGCGAGGGATGAAGTGGTTGGGCGGCCTGACCCTCGGGGCGGCCGCGATGGCTGGCGTCACGGCCTGGCTCCTGACCACGCCAAGACTGGGCGTGCACTCGATCCAGGTCGAGGGCGCCGCCCGCGTGCCGGTCGAGGAGATCCTGAGCGCGGCGGAGATCCCGCTCGGGGTCAACATCTTGCGCCTCGATCCGGCCGAGGTGCGCGCGCGCCTGGAAGCGCTGCCGCAGATCCGGCGTGCCGAGGTGATCCGCGAGTTTCCCAACCGAGTGACCCTCCTGGTGGAGGAACGTCGGCCCTTCACCCTCGTCCATGCCGGGCGCCTGCACTGGCTGGATGAGGAGGCGCGACTCATCGGCGAGGAGCGGGAGGCGGTGGCGCCGCCAGTGCCCATCGTGAGTGGTCTGTCCGAGGAGGAGCTGGCCAGCATGCGTTCGGCGCCCGGACCCAAGGCCCGGGCGGCCATGGCGCTGGTGCGGGCCCTGCTGCGGAGCGGTTCCAGCCTGGCCGCCGAGATCTCCGAGATCGACATGAGCCGACGCGAGGGTCCGGTGCTGTACACCCTCGACGGGATCGAGGTGCGGCTGGGCACCGAGCAGTGGGACGAGCGGCTGGCGCGCTTGGAGGGCGTGCTGGCCAAGGTGGCCACGCAGAATGGCCAAGGTGGCGCGGTGACGGCGGTGGACTTGCGCTTCCGCGACCAGGTCGTGCTGCAGAACGGAGGACGGCGATAGCGCGCGTCAAGACCCAGGAGCCCATCGTCGGATTGGACGTGGGTACCACCAAGATTTGCTGCGTGATCGCGGAGCCCGATTTCGACGGCGATCTCGAGGTGATCGGGCTCGGCGCGGCCCCCTCGCGCGGGCTGCGCAAGGGCGTCGTAGTCAACATCGACTCCACCGTCGAGGCCATCAAGACGGCCGTCACCCAGGCGGAGGAAAGGGCCGGGGTCGAGGTGGCGCGCGTCTACGTGGGCGTGGCGGGCGGCCACACCCGGGGCGTCAACAGCCGCGGCGTGGTGGCCATCTCCGGCAAGCATCACGAGGTGGATGAGACCGACGTGCAGCGGGCGGTGGACGCCGCGCGCGCCATCAACCTGCCCCAGGACCGCGAGATCATCCACGTCCTCCCCCAGACCTTCGTCGTGGACGACCAGGACTGCGTGCGGGAACCAATCGGCATGACCGGGGTGCGCCTGGAGGTCGAGGTGCACATCGTGTCGGGCGCCAGCACGTCCGTGCAGAACGTGATCCGCTCCGTGAACCGAGCGGGTCTGGCCGTGCACGACCTGGTGTTGCAGCCGCTCGCCTCCGCGGAGGCGGTGCTGTTCGAGGACGAGCGCGAGCTGGGAGTGGTGATCGTCGACATCGGCGGCGGCACGACGGACCTGGCCCTGGTGCGGGAGGGGGCGGTGTGGCACACGGCCATCCTGCCGCTGGGCGGTGATCACATCACCAACGACGTGGCCATCGGCCTGCGCACGCCCGTGGCCGACGCCGAGATGCTGAAAAAGAACCACGGCGCCGCGCTCGCCGCCCAGGTGTCGGCGGACGAGACGGTGGACGTCCCGTCGGTCGGCGGCCGCAAGCCGCGACAGCTCTCGCGGCAGGTGCTGGCCGGGATCATCCAGCCGCGAGTCGAGGAGATCTTTGCCTTGGTGGCGAAGAGCCTCAGCCGGGCTGGCTTCGAGGGCGCGGCCACCGCGGGCGTGGTGGTCACGGGAGGCACGTCGATCATGGAAGGCCTTCCCGAGCTGGCCGAGCGCGTGCTGGGCCAGCCGGTGCGCCGCGGGGCACCGTCGGTCGTCGACGGTCTCGTGGAGACGGTGACGAGCCCCATCTACGCCACCGGCGTAGGCCTCGCGCTCTACGGCGCCAAGCGGCGCCCGGTCAGCAGCATCGCCACCGACGGCGAGCGGGGACTTCTCGGCCGCCTGCGGCGCAGGTTCGCAACGGCCCTCGGCGAAATGCTGTGATGGCATGACCGCCAGTTCCAGCGACCGTCGGCAGAGCCCTGGCGTAGGTCCGCAGGTCCGGGAAGCGCACGTCACACCCCGCGCAAACGGGGCGTCTGGGGCGGCAGGTACGTGTTGGGCCTGCGGCTAGATCGTAGTGCACGTCACACCGCGCGCAAGCAGGGAGGCGTGGGGCGGGGGGTTCGTGGGGGCCGCTGCGGCTAGGTGGTAGCGCATGTCGCACCCCGCGCAACCGGGGAGGCTTGGAGCGGGGGGTCCGTGGGGGACCCTGCCGCTATGTAGTAGCGGGTGTCACAGCCCGCGTGAGCGGGGCGGCTTGGAGCGGGGGGTCCGTGGGGGACCCTGCCGCTATGTAGTAGTGGGTGTCACAGCCCGCGTGAGCGGGGCGGCTTGGAGCGGGGGGTCCGTGGGGGACCCTGCCGCTATGTAGTAGCGGGTGTCACACCCCGCGTGAGCGGGGAGGCTTGGAGGGGGCGTCTCGCCCCCTCCAATTAGGAGGAGGGACGATGGAGAAGGAGCGTGGGCGGCGGCCGCTCTTCGAGATCGAGGAGACTCCGCAAGCGGCGAAGATCAAAGTGGTCGGTCTCGGCGGCGGCGGCGGCAACGCCATCAGTCGCATGCTGGAGGCCCAGTTCACGGGTGTCGACTTCATCGTCGCCAATACCGACAGCCAGGCTCTGCGCGCGTCACCGGCCCCGGTGAAGATCCAGCTCGGGGCCAACCTCACCAAAGGCCTCGGCGCCGGCGCCGATCCTGACATTGGCCGTCAGGCGGCCCAGGAAAACATGGAACAGATCGCCCGGCTTCTCGAGGGCGCGGACATGGTCTTCATCACCGCGGGCCTCGGGGGAGGGACGGGCACGGGCTCGGCTCCGGTGGTGGCATCCCTGACCAAGGAAATGGGGATCCTGACGGTGGCGGTCGTCACCAAACCGTTCCATTTCGAGGGGCGCCGCCGCATGCTGCAGGCGGAGGCGGGTATGGAAGCGCTCCGCGGCGTCGTCGACACGCTGATCAGCATTCCCAACCAGCGACTCCTGTCCGTGGTCGATCGGGGCACCCCGCTCATGGCCGCCTTCCGGGTGGCCGATGCCGTGCTGCAGCAGGCGGTGCAAGGCATCTCCGATCTCATCCTGGTGCCGGGCCTCATCAACCTGGACTTTGCCGACGTGCGGACGATCATGTCGGGGATGGGCATGGCCATGATGGGCACCGGCGTCGGCCGCGGGGAAGATCGCGCGCTCGATGCGGCGCAGAAGGCCATCGCCAGTCCACTGCTGGACGACACGTCGATCGAGGGGGCCAAGGGGATTCTCATCAACTTCACGGGCGGGCCGGACTTGTCCATCCACGAGGTGGAAGAGGCCGCCCGCATCGTCCAGGAAGCGGCGCACGACGAGGCCAACATCATCTTCGGTGCCGTCATCGATCCAAACCTCGCGGACGAGGTGCGGATGACGGTCATCGCCACCGGCTTCAGCGAGAAGCGCGAGCTGCTCATGCCCGGCGGCAAGGTCGTCGATCTGCCTCCGCGCGCGGGGGGCCGCATGACGCCGCCCGCGCCGGGGGCATGGCGCCGGCGCGCGGCCGAGCCGCGCATGGATGGGGACGAGTCGATGGATGGCGACGATCTCGACGTTCCCGCGTTTCTGCGGCGTCAGGCGGACTGAGCAACGGCTCGGGGGAGCTTTCCTGGCTCCCCCGACGTCTTCGCGGCGGGTCGTGACGTGATCGCACATGGGGCGCCGGTGGTGTACTTCACGTTTCGCAGTCTCGCGGCCATCGGACTGCCGCATGCGACCACGACGCGGCATTTCCCGGGCGTGCGGCCGTTTGGAAACTCCACCTCCCCATTCACGCCCGAGGCGCTGGCGGTGTTGAAGCCCACGGGCCTGGATGTGGGGCGAGCGGGCTTTGCCCGGCAGGTGCACGGGGTCGAGCGCGCGCGGGTGACGACTGGCGGATTGGCCGGGACGGCCGACATCTTGGTCACGACGGAGCGAAGGGTGCCGCTCGCGATCTCGACGGCCGATTGCTTGGCCCTCACCGCGTACGATCCGTCCGCTGATGCCCTCGCCGTGGCCCATGTCGGGTGGCGAGGGACGGCGAGTGGCGGTGCCGCCGCCACGGTCGCGGCGCTCGTCGCGGCGGGCGGGCGACCGGCGCGGATGCGCGTCGCGATCGGGCCGGCGATTGGGCCCTGCTGTTACGAGGTCGACGAGCCCGTGCGGTCGCTCTTTCGCGAGGCGTATCCGCGCGAGTGGGAGGGGTGGATGCAGCCGGGCCGCCCGGGTCACTGGAGGCTCGACCTGTGGCGGGCCAACGAGGAACTTCTCGTTGACGCCGGGGTGCCGCGGGCGTCGATCGAGAACGCGCGTCTGTGCACCGCCTGCCATCCGGCCCTTTTCTTTTCGTACCGCCGCGGGGATCACGGGCGTCTGGTGACCATCGCCGGCCTGCCCTGAGCCAGCCATCTCGGGTTGGCCACTTCGCGGCCATGGTCTAAAATTCACCAACTGTGAACGACGATATTCGAGCCAATGTCGAGCGCGTGCGCGAGCGCATCGCGCGCGCGGCCGGGCGCGCGGGCCGGCGCCCCGAGGACGTGCTCCTCATCGCCGTGTCCAAAACCGTCGACGTCGACCGCATCAAAAGCGCGGTGTCGGCCGGTATCACTGCCCTCGGCGAGAATCGCGTCCAGGAGGCCAAGGAGAAGGTCGCCGCGGTGGGGCGGCCGGTCCCCTGGCACCTCATCGGACATCTGCAGACCAACAAGGTGAAAGATGCCCTCGCGCTCTTCGACGTCATCCACTCCATCGACCGGCTGGAGCTGGCGCGGGAATGCGAACGGCGAGCCCGGGCGAGCGGGCGCGTCATCGACGCGCTGCTCGAGGTCAACGTCGCTGGCGAGGCGAGCAAGAGTGGCCTGGCCCCGGGCGACGTGGCCGAGGCCCTATCGGCGATGGCCGCGCTCGACCACGTGAGGATCCATGGGTTGATGGCCATTCCGCCAGCGGTGGAACGCGCCGAGGACGCGCGCGGATGGTTCCGCCAGTTGCGGGCCTTGGCCGAGCGCCACGGACTCAAGGAGCTGTCCATGGGCATGAGCGCGGACTTCGAGGTGGCCATCGAGGAAGGGGCCACCATGGTGCGGGTGGGCACCGCCATCTTCGGGGCGCGCCCAGCCCGGACCTCGCCGCCAGGAGAAAGCGCGTGAGCGTCACCGGCAAGGCGCTCGGCTTCGTGGGCGCCGGCGCCATGGGCGAGGCGCTCATCAAGGGCATCGTCGAGGCGCGGCTGGTGACGCCGGAGGCCATCCACGTCTCGGATGTGCGCGCGGAGCGGATGGCCGAGCTGAGCCAGCGCTACGGCATCCACTGGGCCAAGGACAACGCCGAAGTCGTCCGCCTGGCCGATGTCGTGGTCCTCGCCGTGAAGCCGCAGATCATGGGGGCGGTGCTCAGCGACATCCGTCCCGAGCTGAGCCGGCGCCATCTGACCATTTCCATCGCGGCCGGCGTGTCGACGGCTCGGCTGCGCGAGACGCTCGGCCCGGAGGCGCGCCTCATCCGCGTGATGCCGAATACGCCCGCCCTCGTCCTGGAGGGCGTGACCGCCATCGCTAAGAGTCCAGGCCTGGAAGATGGCGATCTCGAGACGGCGGAAGCGCTGTTCCAGGCAGTCGGCAAGGTGGTCGTGCTCGATGAGAGCCTGATGGATGCCGTGACGGGTCTCTCCGGCTCGGGTCCGGCCTACGTGGCCATCGTCATCGAGTCGCTCGCCGACGGCGGCGTGAAGATGGGGCTCGATCGCGCGACGGCCATGACCCTGGCCACCCAGACCGTGCTGGGGGCGGCGCGCCTGCTCTCGCAGACGGCCATCCATCCCGGCGCCCTCAAGGACATGGTCAGCTCGCCGGGCGGAACCACCATCGCGGGCATCGCCGCCCTCGAGGAGGGGGGCATTCGCACGACCTTCATCAAGGCCGTGGAGCGCGCCACCCTCCGCTCGCGCGAGCTGGGACGGGGCCCCGCCTAGTGTTCGTCCTCGGCAATCTCCTGGAGGCGCTGGCCGCGGTGCTTCATCTCGTGCTGAACATCTACATCTGGATCCTCGTGGCGCGCGCGATCATCTCGTGGGTGAACCCCGACCCCTACAATCCCATCGTGCGCTTCCTCTATCGCGTCACCGAGCCGGTGCTGCGCCCGGTGCGCAACATGCTGCCCCTTCAGGGGATCGGCCTCGATCTCTCGCCGATGATCGTGCTACTGGTCATCTACGTGCTCGACAGATTCCTGGTGAGTTCACTGATCGACCTCGCCTCGAGCCTCCGGTAGGCGAGAAGGGCAGGCCATGCGCGTCACTCCGACCGACATCAGGCAGCAGAGCTTCACCGTGCGGCTGTTCCGCGGGTTCGACCTCCAAGAGGTCGACGCCTTCCTGGAGGACGTGGCGGAGGATTTGGAGTTCGCCATCAAGGAGAACACGACCCTCCGGGAGCAGCTGGCGGCCATGGAGGAGCGGATGCGGGCCGTCGGCGAGCGCGAGAAGATCCTCCAGGAGACCTTGGTCACCACCCAGCGTTTGACCGAAGAGATGAAGGAGGCGGCCAAGCGCGAAGCCGGTCTCCACGTGCGAGAGGCGGAGCTCCAGGGCGAGAAGATCATGGAGTCAGCGCGCAGCGAAGAGGCGCGCATCCTCAACGACGTGCAGATGCTCAAGCGGACCCGGCGACAGCTCGTGGAGGAAATCCGCTCCACCCTGGAGACCTATCAGCGCTGGCTCTCCGAGTTCAGCGGAGAGTCGGGCGACGCCACCCCCAAGCCGTGACGCCGGCGGCACCGTGCGACTGCGCGTGCAACCCAGCGCCTCGCGCGATGCCATCGTGGGTTGGCAGGCCGGAGCCTTGCGGGTGCGCGTCTCGGCGCCGCCGGTGGAGGGCGAAGCCAACCGAGCGGTCATCGCGTTGCTAGCCCGGACCTTGGGGATCCGGCCCCGAGCCGTGCGCGTCGTCCACGGCGACCGCGCTCGCGACAAGCTGGTGCGGATCGACGGGCTGAGCCAGACGGTCATCGAGGCCCGGCTCGGGCGCGCGGACGACCGTGGCATCGAGAACGTTGAGCCGTGATCACGCCCGTCCGCTGGGATGGCCATCGCCTGATCCTCCTCGACCAGACCAAGCTCCCCGAGGCCGAGGTCGAGCAGGGGTACACGCGGTGGGAGGACGTGGCGGAGGCCATCCGCACCTTGGTCGTGCGAGGCGCGCCGGCCATCGGGGTGGTGGCGGCCTTCGGCGTGGCGCTGGCCGCGCGGCAGAGTGCGGCCCGGACCTTCGACCAGCTGCTGGCCGATCTCGAGGCGGCCATGACCGGGTTGGCCGCCACGCGGCCCACCGCGGTGAATCTGTTCTGGGCCCTCGACCGCATGCGGGAAGTGACCCTCGCCTCCCGGCCGCTGCCCCTCGACACGATCCGCCAGCGGCTCTTGGCCGAGGCGGAGACCATCCGCGAGGAGGACATTCGCGCCAACCGAGCTCTGGGCGACCACGGGACGTCGCTGGTGCCCGCGGGCGCGCGCATTCTCACCCACTGCAACGCCGGCGCGCTGGCCACGGCCGGGTACGGCACGGCGCTCGGCATCGTCCGCGCGGCCCATGCCCAGGGTAAGGTGAAGCTGGTCTGGGTGGACGAGACGCGCCCGGTGATGCAGGGCTCGCGGCTGACCGCCTGGGAGTGCGTGCGCGACGGGATCCCGCACCGACTGATCGCCGACGTGGCGGCGGCCTCGGTGATGGCGCGCGGCGAGGTCGATCTCGTGGTGACCGGCGCCGACCGCATCGCCGCCAACGGAGACACCGCGAACAAGATCGGCACCTATATGTTGGCCGTGCTGGCCGGCCACCATGGCGTGCCGTTCTACGTGGCGGCGCCCTTCTCGACCATCGATGCGGCACTGGCGTCGGGAGCGGCCATCCCCATCGAGGAGCGGGGGGCGGCGGAGGTGCGGTCGGTGGCCGGCCGGGCGACGGCCCCGACCGACTCCCCCGTGTACAACCCGGCCTTCGACGTCACCCCGGCCACCCTCATCACCGCCATCGTCACCGAGCGCGGCGTGTTCCGCCCGCCCTACCACTTCCGCTGACGCTTCGAAGCGGGGCGATCATCTCTTCGGGTGACCGGCGCGCGACCTGCCCCCGGTACAATCAGTCCCCGTGGCCATGAACGATCGGGTTCGCCTCGCCCGCGAGTTCCACGACCGCACCGCGCACTCGCGCGCCTCGGTCCATACCAGCGGCCACGCGCTCGACTGGGACATCAAGCCGTTCCCGTTCAAGGTCTACGCGGAGCTCCCCGCGATCCCGCTACCCCGCGCCCTGGATCCACTGTCCGCCGACACCCTGGAGGCGCTCGGCGGCGCCTCGCCGCCACCCGGCGCCCCCCTCACCCTCGATGCCGTGGCCGCGATGCTCTACTTCGCCGCCGGGGTGACCAAGAAGAAGACGTATCCCGGTGGGGGAGAAGTGCTCTTCCGCGCCGCGGCCTCCACCGGCGCCCTCTTCCAGACCGAGGTGTACCTGGCGGCGGGGGACGTGGAGGGATTGGCCCCGGGTCTCTATCACTTCTGTCCGGGCGACTTCGCGCTGCGGCGACTCCGCGACGGAGACGTGCGCGCGGCGCTGGCCGCCGCCGGCGCCGACGAATCGCTGGCGCGGCGCGCCGCCACCCTGATCCTCTCCGCCATCTACTGGCGCAACACGTGGAAGTACCAGGCGCGCGGCTACCGCCATCTCTTCTGGGACTCGGGCACGATGCTCGCGAATCTTCTGGCCACCGCCGCCGCCCTCGGCGCCGCCCCACAACTGTTCACCGGGTTTGTGGACGATGACGTGAATCGCCTCCTGGGGCTCGACGTCGCCCGCGAGGCGGCCCTCGAGCTGGTGGCCCTCGGTCCCGAAGGCGGCCCGGCCGCGCCCTCGCCCACGCCCGCGGAACCCCTCGACCATCCGGTCATGCCGCTCTCGTCGAGCGAAGTCGACTATCCCGCCCTCCGCGAGATCCACCGCGCGTCCTTCCTCGAAACGCCCGCCGCGGTTCGAGACTGGCGCCGGGCGGCACCACCGCCACCCCGAGTTCCGCGCGGAGCGCTGGAGCTGCTGCCCCCGCCCCGCCGCGCGGTGGAGCGAACCCTCGGCGACACCATCCAGCATCGCGGCTCGACCCGGGAGTTCGGCCACGAGGCGATCAGCGCCCTCGAGCTGTCCACGGTGCTCTGGTCGGCGACGCGGCCGGTCGACGCCGATGTGCCCGCCGGGCTGGTCGATCTCTACCTGATCGTCAATGCGGTGGACGGTGTCGGGTCCGGCGCATACCGGTACTGGCCCGAGGCGAACGCCCTCGAGCGCCTGTCGGCCGGTGAGTATCGCCGACAGTCAGCGTATCTCACCCTCGAGCAGCCACTTGGCGGAGACGCCGCGGCGGTGATCTACTTCATGGCTCCGCTCGATGGCCTCCTCGAGGCGTTCGGGAACCGCGGATACCGACTCGCCAACTTGGAGGCCGGCATCATCGGCGGCCGCGCTTATCTGGCCGCCTATGGGCAGCGCTTCGGCGCCAGCGGGCTGACCTTCTACGATGGCGACGTGGTGCGCTTCTTCTCCCCGCACGCCGCCGGGCTCGACGCCATCTTCGTCACCGCGCTCGGCCGCTCTGCGCGCCGATAGACGTTGGGGGGAGCGAGCGCCGCTCCCCCCAACACCCCCCATCGCCTATTTGGCGACGGCGAGGGGAGCGTTCGCTCCTGCCTCGCCTCATCAACTGCTCGTCGGCGGCCGGGGACGGCCCCCCATCGCCTATTTGGCGACGGCGAGGGGAGCGTTCGCTCCTGCCTCGCCTCATCAACTGCTCGTCGGCGGCCGGGGCGTCGGACCGCGAGCGCGTGTGCTAGCGTGAAGGGCGACGCGCGCCCCTTCGGGCCGTGGCGCGCGAGTCGGATGCGGGAAACGAGGCGGAGGTGCGGATGAAGAAGTACCAGCTCATGGCGCCGGGTCCAACACCTGTGCCCAGCCAGGTTCTCCTGGCCATGGCGCAGCCGGTCATTCACCATCGCACTCCCGAATACGAGGCGCTCTTCGCGGAAGTGCGCGCCGGACTCAAGGCGCTGGTCCAGACCGAGCAGGATGTCATCACCCTCGCCTGCTCGGGGACCGGAGCGATGGAAGCGGCCGTGGCCAACACGCTCTCGGCCGGTGACGCGGTGCTCGTCGTGCAGGCGGGAAAGTTCGGCGAGCGCTGGACGGAGATCGCCCGCGCCTATGGGCTGCGCGCCATCGAGCTGACCGCCCCCTTCGGACACACCGTCGCCCTGGAGCGGCTCGCCCAGGCGCTCACGGCACATCCCGAAGTCCGGGCCGTGCTGACCCAGCACAGTGAGACCTCGACCGGAGTCCTGCACGACGTGCGGGGCTACGCCGCGGTGACACGCGGCACCGATGCGCTCCTGATCGTCGACGCGGTCTCGAGTCTGGGCATCGCGCCCCTCGACATGGATGCATGGGGCGTCGACGTCGTGGTGGCCGGCTCGCAAAAGGGCCTCATGCTCCCTCCGGGGCTCGGCTTCTGCGCGCTCTCCGAGCGGGCCTGGTCGAGGACCGCTACCGCGAGCCTGCCGAAGTACTACTTCGACCTCGCCGCAGAGCGAAAGTTCGCGCGGCGCAACGAGGCCCACTTCACGCCCGCGGTCAGCCTGGTCCTCGGTCTGCGCGAGGTGTTGCGCATGCTGGAGGGCGAGGGGCTCGCTCGCGTCTTCCTTCGCCACGATCGCCTGGCCCGGGCGACGCGCGCCGGGTGCGAGGCCTTGGGGCTGGAGCTGTTCGCCCGGGCCACGCCCAGCCCCGCCGTCACCGCGGTGGTGGCGCCGCGCGGGATCGACGCGGAGGCCATCGTGACCGCCTACTCGCAGGCCCACAACATCACCATCGCCGGCGGTCAAGGCGAGATGAAGGGCGAGGTTTTTCGCCTCGGCCACATGGGCTACGCGGCCGATTTCGATGTCATCATCGCCCTGGCGGCCCTCGAGCAGGTGCTCGCCGAGCTCGGCATCCCCGTCGACTTCGGGGCCGCCGTGCGGGCCGCCCAGAAGGTGTTCGCCGAGAAGGCGTGAGCCGCCCCTACGGCAGGAA
>JBKPAK010000086.1:0-23894 GCA_046726415.1 Candidatus Methylomirabilota bacterium
GCGCTGGATGTACCGGCTGATGATCGGTCCGAGATAGGCGTTGAGAACCGTCGTCGACAGCCGTTCGTACTCGCGGAACTCGGGCGAGACGTCGGACGAGAGTGAGACATAGCAGTCCGGGAAGCGCTCGCGGATGAGTGCGCCGGCGAGCCGCTCGTGCCCGGGGTCGAGAAAGCTGTAGAGGAAGCAGACCGCGATGGCCTCCACGCCCGCGGTGGCCGCGGCCAGGGCGTCGAGAGCGGTCCCGACGCTTTCTGGGGTCAACTTCTCCAGCGCGCCGCCGTCGGGCAGGAGGCGTTCGCTCACTTCGAAGCGGAGATCGCGCGGCACCAGCGGGATCGGCTTGTCGGCCTGGAGGTCATACAGCTCGGGCCGCTTCTGGCGGGCGATTTCCAGGAGATCGCGGAAGCCGCGGGTCGTGAGAAGCGCGGCGCGCGCGCCCCGCTTCTCGAGCAGCGCGTTGGTGGCCACCGTGGTGCCGTGGGCGATGAAGCCGAGCGCGGATGCCGCCACGCCGTCCCGCTCGGAGATGCCGCGGATGCCGGCCAGGATGCCTTCCGATGGATCGCCTGGCACCGACGGCAACTTGAACACGGTGAGGCGGTGGCGCCCGGCATCCCACAGCGCGAGATCGGTGAAGGTGCCGCCGACGTCCACCCCCAGCTTGGCCGCCATTGCCCGGTCATGGTAGCCGGATCGCGGCGGAGTTCAACTCGCCGCCAGGTTCGTGGCTCCCGCGGCATGCGGGTGACTGTACGTGGATGGACGTGTAGATTCGGCGCAGACCTGGCATTCAACGCGCCGCGCGCCGGGAGGTCTTCAATGAAAGCCGTGTACATCGCCGAACCCGGAGGTCCGGAGAAGCTCATCTTTGGCGACCGCCCCGATCCGCAGGCGGGACCGGGCGAGGTCATCGTCCGCGTCAGGGCGACCGCGCTCAATCACGCGGATCTCAGCCTCCGCGCCGGCCGCTCGGCCACGGGCGGGCTGCCGCGCATCCTGGGACTCGATATCGCCGGAGAGGTGGCGGATCTCGGGCCGGGAGTGACCGGATGGAAACAGAACGACCGGGTCGTGGTGGAGAACCGCGTCAAGTGCGGCGCCTGCCGGCCGTGTGTGCTCGGTCGCGACGAGTTCTGCGAGCGACAGAGGCGCTTGGGCGGCGAGCTCGACGGAGGTCATGCGCAGTACTGCAAGGTCCCCGCGGCGAATCTACAGTCCATTCCCGACCGGATGGGATTCGAAGAGGCGTCGACGCTCCCCCTGGCGGGGCACACCGCCTGGCATTGCCTCATCGAGCGGGTGCACCTCCAGCCCTGGGAGGACGTGCTGATCCAGGCCGTCGGCAGCGGGGTGGGGAGCTTCGGGCTCCTGGTGGCCAAAGGCATCGGCGCCCGGGTCATGGCCACGGCGGGAAGCGATTGGAAGCTCGAGAAAGCCAAGGAGCTCGGGGCCGACGAAGTGATCAACTACACCACCACCCCGAAGTTCAGCGAGCGCGTCAAGGAGCTCACCGACGGTCGCGGGGTGGATGTCGTGTTCGACTGTGTCGGCGCCAACGTGTGGGACGAGAGTCTCGCGAGCCTCAAGCCGGGCGGCCGGCTCGTCATCACGGGGACGACTTCAGGAAGCCAGATCACGTTCAATCTGGCTGTCATGCAGGGCCGTCCGTTGACGTTGATGGGCAGCGGTGGTCGGAGTCGGCGCAGTTTTGCGGCGATGATGCACATGGTCCACTACGGCGGCCTGCGCGGCGTCATCGGGAGGACGTTCGACCTGGCCGACGCGGCTCGTGCGCATGAGGTTATGGCCGGGCGCGACTTTTTCGGCAAGCTGGTTCTTCGGGTGCCATAGCCGTGGCGACGAGTCGACAACTCGCGTGGTCGTGACCCAACCCTGACTGTCCGCCACGATTCCTCTGGCGGACTGACCGCGAGCCTCGGGCGTTGACTCGGGCGAAGAGTCTGGTCATCATCTGTCGTGAGGAGGACCACCCATGGGCCAGATCCTCGGGCTCGGCATCACCCACTACCCCCCGATGTCGTACAAGGGCAACCTGACCAGCCGCATCAAGCTGCTGCTCGGCGACCCATTGCTCCCCGAGCGTCTGCGGTCGCCGGAGAACTGGCATCCCGCCATGCGGGAGCAGTGGAGCACTGACGAGGGGTGGAACCACTCCGAGAAGCACCGGAGCGACCTGATCCACCATTTCCGCAAGGCCCGAGCCGAGCTCGATGCGTTCCGGCCCGACTTCGTGCTGCTGTGGGGCGATGACCAGTACGAAAACTATCGGGAGGACTGTGTCCCCCCCTTCTCGGTACTGGCTTATGACTCGGTCGACGTTCAGCCCTGGAAGGGTCACCGCGGGGAGAATTGGTGGGACGAGCCCCAGGACAAGACGTTCACCATCGCGGGCCACCGGGCGGGCGCCAAGTCCCTGGTGACCGCACTGCTGAGTGACGGGATCGACATCGCCTACGCCTATAGGCCTCTACACCATCCGCTCGGTCATGCGTTCGTGAACTCGGTCCTGTACCTCGACATCGACCGGAAGGGGTTTCCCTATCCCGTGGTGCCGTTCACGGTGAACGCCTATGGACGCTGGCTGATCGGGGCGCACGGGGCGCCGATGACGCCGTCGCAAGCGGCGAAGCTCGCCGGCCAGGTGGAGGTGGATCCGCCGGGTCCGCAGCCGTGGCGGTGCTTCCAGGTCGGCGCGGCGGTGGCGCGGGCGCTTACCCTGAGCCCGTGGCGCGTGGCCGTGATCGCCTCGTCGAGCTGGAGCCACTCGTTCCTGGTCGCCAAGAACTCCCTGATGTTCCCGGACGTGGAGTCGGACAAGCGCTACTACGAGGCGCTGCGCGACGGCGACTGGGAGACATGGAAGAACACCACGATCGAAGAAGCCGAGGACCGCGGCCATCACGAGCTGCTGAACTGGTTCTGTCTCGCGGGGGCGATGGCGGAGCTGAGGCGCCGGCCCGACGAGTCGGTGTTCCTGGAGTCGTGGATCTCCAACTCCGACAAGGTGTTCGCCGTCTTCCGGCCGTAGCCGCGCGCTGACGCGGGAAGGTCGCCTGCACGCAGCGTTGATCAAGGCACCGGCCAGGCTACCTCTTTCTTGCCTGATATTTTCGGCGCCAGGTCTTCGCGCGTTCATCGATGACGCGGTGGGGGGCCAGTCCCGAATTCATCGGCGCGGAGAACAGCATATGGTCCTCCGACTGCCCCCATACCGTCTCGACCTGGCCTCATTTCACGCGAGATCGTCGAGCGAGATTTCAAGGGTGTCCCGGAGAGCGAAAAGCGGCAGATGGTGCGGGAGAACGTGGTCCGGCTCTATGGCCTGGCCCTGGCGTAGAGACCGGAAGTGCCCCCAAGTGCCTCGCCCGTGCCCGCTGCGACCGGCCCCGGTTGAGGGCGAAGCCGGCGAAGGGGCCTCACCTCGCCGACCACAGACGATTGGGTGGTCAGGCGCTCGCCACGGGGAAGGTTTCGAACCCGAAGTCGACATACTCGCGCAGGAGCGCGAAGTCGTCCACGTTGTCGGTGACCACGGTCGCTCCGACTTGGCGCGCCGAGAGCGCGATGAGCGTGTCGTTCCAGAGATGGAGGACCGTGTCGGTCAGGTCGGGACGAGTCCGGGCGATCCGCGCCAGGACGTCGCCAGCCTGGTTCCAGGACTGGGCCGTCGGGGCCACCATCCGCCCAACGCGACCGAATCCGTCGGTGAAGCTCAGCACCGCTCTCCGCGCTCTCGCGCTCCGGACTCCTGCCCGTAGCTCAGCCGACACCACCGAGGCGAGGTACGTTCGCGGGAACCACGCGATCAGTTGCATACCGGTCGAGCCCTCGCGGCCCTGCCGGATGGCCTTGACGTAGACGCTCGTGTCGACCAGCACCTTACCGGGGGGCATGGCGGCGCCGGCGTCGGCGCCCGGCAGTGAGCGAGCGATCGACGCTGACGATATCGGCAGGCCCCAGGGCGAGGAGCCGCCGGAATGCTTCGATCAGTGCCGCCTCATCGGCCACGAGCTCGAGGGCGCGATGAATCGTCTCGGTCTCGGTCGCGGTGCCGAGCGCCCTTCGCGCCCGCTCGAGCTTTCTCACGTCGAGCCGGTAGTTCTTCCGGACCACGGCGCGCGAACCGTCCATCGAGTCCCACCTCCGTCGACTTCTCCATCTGTACAGATGTATGATAGCACAATGTCTGTACACACCGATGAGGGGCCAGCTTCGCGATCTTCTCGATCCGCGGACAGCCTGACGCACTCGGTTGTCTGCTCAGCCGGAGACGTATTTTTCCTTTCGGGCAGCCACCCCTCGGGTCCCACAGCCGACCCCAAGCTCACGGAGATGATCCGGCTCCAGCGCCGCACGTTCGACGTGGCCAAGCGCCGCCAGATCGTGTACGACATCCAGCGCTACGTCGCCGACCAGGCGTACTTCGGGGCGAGCGGTTCCACCAAGGTCGTCTCGGCGTGGAGCCGTACATCAAGAACTACCGACCCAACAACGGCCACGACTACGGCGGACGGCTGATGGCCGCCTGGATCGACAAGTAGAGGAGCCAGGGGACGCCACGGAGCGGCGCCGGCTTCGGGCTCGCCGGCGCTGCTCCTAGTGGCACCTGCTTCACCGGCTTCACTCTCTCCGTTCCGGCAACAACCCGTCGGGTCGGTGGATCATCAGGGCGACGAGAATGATCCCTACCAGCATCTGCTGCGCAGCGGCCAGGCGAACGCCCGTCAGGAAGGGAATGACATCCTTCGCGAAGCGGCTGCCTTCGAGCAGCCCGAGCAGCACGACCGAGCCGAGCAGGGCGCCGCGGTTGTTCCCGGATCCGCCGAGAATCAGGGCCAGCCACACGAAGAGCGTCTCCTGGGGTAGGAACATGTTGGGCTCGATGTAGGCGAGGTAGTGCGCGAAGAAGATGCCGGCGAGCCCGGCGATGGCCGCGCCCACGGCGAAGGCCTGGACCTTGAAGTGGAAGACCGATTTCCCGGCGACGGCGGCGACCGTTTCGTCCTCGCGAATCGCCCGCAGGACGCGCCCGAACGGGGAGCCGGCCACGCGCTGGAGCGTCCAGTAGACGAGGGCGACGGCGGCGAGGACGACGGCGAGGTAGAAGAGGTCGTAGTGGCGCCCGAACACCGCATGGAGGGGACGGGGAATGCCGGTGACCCCGTTGGCGCCCTTCGTGAGCCACGCTTCGTTGAGGAGGAACAGCCGCAAGACCTCGGCGAATCCCAGCGTGACAATGGCCAGATAGTCCTCGCGCAAGCGAAGGGCAACCATGGCCATGACGATGCCGGCGACGACGGCCAGGACGATGGCCGACGCCCAGGCCAGCGGGAGGGCCACGCCGGTGACGGCGAGCAGGGCAGCGCTGTAGGCGCCGATGGCGAAGAAGGCAACGACCCCCAGGTTGACCAGTCCGGTCAGCCCCCACTGGACGTTGAGCCCCAGCGTGAGAAGGGCGCGGATGCCGACGAGCGTGGCAATCGCCGTGAGATACGCGGTCACGCCCGCCCTCCGCGACATCCGCTGAACTGGGCGGTCACGCCCGCGCCCCCGCGAGCCCGGTGGGTCTGACGAGGAGGACGATCAGGATCACGAAGAAGCCGATGGCGGTCTTGTAGGTCGGCGGGATGGCGAGGGTGCCCACCTCTTCGATGAGGCCGACGATGAGGGCCCCGGCGAGCGCGCCGGGCGCGGAGCCGATGCCCCCCAGGATGGCGGCGGCGAAGACGGAGATGATGAGCCCGGCGCCCATGAGGGGGTCGACATTGGCGTCGAGCCCGAGGAAGACCCCGGCCCCGCCGGCCAGCGCTCCGCCGCCGAGGGTGGCCAGCGCGATGACCCGCTCGGTGGGCACGCCCTTGATCGCGGCGAGCGTCGGGTTCTCGGCGGTCGCGCGCATGGCGATGCCGAGCCGCGTCTTGCGCAAGAAGACCTGGGCGAGCATCATGAGGGCCACCGCGACGGCGAGGATGAGGAGCTGCTCACGCCCCACGCGCAGTCCCGCCCAGTTCATGGCGCGGGTCACCGGCACGTCGTAGCTCCGATAATCATTCCCCCACAGGAAGCGCACGGCGTTCTCGAGCACGAAGGCGACTCCGATGGACGCGATGGCGAGGGCGAAGGGCCGCCGGTGCCGCATGGGGCGGAAGGCAATGCGGTCGACCGCGAGGGCCACCGCGCCCGTGGTGGCCAGCGCGGCCAGCCAGGCGGCCTCGATCGGCCAGCCGAGCCCCCGATTGAGGGCGAAGGCGGCGAAGGCCCCCACCGTGAGATACGTGCTCACCGCGAAGTTGGGAAAGCGCAGGAGTCGCCACAGGAGGGAGAAGGCCACGGCGGGAAGGGCGAGGACGCCGCCGGTCACGATCCCGTTGAAGACGTACTGGGCAATCGGCGGCATCACGCCTCGGCCGCTACGGCTGGATGATGGTCACCTGTTCGATCTTGCCTTTCCGCACCTGCTGGATACTGAAAGGGCGGGAGAGGATGTCGCCGATGGCGTCGAAGTCGCAGGAGCCCGACGCGCCCTCGTAGTTGATCTTCTTGCCCTCGCGCAGGAGCTTGGCGCCCTCCTCGAACGAGGACACCGTCGTGCCCGGCGGGTTGGAGATTGTGCGCAGATTGTCCTTGATGATCGTGCCCGACGCCTCGCCCTTGCCGGCGGCGAGAGCCAGGCTCACCAGGGTCATGTGGTCCCACGATTGCGGCGCGTACGGGTTCTGGTCTGCGCGGGGCACGGCACCGGCGAGCAGCTTGTAGGCCGGCGAATCGAAGGAGGGCGCCGGGTCCATTGACCAGATGCCTTCCGCCACCTCCGGCGTCGCGCTCTCGATGAACTTGGCGTTGATGGCGAAGCTCGGACCGAGCATGGCGCCCTTGTAGCCCGCCTTGTAGAGATCTTTGGCCAGCACCGAGGCGTCGGGGGTGTAGCCCGACACCATGATGAAGTCGGGATTGGTGGCCAGCACGCGCGTCACTTCACTCCGGTACGATGGCTTGTTGGCCTCGTAGATCAGGTTGTCGGTGATGGTCACGCCCGCCGACTTGAGCGCCCCGGTGAACGTCTCCCCGAATGGCGCGGCGAACGGGGTCTGCAGGGCCATGTACGCCACCCGCTTCCACTCCTTCTTGGTGAGCACGTACTTCGCGTACATCCGCCCCTGGAGCTTGGTGTTGGGCTGGGTGCGCGCGATGTAGCCGCCGTGGTTCCCCTCAGTGACGGCGTCGGCGCCGGAGACGCTGATCTCGAACACCTTGGCCTCCACGCACAGCGGCTTCACGGCGAGCGTCACCGCGGAGGCCCACGTAGAGAGGATGGCCACCACCTTGTTGACGTCGATGAGCTTCCGCGCGGCGCGCACCGCCGCCTCGGCATTCGTCTGGCCGTCTTCGTGGAAGAGCTGGAGGGGGCGGCCATTGATCCCGCCGCTGGCGTTGACCCGCTCGGCGACCGCCACGACCGATCGCTGCATCTCCGGACCGTACGAGCCCCCGGCGCCGGTCAACGGACAGAGCGTGCCGATGGGGATCGGTTCCTTGGACTGCGCGCGGAGTACGGGCGGCATCGCGAGCACGCTGCCCGCCACCGCGCCGCCCGAGGCCACCAGCATCTGTCGTCGCGTCAACGCCGCCATGTCAGCCTCCAAGATAAAGGTGGCGAATCTCCGGATCCGCCAGGAGTGCGCGGCCTGGGCCCTCGGCCCGCGTCTGCCCCATCGTGAGCACGTAGCCGCGGTGGCAGAGCGCGAGGGCGGCGCGGGCGTTCTGCTCGACGAGGACGACGCTGACCCCGTGCCCGTTGATCTCACGGACGCGCTCGAACGTCAATCGCTGGAGGGCCGGAGCCAGCCCGGCCGATGGCTCGTCGAGCAGGAGGAGCGTCGGCTCCGTCATCAGGGCCATGGCCAGGGCCAGCATCTGGCGCTCGCCGCCCGACAGGCTCCCGGCGCGGATCCGTCTCCGCTCGCGGAGCACGGGGAAGAGGTCGAAGACGGCGTCGGCACGCCGGGTCAGCGTCCCCGGCGCCGTGTAGCCGCCGAGGGTCAGATTCTCCCACACGGAAAGCGACGCGAAGATATTCGCCTCTTGCGGAACGTAACAGAGACCGCGCGCGATGGTCTCGGCCGGGCTCACGCCTCCGAGGTCTTGATCGCGAAACCTGACGCCGCCCCGCCGCGCCGGCACGAGGCCGACGATGGTCTTGAGCAGCGTGGACTTGCCGGCTCCGTTCGGCCCGATGACGGCCACGATCTCGCCGGGCTCGACGCGGAGCGTGAGCCCGCGAAGGATCTCGTGATCGCCGTAGCCGGCGACGAGCTCATCCACCTCGAGGAGCGCGCTCACTCCGCCGCGCCCAGATACGCTTCGAGCACGCGCGGATCGCGCCGCACCTCGGCGAAGCGCCCTTCCATGAGCTTCCGCCCCTGGGCGAGGACGATGACCGGATCGCACAGCTCGGTCACGAGATCCATGTCGTGTTCGATCAAGACGAACGTCCGGCCCCGCGCGTGGAGGTCGCGGATGCGCGCGACCAGCGACCGCATGAGGGTGGGGTTGACGCCGGCTCCTGGCTCGTCGAGGAGAATGATGCGGGGATCGCCCATGAGCACCCGCGCCAGCTCGAGGAGTTTCTTCTGCCCCCCCGAGAGCGTTTCGGCGAGAGCGTTAGCGTGGGGGGCCAGCTCCATGAACTCGAGGATGTCTTGCGCGCGTCGGGTCAAGGTTTCTTCTTGGCGCCGAACCCGGCCCGGCGCAACGAAAACGCGGGCCAGCGCCTCGCCATCCTGCTCCTTGCCGTAGACCAGGAGGTTTTCGAGAACGGTCATCCGCCCAAATGGCCGCGGGATCTGAAACGTTCGGCCCACCCCGAGACGGGCGATGGTATGGCTGGCGAGGCCATCGAGCCGATGGGGTCCGAGGCGGATCAGGCCCGCGTCGGGCGCAGTGAGCCCGCTGATCGCGTTGAACAGCGTGGTCTTGCCGGCGCCATTCGGCCCGATGAGGCCGGTGATGGTCCCGGGCGCGACGTCGAACGTGCAGCCCGCGAGCGCGGCCACGCCACCAAAGCGCTTGGTCACCTCGATCACGGTCAGGAGAGGGCCGATCTCGGCCATGGGGCGCATCCTACCCGAAGATCCGTGCGGTTCCTCGGCCATGCGGGGACTGAGGACAGCCCCGCGCGCGGCCGCGGGGCCGGGGCTCGTGATAGTCTGACCGCGCGCTGAGGTCACCCGCGCAGAAGGGAGGATCCACCATGCCGAAGTTCGTCATCGAGCGCGAAATTCCAGGAGCCGGTGCGCTGACGCCACAGGATCTGAAGGGCATCTCCCAGAAGTCGTGCGGAGTACTGCGCGAGCTAGGCCCAGACGTGCAGTGGGTCGGAGCTATGTGACCGACGACAAGGTCTACTGTGTCTACCTCGCGCCGAACGAGGAGGCGATTCGCGAGCATGCCCGGCGCGGCGGCTTCTCGGCGAACCGCATCTCGGCGGTCAGGAGGATGATCGACCCGACCACGGCGGAGTGAGGGCGCAAACGATCAGCAACTGAGGGCCGGCGGAAAATTGTCACGGACGGCCACCGAGATCGCGCCAGTCCGGCAGGTGGCGAGGGTGTAGGTCGCGTAGGGGGCCTGGCAGGGCGCGCCCTTGGTGGCGTGCAACTCGCGGTGAGTGAGATCGGCGATCACCGAGACCACGGTCTGGAGATCTCGACCCGGGAAGGGATGCGCGCAGAGGCTGTGGGGCCCGTTGGCGTGATCGCGGTAGAACCCCTGAATATCGGTGACCGTCAGCGGCGTCGGCGCCCCGGCGAGGAGGTGCTCGAGGCGAGCCCGCCGCGACAGGGAATTCTCCGAGGCCTTCTCGTATCCCTGGAATTCAGGGGCCTCGAGATGGTTCGCGTGAACGAGCAACCCGTCGGCGCCCCGGATGACGGCGGCCTCCCGACGAAGTGCCTCCACGTCGAGGAGCACTCCGCGGTCGTCGGCAATCAAGAGATTTCGCGACGCCGCCCGCGGCGGCGCCAGGGCAGTGGCTCGGGCCGCCTCGGCGCTCTCCTCGCGCAATGCCAGCCGCGAGAGCAGATAGCGCGGGAGGCCCTCGCCCCACCCCCGGGATCGTCGATGAAATTTGCGCAGACGCCCACGCCAGCCTCATTGAGCCCGTTGTGACCGAGGAGCCCCGCAGTGGTGTAGAGGAGTGCGGCCGGCGCGTCCTTGGGTGCCTGGCGGACCACGATCCCGAACTCTTCGACGAACGGCACCAGGTCCACGTTTTGGCCGAGCAAGGTCACACCGCCGGCGGTGCAGCGACCGGTGGCCGCGAACGTCGTGCATTCAAGCGCCACGGCTGGGGGCGCGCTCGCCTTGCTGGCGCGCATCACCTCGGCGCGCGCCTGCAGGATCAGCAGGCGCGAGATGGGAAGTCCGGATCCACGTGACAAGCCCTCCAGCTCTTCCCACAGGAACGGAGCGTGGTCTTGGATGGGCTGGGCGAACGGCGCGGCGGCTGCCGCCACGGCCTCGCGAGGGCACCCGGTCTGCCGAATGACGTGTTGGGTCCAGGCCTCGAGGTGCCGTTCGATGGAGGGCGCGAACATCTGCCCGACCTGGCGACCGATCTCGCCCCAGGAGCCCTGAGCGTGCACGAACGGAAGAATCGCTGCCGTCATCTCCGGCGAGTATCGCAGATCGGAGATTGACTGACCATACGGCTAGGCCAAACGCACCTCGATACCTACCTGACCACGAAGTTCACCAGCCGCCCTGGCACGACCACCACCTTGGCCACGGTACGTCCGGACAGCTGCGCGGCCACTTTGTCGTCGGCCCGCGCCGTCCGCTCCAGGGCGGCATCGTCGGCGTCCGCCGGCACGGTGATTCGCGACCGCAGCTTGCCATTGACCTGTACTGGCACCTCGATGGTCTCCTCCACCCGGTACACCGGGTCGGCGACCGGGAACACCTGCCAGGCCAGGGATTCGGCATGGCCCAGCCGCGACCAGAGCTCCTCGGCCACGTGAGGGGCCAGCGGCGCGATCAGCAACACCAGCGGCTCGACCACCTCGCGCGGCGCCCCGCCGTCCGGCCAGGTCTGCACGATGTGGTTATTCAGCTCGGCGATCCGCGCGATCGAGGTGTTGAACCGCAGCGTCTCAAAGCCCTCGCGCACCGCGGCGATGGTCCGGTGCAGGATCCGTCGAGTCTCGCCGTCGGCATCCCCATCGCCCACTCGCACGGCGCCGGTCTCCTCGTCCACGACGTTCCGCCAGATTCGCTGCAGTAGCCGGAACGAGCCCACCACGGCTTTGGTCTCCCATGGTCGGGACTGCTCCAGCGGACCGGTGAACATCTCGTAGAGCCGCAGCGTGTCGGCCCCGTACTGCTCACACATCTCGTCCGGCGTCACCGAATTCTTCAGCGATTTGCCCATCTTCGCGAACTCGCGCTCAACCGGTCTGCCCCGATAGAAGAACAGGCCGTCCCGCGCTTCCACCTGCGCCGCCGGCACGTACACCCCGCGCTCATCGGTATAGGCGTACGCCTGCACGTAGCCCTGATTGAACAGCCGCCGAAACGGCTCTTCGGCGCTGACATGCCCGAGGTCGTACAACACCTTCTGCCAGAACCGCGCGTAGAGCAGGTGGAGGACGGCGTGCTCGACCCCGCCCACGTACAGGTCGACCCCGCCCACGTCACCAGGCTGCTTGGGACCCATCCAGTACCGTTCGTTGGCGGGGTCGGCGAAGCGCGCGTCGTTGGTGGGGTCGGTGTACCGGATCTCATACCAGCACGAGCCGGCCCACTGCGGCATCGTGTTCGTCTCCCGGCGGTACATCTTCGGCCCGTCGCCGAGGTCCAGCTCGATCTCGATCCAGTGTTTCGCCCGCGACAGCGGAGTTTCGGGTTTGGACTCGGCATCATTCGGGTCGTATGTTCTCGGCGCGAAGTCGCCGATCTCCGGCAGCTCCACCGGGAGCATCGACTCCGGCAGCGCTCGCGGCTGGCTGTTCTCATCGTGGACGATCGGGAACGGCTCGCCCCAGTACCGCTGGCGGGAGAACAGCCAGTCGCGCAGCTTGTATGTCGTCCTCGCCTCGCCAACGCCGCGCTCGTGCAGCCACGCGATGATCCGCTCCTTGGCCTCGGAGACGCCCAGCCCGTCGAGGAATCCCGCATTGATCGCCGGACCTTCACCGGCGTACGCCTTGCCGGCGAAGGTGGCCGGTGGCTGCACGGTGCGCACGATCGGGAGATCGAAGATCTCGGCGAACTCCCAGTCCCGCTCGTCCTGCCCGGGTACCGCCATGATCGCGCCGGTGCCGTACTCCATCAGCACATAGTCGGCGATGAAGATCGGAATCTGCTGGCCGTTGACCGGGTTCGTGGCGAACGAGCCGATGAACGCGCCGGTCTTGGCCCGGTCGCCGGCCCGCCGATCCAGCTCCGATCGCTGAGCGGTCTCCCGCTGGTACGCCGTCACCGCCTCGGCCGGGGTTGGCGCCGTGACCGTCCACCTGGGACTCACGCCGTGGACTGGCCACTGTGCCGCGATCAACACTGGGATCATCGGGTGCTCGGGGGCCAGCACCAAGTACGTCGCCCCGAACACGGTGTCGGGCCGTGTCGTGAACACCTCGATGTCCCCGGCCGGAGACGGGAATCGGATGCTCACCCCGGCCGATCGCCCGATCCAGTTGCCCTGCATCTGCTTGATCGACTCCGGCCAGTCCAGACGGTCCAGATCGTCGATCAGCCGGTCTGCGTACGCCGTGATCCGCATCATCCACTGCTTCAGCGGACGCCGGAACACCGGGAAGTTCCCGCGCTCGCTGCGGCCCTCACCGGTAACCTCCTCGTTGGCGAGCACGGTGCCCAGCCCCGGACACCAGTTCACCGGCGCCTCATGCAGGTAGGCCAGCCGGTGACTGTCGATGATCCGCCGCTGCTCGACGGTGGGTAGCTCGCGCCAGCTCCGACCGTCCGGAGTGGGCCGCGCACCCTGCGCGTACTCCGATTCCAGCTCGGCGATGGGTCGCGCTCGACCGGCCTTGGCGTCGTACCAGGCGTTGAAGATTTGCAGGAAGATCCACTGCGTCCACCTGTAGTACGACACGTCGGTGGTGGACACCGCGCGCCGCCGGTCGTGCCCCAGCCCCAGCCGGCGGAACTGGACGCGGAATTTCTCCACGTTCTGCTCGGTGGTCAGACGCGGATGCTGGCCAGACTCCACGGCGTACTGTTCGGCCGGCAACCCGAAGGCGTCGAAGCCGATCGTGTGCAGCACGTTGTGGCCGGTCATGCGGAGATAGCGGGCGTATACGTCGGTGCCGATGTACCCGAGCGGATGCCCGACGTGCAATCCCTCTCCGGACGGGTAGGGAAACATGTCGTTGACGAAGAATTTCGGCTGGTTGCTCACCCGCTCGAAGCCCCCCGCCAGCGGCCCGACCGGGTTCGGGGTCGCGAAGATCTGCTCGCCCTCCCAGCGATCTTGCCAGCGCGCCTCGATCTCGTTCGCCAGCGCGGCAGTGTAGCGATACCGCAGTCTTCCGCGTGGCTCGGTCATTCCTGGCGCGGCGCGGACTGGACGGACACGGCACGCTTGCGGGACCAGACCGAGCGAGCGCGGGGAGTATTGAGAGGCGCCCCGGCTGCGCCACGGCGCCCCGGGCCCTGGGGGGCCTGGGAGGTTTGGGGGACCAGTTCCGGGCCCCCCAGCTCCCCAGGAGCGTGGCGCGGCATCGAGGGGCGCCCAGCCGCGTCGGCCCTCCCACCTGCCGAGCGATGTCGAGGGGCGCTCCGGCGGCGCCGCGGCGCCCGGAGCGTTCGGGGGGGTTGGGGGGCCCTGTCGAGGCCCCCCATCTCCTTAAACGCGTCCGCGGACGACGTATCCGTACCGGAGGTTGGTGCGAGCAGGTCCACTCTCTTCGTACGTTGTCTTCGCCACCGCCAGGCGGTCGGTCGCCAGCGCGGCCCGCCTCTCGTACTTGTAGAGCCGCGCGTTGTTCTCACCGAGGATGGCGCTCTTGACCGGCCCGGTGGCGGCGCCGAGCGGCGCGAACCCGTACTTTTTCTGCATGTCCTCGGGGATCTCCAGCCGCCGCAGCGCCTCGATCTGCCACTGTGGCGAGCCCGTCCAGATGGCGTCGGTGCCCCAGACCACGTGATCGACGCCCAGCCCTCGGACGAGCTGACCCATCATCGCCGCGCACACGCGGGGGTCGGCCACCGTGCTCTGTGCGAAGATCTGTCCCAGGTCGCCATACACGTTGGTGACTCCGTACTTCGCCGGAATCTCCGCGAGGTCGGTCACCCATTCGATGCGCCCGGTCTTCTCGAACTGCGCCCAGGCGTCTTCCACCTTGCCGCCGGCGGCGAAGCGGTAGGCCGAGTGGTAGATGATGAAGTTGAGCTGCGGCCAGTCCTTGGCCGCCTTGCCGACGTCGCGCACATCCGAGTAGGCGAGCAGATGGGGGAACTGCTGCTCGACCGAGGGCGGGAAGAGGCCCTTGTGCACGCACACGTTGACCAGGCCCGCCTTCAAGAACTTCTCGTAGCCCCTGTAGGCGACCTTCTCGTCGTCCATCCGCCAGGGGTACTTGCCGACGGCCTTGTTGGTGTTGTCCCCGATGGTGTAGCCCTTGAACGAATCCGGCTTCAGCTCGGTGATCGCGCGGTCGACCGCCTCCAGCCACCCGGGCTGCCCCGGCGTGAAGATCGCATGACTGAGCATGCGCCGCGAGCCGGCTTCCCGGTTGACCCGGTTGCGTGCCTCCGCCTTCATCTCGTTCGTCAGGAACCAATCTTGAGGAATGTCCGACGGCGAGCCCGAGAGCAGGGCGACTTTGGTGTCGCTATCCAGGAAGATCTCCTTGGCGTAGTTGGCGAACTTCAGATCCTCGATGGTCTGCGGCTTGCCGGCCAGGGCCGGGTTCCAGCCGGCCTTGCCCACCGCCTCGCGCGCGCGCACGAAGCCCATGATCCGCGTGTCGTCGCGCAGGAAGTGGGTGTGACAGTCCATGACGAACTGGTTCGACAACGCCGTGGCCCGCTCCTTGGCCATGTCCGGGGTCTGCGCCTCGGCGCGGTTGACGTCGAAGAGCGAACCGTAGACCTCGTTCATGGCGACGAACGACGCGGCCATGCCGGCCGCCGTCTGAAGGAACCGTCGCCGCGTCATCCCGTGCTTTCGAGCCAGATCGGTGCCCAGTTCCTTGATGCGCGCCTCGACGCGACGCTGGGCCGGCGTCTGCGGCCGCGGCATGAACTCGTCGCTCGACACGCTCTGGGTCGGGATGGGCGCCGCATAGGCGTGGGTCTCGGCGGGCAGAAGCTGGCGTAGTTCCTCGGGATCCAACAGGTTCATGGCCGTCTCCTTGAGGTCGTCTGGAGCGGAATTGACGGAATGCTCCCATACTGCTCCGGCCAGGTCAAAGAACCGCGGAGCGCACGCCCACCACGCCGGCGCCCACCTCCATGCTCGCGGGTTCCGCGGCGACGGATCCGTCCGTAGAACCCCCTGGTTGAAGCTATAATTCGCCCTACCTCAGCAAGGAGGCCGTGGCATGACGACGCGTGGTTCCACCCGACGCACGTTCCTCACGACCGCGGCGGCTGGCGCGGCGATCGCGGGATTTCCGCTTCCCCTGCGCGCCCAGGCCAAGACGGTGAAGATCGGCGTCGTCCATCCGGTCACGGGACCTCTGGCCGAGCCCGGACAAGCCTGCCGCGCGGGCGCGCAGATGGCCGCTGACACCATCAACGCGGCCGGAGGTATCAAATCACTGGGAGGGGCCAAGCTCGAGCTGCTCCTCGGCGACACCCAGACCAAGCCCGACGTGGGGCGCACCGAGGCCGAGCGCGTCATCAACCAGGGCGCCCAGATGCTGATGGGCTCCTTCGACTCGGGCAGCACGGCGGCCATCGTGCCCGTGGCTCAGCAGCGGCGCGTGCCCCTGCTGGTGGACATCGCCGCCGCCGATCCCATCACCGCCAATGTGGCCAAGGCTGTCCGCGAAGGGCAGCAGAAGGTCCAGTACGTCTACCGGAATTTCCCGACGGGCTCCACGTTCGGGCGCAAGGCGGTGCAGTACTTCATCGAGATCTTCAAGGAGGCCGGGGTCTCACCCAAGCGCGTGGTGCTGATGTACTGCAACGACCTCTATGGGCAGAACGCCGCCAAGGGGTTCCAAGCGGCCTACGAGGTGGCCAAGCCGTCCTGGGAGGTCGTGGACGTCATTCCGTGGCCCGAGCCGCCCCAAGATCTGTCGACCGAGGTCTCTCGGGCCAAGGCGGCCAAGCCCGACGTGATCGCGCCCATCCCGCGTCCGGCCAGCGCGCAGGTGTTGCTGCCGGAGATCCGCAAGCAGCGCGTGGAGATGATGGGCATCGTGAGCCCCGGCGGCCCTGGGCTCTATGAGGCCGGCCAGCTCGCGGTGCTCAAGCAGGATCTGGAATACGTCATGGCCAGCGTGCCGTGGCCGAACTTCAAGAACTCCAAGACCGTCGCCGTGGCCGAGGAGTACAAGAAGCGCGCGACCGGCAAGACTTTCGACACGAACTCGGGCTACTCCTACGACGGCATGTTCGTCATCGCCGACGCGCTGGAGCGCGCCAAGTCGACGGACCCAGAGGCCATCGTGGAAGCGCTCAAGAAGACCAACTACGCCGCGGGCCTCATGCAGTACGGTGGTCCCATCACCTTCAACGAGGTCGGCGACAACCCCAATGCCATCCCCACCATGATCGAAATCCTCGGCCAGAAGCCGGTGGCCGTATGGCCCAAGGAGGCCGCCCTCCAGAAGTTCGTCTTCCCCCGGCCCAAGACGTAGGCCCGGAGCATGACGGAGTATCGAGGGGCGCGCCGGCTTCCGCCGGGGCGCGATGCGCGCCGGGGGGCTGGGGGGCCCGATCCGGACCCCCCATGTCGCTAGGCGCCAGCGCGGAGGCCGATCGATCCTCGTCGCCCAGGGGCTGATCAGCGGGCTGCTCTTCGGCGGCGTCTACAGCCTCATGGCCGTGGGCCTGACGCTGATCTTCGGCGTCATGCGCGTGGTGAACTTCGCCCACGGCGACATGATGGTGTGGGGCATGTACCTCGCGTGGTTGCTCGCCACGCGCCTGGGCATAGATCCCTACCTGTCCTTCGCGGTCTGCGCGCTCGCCCTATTCGTCCTCGGCCTCGCCGTCCAGCACGGGCTCGTCAATCGCATCATCGACGCCCCCCACGAGATGCAAATTCTCTTGATGCTGGGCGTGGCCCTCGTACTCGAGAACACCGCGCTGTTGGTCTTCGGCCCCGAACCCCACCGCGTCCGCTCTGTCATCAGCGCGTCGGCGGTGTGGCTGGGCCCCCTCTTCATGGACGTGGCCCGCCTGGTCACCTTCGCGGTGGCCATCGCCCTCACCTTGCTGCTCTCCCTGTTCCTCTTCCACACGGATATCGGTCGGAGCATCCGCGCCGCGGCCGACAATCCCTACGGGGCGCTCATCATCGGGACTGACGTGCGCCGCGTGTATGCCGTCGCCTTCGCCGTGGGCGCGGCGTGCGTGGGGGCGGCCGGAGCTCTGGTGGCGCCGATCCTGCCCTTCCAGCCCACCACCGGGCTCCAGCTCTCGGTCACGTCGTTCAACATCGTCATCATCGGTGGGATGGGCAGCCTGATCGGCGCCTTCGTGGGCGGGCTGCTCGTCTCCGTCGCCGAGTCGCTGGGGGCCGTGTTCCTGGCCCCGTCGATGAAAGAGCTGGTGAGCTTCTCCCTCCTCATCGTGGTGCTCCTCTTCCGGCCGGCGGGCCTGTTCGGCCGGGGCGCCCGATGAAGTGGGCGGCGCTGCTCGGCATCACCGTCCTGGTCGCGCTGCCGGCAATGCTCAGTTCGTATCTGCTCAGCGTGTTCATCTTCATCTTCTTCTATGCCTTTCTCGGCCAGGCCTGGAACATTGTGGGCGGATACGCGGGACAGCTCTCGGCCGGCCACGCGGCGTTCGTGGGGATCGGGGCCTACGTGTCGGCGATGCTCTCCCAAGGGGTGGGGCTGACACCGTGGATCGGCATGTTCGCGGGCGGCGCCCTGGCCGCCCTTCTCGGTGCCCTCATCGGCTATCTCGGCTTCCGCTTCGGCCTCCGCGGCTTCTACTTCGTCCTGCTCACCGTGGCCGTCGCGGAAATGTGCCGCATCGCCGTCGGCAATCTCGAGGTGACGGGCGGGGCCATCGGCTACTACATCAGCTTCACCGGCAATCCCTGGCAGTTCCAGTTCCGGGACAACCGGGCCCACTACTACATCGCGTTGACCCTCATGCTGGTGGCCACCGGCGTGGCGTGGCTCATCGAGCGGCGCCGCCTCGGCGCGTACCTGGCGGCCATTCGCGAGGACGAAGAGGCCTCGGAGGCTCTCGGGGTGAACGCGTTCCGGCACAAGCTGACCGCCATGGTGATTTCGTCCTTCCTGACCGGCGTCGGCGGCACGTTTTACGCCTTCTATCTCCTGTCGCTCCAGCCCAACTCCGTCTTCGGCATTTCCCTCTCGGTCGACATCATCATCCGACCGATCGTGGGCGGCACGGGTACGCTACTCGGTCCCATCCTGGGCTCGTTCATTCTGAGTCCGCTCGCCGAGATGTCGCGCCACTACCTGGCCCAGGGGGGTTGGGCCGGCGCCCACCTCATCGCGTACGGGGTCCTCCTGATCCTCGTCGTCCTCTTCATTCCCCAGGGCGCCTATCCCTATCTGCGCGGTCTGGTGAGTGCGCGGTCCCGTGGCTGAGGCGGCGCTGTTGCTCGAGGTCCACGGCCTCTCCAAGTGCTTCGGCGGCCTGCAAGCGGTACGGGGTCTCGCGTTCACGTTGCGCGAGGGCGAAATCGTCTCCCTCATCGGCCCGAACGGCGCCGGGAAGACCACGGTCTTTGGGCTGCTCTCAGGTTTCCACGTTCCTGACCGGGGGGAGATCCGTCTTCGCGGGCGGTCCCTCGTTGGCCTCAACCCGCACGCCATCTGTGCGCTGGGCCTGGCACGTACGTTCCAGATCGTGCGGCCGTTTCCCCACTTGAGCGTGCTCGCGAACGTCGAGGTCGGTGCGCTGGTCCGCGAGCCGCGGCGGCCCCACGCGCAGGCCCGCGCGTGCGCCGTCGTAGAGCAGGTGGGACTGGCCCCGAAGATGGAGCAGCCCGCGGGAAGCCTGACCCTGGCCGAGCGCAAGCGGCTCGAGCTGGCGCGCGCCCTCGCCACGACTCCGTCGCTGCTGCTCCTCGACGAAGTCATGGCCGGGCTGAATGCCGCGGAGACCGAGCGCATCGTTGAGCTGGTCCGCGACATCAACCGAAGTGGCGTCACCATCCTGCTCATCGAGCACGTGATGCGCGCGGTGATGAGCCTGTCCGGGCGGGTGATTGCCATCAACTACGGCGAGACCATCGCGGAGGGCCGGCCGGTCGAGGTGGCCAATGATCCGCGCGTGATCGAGGCCTATCTGGGCGAGCCGGGAGAGGCGAGTGTCGACGCTGCTCCGGCTTGAGGCGCTCGAGCTGGCCTATGGCGACATGGTGGCGGTGCGCGACGTGTCGCTGGAGATCGCCTCCGGCGAATTCGTGGCTCTCGTCGGCTCCAACGGGGCCGGCAAAACGACGACGCTTCGTGCGGTCACGGGCCTGCTCCGGCCGCGCCGCGGCACGGTGGCGCTGGACGGGCAGCGCATCGACGGGCTCACGCCCGCGCAGATCGTGGGGCGTGGCATCGCCCATGTCCCCGAGGGCCGCCAGCTCTTTCCCACCATGACCGTGCGGGAGAACCTCGAGCTGGGTGCGCGCACCCGGGAGAGCCGGGCCCGGAGACCGGAAACCCTGCACCGCGTCTTCGGGCTCTTCCCGCGACTGGCCGAGCGGCAGGAGCAGCTCGCGGGAACCCTGTCGGGTGGCGAGCAGCAGATGTGCGCCGTCGGGCGCGGCCTCATGTCGGTCCCCCGCCTCCTGCTCCTGGACGAGCCGAGCCTCGGGCTGGCCCCGGTGATGGTGAAGCTCATCTTCGACAATCTCCGGCGGATCAACGCCGAGGGGACGACCATCCTCCTGGTGGAGCAGAACGTGCGCAAGGCGCTGGAGCTGTCGACTCGCGCCTACGTCCTCGAAAACGGACGCGTCGCACTCAGCGGCTCTCGCGAATCGCTCCTGGCGAGCGAGGACATCAAGCAGGCCTACCTCGGGCTTTAGACCGTTATGCGGTCGGTAACGAGAATTGTGGACTCGTTTCTGGTCATCAGGCGGCCTTGCTGGATCACGCCGTTGAGCAGAATCCGATCGAAGCACCGGTACCCGAACCGAATGCTACCTTGGTGATGCCCGTAGAACGCGTTCATGGCGCCCTCCCGCGTGGTGAGATACCGGGAGCGTACCGCCATGAACGTGTCTGCGGGCGCCCGCCGGCGACCGCCAGCGAGTGGCTTGGTTGCTGGCGTTCCCGATCACGCGAAGATCAACGACGGGGCGCAGCCCCGCGCGAGCGCAGCGAGCGACCTTCGTCGTCACCTCCATGCCCGCATCGACGGGATATCAAGGGTGAAGCCCTTGGCTAGTCGGAGGGGAGTAACCCGCGGGCTGCTTTTCCGCAGCCTGGTGGTGGGTGCGCACTTCGCGCGTCTAGGGTACAGTCGCCTGACTGCGGCGACGCTGGAGGGCAGTCATGACGAGTCCGATCATCACCGAAGCCGTCCGGGCGCTGGTGGAGCGCCGTGACCTCACTCGCATCGAAGCCGCTGCCGCCATGGAGGCCATCATGTCCGGCGCGGCCACCAACGCCCAGATCGCGGCTTTCCTCACCGCGCTGCGCATGAAGGGCGAGACGGTGGAAGAACTCATCGGCTTTGCCCAGGTCATGCGCCAGAAAGTGGCCCGCGTGCGGACCCGTGGTGAGGAAGTGGCCGCGCTCACCGGCACCGACCGAGAGATGCTCATCGACACGTGCGGCACCGGCGGCGACGCCTCCGGCAGCTTCAACATATCGACGGCGACGGCCTTCGTGGTGGCCGGGGCAGAGCTCAAGGTCGCCAAGCATGGCAATCGCTCCATGTCCGGTCTGACCTCATCCTCGCTGTGCGGTTCCGCCGATGTCGTGGAGGCTCTGGGAGTCAACCTCGAGCTCACCCCGGCGCAGGTCGCCCAGTGCATCGACGAGGTGGGCATCGGGTTTCTCTACGCCCCGCTGCTGCACACCGCCATGAAGCACGTGATGGCGGCCCGCCGCGAGATAGGCGTCCGCACCGTCTTCAACCTGCTCGGCCCGCTCACCAACCCGGCCGGCGCCAACGCCCAGGTGATCGGGGTAGCCGCGCCGGCGCTCACCGAAAAGCTGGCGCGCGTGCTGGCCGAGCTGGGGACGGTGCGCGCCTTCGTCGTCCACGGTGCCGATGGCTTGGACGAGATCTCCAACAGCGGGGAGAGCCGCGTGTCGGAAGTGCGGGAAGGGATGGTGCGCTCCTTCGCGGTCCGCCCCGAGGACTTCGGATTGCCGCGGGCGACCCTCGCGGACCTGCGCGGCGGCGATCGCGAGCAGAACGCGCAGATCGTTCGCGAGATCCTCGCCGGCGAGGCCGGGCCTCGACGCGATATCGTCCTCATGAACGCCACGGCCGCCCTGGTCGTGGGCGGCAAGGCCCGCGATCTGAAGGAGGGCGTGGGGCTTGCCGCGCAGTCGATCGACAGCGGTGCGGCTCGCGAGAAGCTGGACTCGCTCATCGACCTGAGCCGCCAGTTCGCCCCTCAGGCGTAGTCGGGCGGCGCCGTGCCAGTGTTTCGAAGGGCCCCGCGACCTCGACGGCCGGCCGCTTGCGGCGGAGCCTGAACCCGCACTACACTAGAAGCCTCGCTGTGGCGCGCCAGATGGCGTGACGTTCGCTTCTTCTCCGAGATCCCGCGCTTGCTGGCAACGCGACGGCGGAGTGTTCTAGAACACCGACAGGGGAGTCGGCCGTGAACGGGCGGACGCCGCGATATCTCCAGATCGCTGACGCGCTTCGAGGGCGCATCCAGGGTGGTGATCTCTCGCCCGGCACCCGGCTCGAGACCCAACGCGCTCTGGCCCGCCGCTTCGACGTCACCCTGATGACGCTGCGCCAGGCCCTGGAGATGCTGGAGCGCGAACACCTCATCGAACGACGGCACGGGCTCGGCACCTTCGTGGCCGTTCCCTCGGTCGACTACGACATTCTGCAGCTTCGCCGGCTGGCCGGCGATCTCAGCGCGCAGGGGGAGAACGTCGCCACGCGCGTGCTCGGCGCGCGCTTCGTGGACTCCGGCCGCCGGGAGGCGGACGCCCTCCATCTGCCCCGCCGCGCGCGCCTCCTGGAGCTGACGCGGCTGCGCCTCGTCGATGGGCGCCCCATGAGTCTTCAGCGCTCGCTGCTGCCGGCCCACGTGGGCGAGGACGTGGCCAAGGCGGATCTCTCCGTGACGCCGTTGCACGAGGTTCTCGAGTTCAAGCTCGGGATCGTCATCGTGCGCGCCACGGAAACCGTGTCAGCGGTCCGGCTGCCACGGCATGCCGCGCGCGAGCTGAACTGCCGTCCCGGGGTGCCCGCCTTCGAGTCGGAGCGCGTGTCCTACGGTCCGGGGGAGAAGGCTGTTGTCTTCGATCACGTGTTTATCCCTGGCGATCGGTTTCGCATAACCCGGGAGCTTCAGTATGACGAGCGGTGAAATTCGTGGCGGTGCGAGCCGCAGTGGCGTCGCGGGGCAGGGGCCCCGCCGTCCCGAGGCGAGCGCTGAAATTTCCTTAGAAGGAGCCCGTGCATGAAGATCGTCGTTTGCATCAAGCAGGTTCCCGACACGGCGACGCAAGTCAAGATCGCTGGGGGCGGCAAGAGCATTGAGACCGCCGGCATCACCTGGATCGTCTCGCCGTACGACGAGTTCGCTGTGGAGGAGGCGCTGCGCATCAAGGAGAAGCGCGGCCAGGGCGAAGTGGTGGCCATCTCCCTCGGTCCCGACCGCGCCAAAGAGGCGCTGCGCTCGTCGCTGGCCATGGGGGCGGACCGGGCCATCCACCTGAATGATCCCGCGTGGGGCGAAGCCGATACTCTCACCACCGCGCGCGCGCTCGCCGCCGCCATCAGGCACGAGGCCCCGGGCCTAGTGCTGTGCGGCCGCCAGGCCATCGACGACGATATGGGCGCGGTGATGGCGCAGCTCGCCGAGATCCTTGGCTGGCCCTGCGCCTCCTGGATCATGGAAGAAGCCGTGGATGCCGATGGCAAGACCATCCGGGTCGGGCGTCAGGTGGAGGGCGGGCTCGAGATCTTCGACCTGCCGCTGCCCGCGGTGGTGTCCGCCCAGAAGGGCCTGAACGAGCCGCGCTACCCGACACTGAAGGGCATCATGGGCGCCAAGAAGAAAGAGATCAAAGATCTCAAGGCCGGCGACCTCGGACTCGCCGTCGAGCCGCCCCAACTGAGCCTGATTGGTCTGGAGGCGCTGCCGCCGCGGGCGGCCGGGCGCATCATCCAGGGCGATGTCCCAACGGCCGTCAAGGAACTCGTGCGCTCGCTGCGCGAAGACGCCAAGGCAATCTGAAGGGGGCCCGAAAGACATGGCTGGTGCGATCTGGTGCATCGTGGAAGACGATCGAAAGGGCGCCCCGAAGAAAGTCATGGCGGAGGTCCTGGGTGAGGCCGCTCGTCTGGGCCTCGGCCCGGTGGAAGCCCTGTGGCTGACCGACAAGGCGAGTGACGAAGGCCTGAAGCAGCTCGGCGAGTGGGGCGCCACTCGCATCGCGCTCCTCGAGAACGCGGTCCTCGCGCCGTACCGCGCGGAGGTGTGGGCCCCCGTCGTGGCCGAGCTCGCTGCCCAGGAATCGCCGAAGGCCATCCTGGCCCCCGTCACCAGC